>NZ_CP121648.1:2544444-2862500 GCF_029714205.1 Methylobacterium sp. CB376 | reverse complement strand
TCACCGGCACGACCTCCTCGGGCGCGGTCCCGGCGAAGTCGTCGAGGCTGTGGAGCCCGCCCCGCGCGCGCAGGGTCGCCACCATGTCGTCCGCCACCGGCCCCTCGTAGAAGCCGCGCGGCCCCTCCGCCGCGATGCGCCGGAGCGTGCGGGCGAGCGCCGGATGCCGCATGATCGCCCCCGCCGCCGGGGCGGCGCCGTCGATCAGGTAGGCGGCGGCCGAAGCGGGATCGGCGGCGACGCGCTCGCGGTTGCGCGCCCAGTCCCAGGCCACCCGCGACTGGACCGGGTAACCCTCCTCCGCGCAGGTAATCGCCGGCCGCAGGAGGTCGCCGAGGGAGCGCGTCCCGTGACGCTGCACCAGCCAGTCCCAGGCCGCGACCGCGCCCGGAATCGTCACGGCATGCGGGGAGGTCGGCTCGATGGTGAGGCCGCGTTCCAGGTACCAGGAATCCTCCGCCGCGGCGGGGCTGCGCCCCGAGCCGTTGAGCGCGATCGGACGCTCGGCGCCCTTCGGCAGGTAGAGGGCGAAGCAGTCGCCGCCGATCCCGGTCATCAGCGGGTCCACCACCCCCTGCACCGCCACCGCCGCGATCGCCGCGTCGACCGCGTTGCCGCCCTCGCGCAGCACCTCGATCGCCGCCAGCGTCGAGAGCGGATGCGAGGTCGCCACCGCGGCGTTGGCGGCGTAGACGGGCGAGCGCCCGGGCTGCGAGAAGTCCCTCATCGGATCCACCCTCCTCACTCGAAACCGGATGCGCGCCCCGCGACGCGGCGCGCCCTCGACCAACGCGCCGGCCCGGCACGGAGAGGGTCGGCACCGCGCCCCCGGCGCACGCCCCGGCCGCGCGTGCTCCCGCTTGGGAGGGGGCCGGCGCGGCGTTAGGCATCAAGCATGCGAGCGCGCCCGGTGCCAAGACCCCGGGCGACCAAGACCCCGGGCGACCAAGACCCCGGACGACGGAACGGAGACGGAATCGCCATGCCGCAGGCCATCGACACCGACGCTTTCCTGCGCGACCTGCACGCGCTGCGCGCCATCGGCCGGTTCAAGACCGGCGTCCATCGCCCGACCTACTCGCCCGAGGACATGGAGGCGCGGCGCTGGCTCGCCGACCGGCTGACCGAGTGCGGCCTCGATGCCACGATCGACGGGCTCGGCACCGTGCTCGGCCGCCATCCCGGGCCGGGGCCGCACCTCCTGGTCGGCAGCCACATCGAGAGCCAGAACGAGGCCGGCTGGCTCGACGGGGCGCTCGGCGTCGTGGCCGGGCTCGCCCTCGCCCGGGCGGGGCTCCCGGTCGATGTCTGCGCCTTCGCGGACGAGGAGGGCCATTTCGACGTCGGTTTCCTCGGCAGCCGCGCGGCGCTCGGCGAGGTGAGCGAGGCCGAGATCGACGGCGCCCGCAACCGCACCGACGGCACGCCCCTGCGGGCGGCGCTGGAGCGGGCCGGCCTCGCCGGGCGGCCGCGCCTGCGCCTCGATCCGGCCCGCTACCGCGGCTTCCTGGAGCTGCACATCGAGCAGGGCACGCAGCTCGAGAGGGCCGGCCTTCATCTCGGCATCGTCACCGGGATCGTGGCGATCTGGCAGTACCGGATCGTCGTCGAGGGCCGGCAGGACCACGCGGGCGGCACCACCATGGCCGAGCGCCGCGACGCGGGGCTCACCGCCGTGCGCCTGCTCGCGGCCATCGACGCCGCCTTCCCGCGCGTCTGCGGCGAGGCCAGCACCTGGACCACCGGGCGCATCGCCCTCGATCCGGGGGCGCCCAGCATCATCCCGGGGCGGGCGGAGGTGCTGTTCCAGTTCCGCGACGTCTCGACCGCGGTGCTGGAGCGGATGGAGGCGGAGCTGCGGGCGCTGATCCGCGAGAGCAACCGGCGCGAGCGCTGCGCGGTCGAACTGGTGACGGTCTCCCGCGCGGTCCCGGCCGCCTGCGATCCGGGCCTGATGCGGGCCCTCTCGGAGGCGGCGGAGGAGGTCTGCCCGGGCGGCTGGCGGACGATGCCGTCCGGGGCCGGGCACGACGCGCAGAACATGGCCCGGGCGATGCCGGCCGCGATGCTGTTCGTGCCCTCGATCGGGGGGATCAGCCATCACTGGGCCGAGGACACCGCCGAGTCGGACCTGGTGCTCGGCCTGCGCGCGCTCGACGGGGCGGCGCGGCGGATCATGCAGGGCGCGCCGTGAGGCGACCCGCCGGCCTCGCGCCGCTACTTGCGCCAGATGCCGAGCTTCTCGGTGCGCGCGTGGCGCTCGGCCTCGAGGAGGTCGGAGGTCGCCTCGGCAGTGGCGCGCCCGCCGCCATTGTAGAGCACCACCTCCGACAGGTCGTGCCCGTCCACGCTGCAGAGATAGCTCGCCCCGCCCGCCGATGCCTGGCAGGCCACCGGCCGCCCGGCGAGATAGGTGGCGAGGTCCTCGGGCTGCGCCCCCTTCGCGGTCTCGACGCCGAACAGGCGCAGCGTCCGGCCGCCGAGCCGCAGGGTCGCGGTGTCGACGACCTCGGCCACCCCGGCGAGGGACGACGTCGGCTTCGGGGCGGCGCCCTCCCCCGGAACCAGCGTGCCGGTCTCGCCGGGCTCCCGGCGCGCATTGGCGGCGATCTTCGCCTCCGTGGTGGTGCGCCGGGCCGCGTTCGAGGAGGGCGCGCCGCCCGCCGGCGGCGAGGGCGCGGAATCCCCGCCGGAATAGAGCCACGCGCCGGCGCCGGCCGCGAGGAGAAGGCCGAGGGCAGCGTAGAGCGGCCCGCGCCCGCGCCGGCGGCGCACCTGCATGGTCGGGCGGGCGACCGCGGGCTTGAGCCCCTCGCCCGCCGGCGCGGGCGGCGCCGGGGCGGGAAGGCGGGCCGCGCCTCGGCGCTCCGCCCGGGCGCGGGCCCGCGCCGCCACCCAATTCCCCAGGCGCGCGGCGCCCCGGCGCCAGAATGGGGCGGGACGCGGCGACGCCGGCCCAGAGGCCGGAGTTGGGGCCGGAGTTGGGGCCGGAGTTGGGGCCGGGGCCGGCTCGGCGGAGGGGGCGGACGGCGCCGGTCCCGCCTCGCCCTCTTCCGGGGTGAGCCTGATCCAGTCGCGGCTGACCGCCGCCGGCATGCGCGGCATCTCGGGGAGCGGCGACGCGACCGGCGCGGCCTCGGCCGGCGGGGGCGCCGCAACGGCCATCGGCGGTGGCGCGGCCGGCCCGGCCAGGAACAGCGAGGGATGCTGGCGGCGCAATTCGTCGAACAGGTCCGCCAGGGTGAGCGGGACCTCCGCCCCCTCCCCGCGCCGCATGCGCGGCGCGCCGTCCCGGCCCACGATCCGGTAGCCGGGCGCCGCGTCGATCGCGCGGACCGAGGATTCGGCCAGGAGTTCGAGCGTGCGCCGGGCCACCTCGACGGGCCGTTGCCGATCGATCTCGGCCCGGATCAAGGCCTGCACCTTCTCACGCGACGTCATGACCGTCCGTCTACCCCGGATTTCCGCCGCATTCCAAGCCGGTTCGACCGGGAAAGGCGCGGCCGCGCGATCCTACCGCATCGGCCGCGGCGCGACAGGGCGCGGCCGATGCGGTGGGTTGCGCAGACGCGCTCACTCCCCGGCGGCGGCGACGCGCTCGCGCGACAGGACGCGGCTCGTCTCGGCGACGATGACCGGCCGCCCGCCCGCGAAGCTCACCGCCATCCGCACCGCGACGGTGCCCTGCGAGCGGGCGCCGCGCTCGGGATTGATCGCCATGAAATCGACCATGCTGTCGACCTGGCACGTGGCGATCCCGGCGTTGCAGGCGGTGCGCATGGAATCCGGCCGCGCCCGATAGCGGCGCTCCGGCCAGCGGGCGAAGAAGCGCTGCTTCTCCGCGATCACCGCCGCCAGGGTCATCGGCCGGCCGTGGAACACGACCCGGTCCGCGTAGAACCGCGTCTGCGTGCCGAGGGAGACGCGGTTGGGCTGCGACAGGGTCGCGAAATAGTCCTGCGTCAGGTCCTGGGCGGCCACGGCCCAGCCGTAGACGCGGCTGTCCGAGGCGGGCGCGGCCGGGGCTGCGGGCTCGGGCCGGGGCTGCGGCCGGATGGCGAGGCGAACGGGCCGGTGCGGCGCCTCGCGCCGCGGGGCGGCCTCGGCCCGGGCGCGCCGGGCGGCGGGCTCGGCCGGCCGCGCCTCCTGCGCGATCCGGCGCGCGGGCTTGGCCGGCTCGGCCGCGGCGGCGCTCTTGCGCGACGGGCCCGCCCTCTCGGCCCCGGCGACCGGCTTGGCCGGTGCAGCCTTCCCCGCCGCTTGGCCGGACGCCGCGCTGGCGGGGGCATCCGCCTTGGGGGATTCGGCCTTGGAGGGCGGATCCACCCAGCTCGGCTTGGCCTGCTGGGCGCAGGCGGGCGCGGCGAGCGCGGCCGCGTTCAGGAGAAGGCCGGCGAGGAGGGCCGAAGGGCGGGGGGCAGGCATGGCGGCACCCGGACAGACGAGGTCGACACGAAAACGTCGCAGGATACGGTGACGGTTCCCGGAAGGTTTCGCCAGTCGCGGAAGCGTGGCGCTGGGGCTTGTCAACGCGATGCACAACCCCACCTGTGGAGGAACCCGGGTCCGGGCCCCTCTGGCGGTCGAGGCGTCGACCGTGATGTCGGACCCCTTCTCTGCCTTTGTGCTGACGCGGCACGATCGCACGGGAGGGCGCTCGCCGTGAGCGGCCCATGTTTCGATGACCCGCGCCGGTGTCACCGCGGAGGCGCCGATGGCCGGCCCTGATCGCCTGCGCCGGGCGCTCCTCGTGGTGAACGCCAAGGCGCGCAACGGCCAGCTCGACCTCGGGGCGGTCAGGGCGGAGCTGAGGCGCGGCGGGATCGAGGCGGTGACGCCGCCCTCCCCCGATCGCGACTGCCGCGACCTCATCCGCGAGGCGTCCGACGCGATCGACCTCGTCATCCTGGGCGGGGGCGACGGCACGCTCAACGCGGCCGCGCAGGCCCTGGCGGAGCGCCGCCTTCCCTTCGGGATCCTGCCGCTGGGCACCGCGAACGACCTCGCGCGCAGCCTCGACCTGCCCCTCGATCCGGTCGAGGCGGCGCGGGTGATCGCGACCGTGCCGTCGCGGGCCATCGACCTCGGCTGCGTCAACGGCCACTACTTCTTCAACGTCGCGAGCGTCGGCTTCTCGGCCGATCTCGCGGGCGCGCTCACCGCCGACCTGAAGCGGCGCTTCGGCACCCTCGGCTACGCGCTCGCGGCCTTCCGGCTGCTGCGCCGGGCGCGGCCCTTCACCGTGCGCATCGAGCACGACGGAGTCACCGAGACCGTGCGCACCATCCAGGTCTCGGTCGGCAACGGCCGGCATTACGGCGGCGGGATGACCGTCGAGGAGCATGCCAGCGTCGATGACGGGCTGCTCAACTTCTACAGCCTGGAGGTCGAGCATTGGTGGCGGCTCCTGCTGCTGCTGCCGGCCCTGCGGCGCGGCACGCAGGGGAAGGCCGCGGACGTGCGCGCCTTCCAGACCACCGAGGTGGTCCTGCACACGCGCAAGCCCCGTCCGGTGAACACCGACGGCGAGATCACCACCCGGACGCCGGCGCATATCCGCGTCGTGCCGGGATGCGTGCGGATCCACGCCCCACCGCCGGTGCGGCGGCCGCGCGCCTCTCTCATTCCCTGAACCTGCCCCAACCCGACAGAGCGAGACTGACGCGTGGATTCCCTCCTTCAGCTGGCCGCGGACCCGGCCGCCTGGGCGGCCCTGGCGACCCTCGTCGTCATGGAGGTCGTGCTCGGCATCGACAACCTGATCTTCATCTCGATCCTGACCAACAAGCTGCCGCCGGAGCGGCAGGCCGCCGCCCGCCGCATCGGCATCGGCCTCGCGCTCGGCCTGCGGCTCGCCCTCCTGGGCACCGTCGCCTGGATCGTCCACCTGACCCAGCCGGTCGTGACCATCCTCGGTCACGCCTTCTCCTGGCGGGACCTGATTCTGATCGCGGGCGGCCTGTTCCTGCTCTGGAAGGCGACCAAGGAAATCCACCACAACGTGGATCCCGACCCGGGGGAGGGCGAGGCCGGCGCCGCCGCGCCCCTCAGCTTCAACGCCGCGGTGGCGCAGATCCTCGTGCTCGACCTCGTCTTCTCGATCGACAGCATCATCACGGCGGTGGGCATGACCGACCACGTGGCGATCATGGTGATCGCCGTGCTCGCCGCGGTGAGCGCGATGCTGCTCGCGGCCGACCCGCTCTCGCGCTTCATCGCCGCCCATCCGACGGTCGTGATGCTGGCGCTCGGCTTCCTCATCATGATCGGCATGACGCTGATCGCCGAGGGATTCGGGGCGCACGTGCCGAAGGGCTACATCTACACCGCGATGGCCTTCTCGGCGGCGGTGGAGGGGCTCAACATCCTGGGCCGCCGCGCCCGCAGGGCCCGCGCGACGCCCGCGTCCCGCGCGGCGCCGTCCCGCGGCGAAGCCTGACGGCGCGGGCGAGGCGCCCCGCTCGCGCAATGCCCCGGGCGCGCTCCTGCGCGCCCCGTCGCGCTCCTGCGCGCCCCGTCAGGGGAGCGGCTCGGCCGCGGCACCGGCCTCCCGGGCGCAGGTCGCCTCCTCGGGCGGCTGCGCCGGCCGGGCGAGCACCGCGGCGAGTTCCGCCCGCGCGCGGTCGAGATCGGCCCGGAAAGGGGCGCTGGCCACCAGGGCGGCGTACAGGGCGGCGCCGGCGGTGCGGCCGGCCTCGACGTCGCTGCGCCAGTGGACGCCGCAGACGAGCCGGCTCTCCCCGTAGATGCGGCCGCGGCGCAGGATCCCGGTCGCCTGCGCGGGCGCGGCCGAGGCGAGGATCAGCGCGAAGGTCCAGCCCTCGGTCGCGTGACCGGACGGGTAGGAGGCGCTCCGCGCCAGCCGCTCGCTGCGGGCGACGCAGACCGGCAGGCCGTTGCCGACATGCGGCCGGGTCCGCCGGTAATGCTCCTTGGGCGCCTCGACCGCCGCCGCCACGTCGAGCCGCGCGCGTTCGAGCAGGGCCGTGGTGACCGGCAGCTGCGTCGAATCGAGGCTTGTGCCGAGGGCGCAGGAGAAATCCGCCAGGAGGGCCCTCGCCCCGCCCGCCACGTCGGCGGTGGCGAGCGCCCAGCGCGGCGTCCCTTTGAGCGCCCGGGTGCGCGCGAAGGTCAGCCGGTCGGCGGCCTCCGCCTCCGTCCCGGCCTGCGGCGGCGGCGCCAGCACGGCGATGGTGTCGAGGGCGCCGGGGGCGAGGTAGGGCTGGCGCGCCGGCGCCTCCGGCGCGACCGGATCCGCCCGCACCGGCGGCGCGGCCTCCTCGGCCCGGGCGACCTGCGCGAGACCGACGAGGAGGAGGGCGAGGAGGCGGCGCATCCGAGGCTCCGATTCGGGGCGGGGCGCATCCGATACCGGAGATCGCTCCCCCGCGTCCATCGGCGCGGCGCCCGCCCGGGGGCCCCTCCTGCCCTTGCGGCAGCGGCGCGGACCCGTCACGATGACGCAGGCTCCTCGGTCACGCGGATGCGATGGCGGGCGGCGCGATGCGCGACCATGTTCTCATCACCGGCGCCGGCTCGGGCATCGGCCTCGCGACGGCCCGCGCGCTGGCCGCCCGCGGCGACCGCCTCCTCCTGGTGCTGCGCCCCGGCGCGCCCGATCCGCCCGGCCCCTGGCCCGCGGACACGCTCGTCCTGCGCTGCGACCTCGCCCGCCCGCCGCAGATCCGCGCCCTGGCCGGGGATCTGGCGGCCATCGCGCCGCGCATCGACGTCGTCCTCGCCAACGCGGCGGTGCAGCCCTGGCGGCGCATCCTGACGCCCGAGGGGCTGGAACTCGGCTTCGCCACCGGCGTCCTCGGCACCTACTGCCTGATCGAGGCGGTTCGCCCATTCCTCGCCCGGGCCCCCTCTCCCCGGCTCGTCGTCACCGGCTCCCTGGTGCATCGCTGGGGCCGCTACGATCTCCCGGGCCTCTTCCGGGGCGAGCCGTTCGATCCGAACGCGACCTACTTCGCCACGAAGCTCGCCCAGATGCAGCTCGTGACCGCCTTCGCGCGCGCCCTGCGCGCCGAGCGCGTCGCCGTGCACGCCCTCGAACCGGGCATGACGCGCACCGCCTTCGCCCGGCACTTCCGGGGCGTCTTCCGGCTGATGGCGTGGCTGTGGCGTCCCTTCATGCGCGCGCCCGAGGCGGTGGCGCAGGACTTCGCCGCCCTGATCGCCCGCGACGACCTGCTCGCGCTGACCGGAACGACCTGGCACCGGGGCCGCCCGCGGCCTGCCGCCGCGGCCGCCCTCGACGCGGTCGCCGCCGAGCACCTGGTCGCCGGCCTGCGCGGCCTCCTCGCGGGTCCCGCCGGGACGGCGCCCGGGAGCCGGGCGGAGGCGGCCGCGCCGCGCCCCGCCTGATCCCGCCCGAAACCCGGTGCCGCCCTGCCCCGTTGTCCGGACGACCCGGAGCCCGGAATGAGCCTGCGCGACAACACAGAGGCGAAGCGCTTCGAGCTCGCGGTGGGCGGGCAGGTCGTGTTCGCCGATTACGACCGGCGGGACGGGAGCCTCGCCATCCTGTACGTCTACGCGCCGCCCTCGCTGCGGGGCACCGGCGCGGCCGGCCGCCTGATGGCGGAGATCGCCGCACAGGCCCGCCGCGAGCGGCTGCGCATCCTGCCCTATTGCGGCTACGCGGCCGCTTGGCTGCGGCGGCATCCTGATCATCGCGACCTGGTCGGGTGAGGCGCGCCGGCCCTCACGCGCGTGTGGCGCGCCGCGCGGTTCCCGGCCATGATGCCGCCTCAAGCGCCGCCGCAGCGCGCCGAGCGGCGCGGCCGGGGTCGGGAGGGAACGCGCCGTGAGTCTCCATCATGCACTCGCCGCCCGAGCGCAGGCCGGCCGGCCCGTCCGCGTCGCGCTGATCGGCGCCGGCAAGTTCGGTTCCATGTTCCTGTCGCAGGCGCCGCGCACGCCGGGCCTCCACGTCCTCGGCATCGCCGATCTCAACCCGCAGCGCGCCCGGGCGGCGACGGCGCGGGTCGGCTGGCCGGCCGAGCAGGTCGCGGCCCGCTCGGTCGCCGAGGCCCTGCGCGGCGGCGGCACCTTCGTGACCGACGACGCTGCGGCGCTGATCGCCGCCGACGGGGTCGACGTGGTGATCGAGGCCACCGGCCATCCGGGCGCCGGCATCCGCCACGCCCTGCTCTGCTGCCGCCACGGCCGCCACGTGGTCATGGTCAACGTCGAGGCCGACGCGCTGGCCGGGCCCCTCCTCGCCCGGCAGGCGGCCGAGGCCGGGATCCTCTACTCCTTCGCCTATGGCGACCAGCCGGCGCTGATCGCCGAATTGGTCGATTGGGCCCGCACCGCGGGATTCCCGGTCGTCTGCGCCGGAAAGGGCACCAAGTACCTGCCCGCCTACCACGCCTCGACGCCCGACACCGTCTGGGGCCATTACGGCTTCACGCCCGAGCAGGTGGCCGCCGGGGACTTCAACCCGCAGATGTTCAACTCCTTCCTGGACGGCACCAAGTCCGCCCTGGAGATGGCGGCGGTCGCCAATGCCTGCCGGCTCGATCCCGGCCCGGACGGCCTCGCCTTCCCGCCCTGCGGGGTCGACGACCTGCCGAGCGTGCTGCGCCCGCGCGAGGCGGGCGGCGCCCTGCCCTTCGCCGGCACCGTCGAGGTGGTCTCCTCGCTGGAGCGGGACGGGCGCCCGGTCTTCCGCGACCTGCGCTGGGGCGTCTACGTGGTGATCGAGGCGCCCTCGGACTACGTGCGCCGCTGCTTCGCCGAGTACGGGCTGCGCACCGACGCGAGCGGGCGCTACGCGGCGATGTACAAGCCCTACCACCTGATCGGGCTCGAACTCGGCCTCTCGGTGGCGAGCCTGGTGGTGCGCGGCGAGCCCACCGGCGCCACGCGCGAGTTCCGCGCCGACGTGGTGGCGACCGCCAAGCGCGACCTGCGGGCCGGCGACCGCCTCGACGGCGAGGGCGGCCACACGGTCTACGGCCGCCTGATGCCGGCCTCCGCCTCGCTCGCCGCGGGCGGCCTGCCGATCGGCCTCGCCCACGGCTTCACGCTGACCCGGCCGGTGCCGGCCGGCAGCCTCGTGCGCTGGGAGGACGTCTCGTTCAACAGCGAGGACCCGGCGGTCCGCCTGCGGCGCGAGATGGAAACCCTGTTCGCCCGGGAAGCCGGAGTCAGGACCTGACGTTCTGCACGACCGCGCCCGGCGCCGCGGTGCGGTCGATCTCGTTGAACACCGCTTGGCAGCCGCTGCTGAGATTCACCCGCTCGCGGCGCAGGCAGGCCTTGATCCGGCCCACGTCCGGGATCTCGCTGCTGCACAGCCGGAACACGTCCGGCGTGCAGGCGGCCCTCTGCGCCGCGGTGCCCTCGGCCCGGCTCGCGGTCGCCGCGGCGACCGAGAGGAGGACGGCGCAGATTCCGACCATCGACTTGCTCATGCTGCTCCCTCACCGTCGCACAGCAGCGCCCGGCCGCGCGACCGCAAGGTCGCTCGGGATTTACCTGGTGGGCCGCCGTTTCGTGTGAAGAAAGACTATGAGCGGTTGATGAACTCGGTCAAGCGATAGAATCCTCGATCCTCTCGAACCTTGTGCGCCGGGTGCGAGGCAGCACAATGTTCGAGATCGCACAGTTCTTGGGCGTCCGGGCGCGGTTCCGGCGCCTCAGCCGGCGAGGCGCTGGGGCTCGCGCTTGGCGCGCTCGAAGGCGTCGAGATCGACGGCGAGGCCGAGGATCTGCCGGGCGCTCATCCGGACCGGATCGAGCGGGCCGCCGATGCCGTGGGCCAGGAAGACCTCCTGCATCTCCGGGTTGCGCATCGCGCCGCCCATGGTCCAGTTCGGGAAGAGCCGCGCCGGGACGTTCTGCACGGTCACGATCGTCGCCGCGCTGTGGCGCGTGTCCCGCCCGATCCGCGCGTAGGTGTCCGAGACGCGGGCGCGGTCGCCCTCCAGGATCTGCACGAACCACGTCTTGTCGAAGATCAGGAAGCCGGTGATGCCGTCCCGGCCGTTGTTGCGCTGCGAGGCCGACACGATCTCGCGCAGGTTGGTCAGCATCGCGCGGTCGCCGCCCTGCACGGTGTTGCGGCTGTAATAGACGAGCTGGTGGATCATCGAAAACCTGCCTGATGACGGCGCCGGGACGGCGCCCGTGCATTGGCTGTTCGAAATCCTAACCAGGGATGAATTCGCCCCAGGGGGAGCGGATCTCGGCCGAGTTCGCGCGGCGAAGTGGTGAAATGTACCTTAATTCCTATTTCTAGGACCAAGGACCCAGGTCGACCGGCGCCAACGCGGCGCCGCGCTCCTCCCCGCTCCGCCGCTCGGCGCGGGCCAGCTGATCCGACGCCCGGGCGCGACCTTCTCTGATCTGCCCTTGGGGCATCGTCTCAGGTTGACGCAGGGGGCGCGCCGCCAGATCACCACTCGATCTGGTGCATTGCACCAGGCCTGCCCGCGCGGCCGGGCGCGATCTAAGAATAATGTCCGCAACAAATGCCGGCCTCCGGGTTTCAGCATTGGTAATCATTATCTCTCTGGTAACGAGTGCAATCCAAAGAATGGCGCGTCGGCGGTGCGCCCCTGGGTTCGGGCGGCCAAGCCAGCCTTTGGAGTCGGTCGTGTCGGTCCAGCCCCTGTCCATCCGCACGAAATTGATCGCTGCGTTCACGCTTCTCGGCCTCGTCATCGTGGGGCTCGGCGCCCTCGGCCTCGTCAGCACCCAACGGATGCGCGAGCAATCGGCGGCCGTCGAGAAGGACTGGCTCCCGGGCGTGCGCGCCCTGGGCGAGATCGACACGCGGGCGGCGCGGCTGAACGGTGTCCTCTTCCGCCACATCCTGGCCACCGATCCGGCCCTCACGGCCACGATCGAGAAGGACCTGGTGCGGTTCGGCACCTGGGTCGAGGAGGCCAAGGCCAAGTACGAGCGCCTGATCAACGCGCCGGAGGAGCGCGCGCTCTACGATGCCTATCGCCGGACCGCCGAGGCGTTCGAGGCCGAGCGCCAGATCGTCCTCGACCTGTCGCGCCGGGGCGAGAAGGCGGCGGCCTTCCAGCATTACGAGACGAAGGCGATCGGGCCGCGCCGGGCGATGTCGGACGCCCTCGAGAAGCTGGTCGCCTACACCAACGACGGGGCGGAGCGGGCCCAGGCGATGAGCGAGGGCGCCTACGACACCGCCCGCACCATGGCCTGGCTCGGCATCGCGGCCGGGCTCGCCCTGGCGGTCGCCCTCGCCGGCCTGATCGTGCGGGGCGTCACGCGGGGCATCGCCTCGGTGGTCGCGCCCATGCAGGCGCTCGCCGCCGGCGACGTCTCGGCGGCGATCCCGCACCGGGGCGAGCGGACCGAGCTCGGCACCCTGGCGGACGGGGTCCAGGTCTTCAAGGACAGCCTGCTGCGCATGCGCGCCCTGGAGGAGGACAGCCAGGCGGCGCGGGCGGGCGCGGAGGCGCAGCGGCGCGCGGCCATGCGGGAGATGGCGGACGGCTTCGAGCAGGCGGTCGGCAGCATCGTCGGCCTCGTCTCGGCCGCGGCGAGCCAGCTCCAGGCCACCGCCCAGGGCATGGCGGGGGCCGCCACGATGACGGCGGAGCAATCGACCAGCGTCGCGGCCGCCGCCGAGGAGGCGGCCACCAACGTCAACACCGTCGCGGCCGCCGCCGAGGAACTCGGCGCCTCGGTGCGGGAGATCAGCCGGCAGGTCGGCGGATCGGCCGAACTCGCCCGCGAGGCGGTGCAGGAGGCCGGCGTCACGGCCGAGTCGGTGCGCGAACTCAGCGCCGCGATGGGCAAGATCGGCGACGTGGTGACCATGATCACGGCGATCGCCGGCCAGACGAACCTGCTGGCCTTGAACGCCACGATCGAGGCGGCGCGGGCCGGCGAGGCCGGCCGCGGCTTCGCGGTGGTCGCCGCCGAGGTCAAGGAACTCGCCAACCAGACCGCGCGCGCGACCGAGGAGATCACCGCCCAGATCGCCCGCATCCAGGGCACCACGGGCCAGACGGTCTCGGCGATCGGCGCGATCACGCGGCGGATCGAGGAGATCAGCCGGGTGGCGACCTCGATCGCCGCCGCCGTCGAGGAGCAGGGCGCGGCGACGCAGGAGATCGTGCGCAGCGTCGCCCAGGCCGCCGAGGGGACCGGCGAGGTGACGGCCAATGTCGGCGGGCTCGCGGCCGCCGCGGGCGAGACCGGCGCGGCGGCCTCCCAGGTCCTGGCGGCCTCCTCGGACCTCTCGCGCCAGTCGGACCAGCTCGGCCGCGAGGTGAACGACTTCCTCGCCCGCGTGCGCGCCGCCTGAGCGGCGCGTGCGCGCCGCCTGAGCGGCGCGTGCGTGCCGCCTCAGCTCCGGGGCGGCACGGCCGCGGCATCGAATCCGTCCGGCACCCGCCCGGTCGGGCGCACGAGCGGGTAGGGCCCGCGGGCGAGGAAGCGCCCGGAACCGGGCTCGGCCAGGACGGCGCCGTCGCGCACCGCGACCTCGCCCCGGCGGATCACCGTGGCGGGCCAGCCCGTCACGGCGAGCCCCTCCCACGGCGTGTAGTCGATGGCGTGGTGGAGCGCCGCGTTGCGAATCCGGCGCTCGGCCGAGGGGTCCCAGAGAACGAGGTCGGCATCGGCGCCCGGCGCCAGCGTGCCCTTGCGGCCGGCGAGGCCGAACAGCCGCGCCGCGTTGGCCGAGGTCAGGCGCACGAAGGTGGGCAGGTCGATCCGGCCCTTGGAAACCCCCTCGGAGAACAGCAGCGGCAGCCGCGTCTCGATGCCCGGCACGCCGTTCGGGATGGCGTTGAAGGCCGGCATCCCGTCCGGCCGCGCCTCGGCCCCGCCCTGGCCGTAGCCGCTGCTCCCCGGGTCGCGCTTGGCGGTGGCGAAGGAGAAGCCGCAATGGTCGGAGGAGACGATGTCGAGCGTCCCGTCCGCGATCCGCGCCCAGATCCGCTCCCGCTCGGCCGGCGCCCGCAGGGCCGGCGAGCAGACCACCTTCGCGCCCTCGAAATCCGGCCGCGCCAGATCCTCCGTCGAGAGGGTGAGGTATTGCGGGCAGGTCTCGCCCCAGACCTTGACGCCGCGGGCCCGCGCGCGGGCGATCTCCTCGGCCGCCTCGTCGCAGGAGACGTGGAAGATCTGGATCGGCTGGTCGACGAGTTCGGCGAGCGCGATGGCGCGGTGCGTCGCCTCCCGCTCGACCACGGGCGGGCGCGCCCAGGCGTGCTGGAGCGGATCGGTCAGGCCCGCCGCCAGGAGGGCCCGGATGCGCCAGCCGATCGCGTCGAAATTCTCGCAATGCACGGTGACGAGCGCGCCGAGCCGGCGCGCCGTCGCCAGCACCTCCAGGTACTGGCCGTCGGTCAGCCGCAGCGGATCGTAGGTGAGGAAGACCTTGAGGCTGCGGATGCCGCGCGCCACCAGGGCCGGCACCTCGCGCTCCAGCACCTCCGGCGTCGGGTCGGTGATGATCTGGTGGAAGCCGTAATCGGCCCGCGAGGCGCGGGCGCGCGCCTCGTAGCCGGGCGCCGTGCGGGCGATCGGGTGACCCTTCCATTGCGGCACGAAGCAGATGAAGGAGGTGGTGCCCCCGGCGAGCGCCGCCGCGGAGCCCGAGGCGAAACTCTCCTCCTGGACGCCGCCCGCCTCCGAGGGCTCCTCGATGTGGCAATGCGGGTCGAGCCCGCCCGGGGTCACGACGAGGCCCTTGGCGTCGATCTCCTCGGCGCCCGGGCGGAGCGCGCGGCCGATCGCGGCGATGCGACCGTCCCTGATCGCGAGATCTGCCTCGAAGGTCTCGGCCGCGGTGGCGAGCAGCCCCCCTCGGACGACGAGATCGAAATCGCGGTCGTGGCTGGCTGGCGGCATGCGGGCTCCTCCCTCGGGCGACGCGTCGGACGCGAGGATGCCCGAACTCCGCTGCCCCTGCGACACCGGATCCGGCGCTCCTCCTCGCGGCCTCATGCGAGAACCGTGCTAGAGCGGAGCCGTCACGCCTCGCCGACCGGAGCGGAGCCCTGCCTGTCCTCACGCCCGACGAGTGGAGCGCGCTGCGGCTCAGCCTGCAGGTCGCGGGCGTCGCCACGCTGGCGAGCCTGGTCCCGGGGCTGCTCGTCGCCCTGCTCCTCGCCCGGGGACGCTTCCGCGGCCGGGCCCTGCTCGACGGCCTGGTGCATCTGCCGCTGATCCTGCCGCCGGTGGTGACGGGCTACCTCCTGCTCCTCGGCTTCGGCCGCCGGGGCCTGTTCGGGGCCGCCCTGGCCGAGATCGGGATCGTGTTCTCGTTCCGCTGGACCGGCGCCGCCCTCGCCTGCGCGGTGATGGGCTTTCCCCTGATGGTGCGGGCGATGCGGCTCTCGATCGAGGCGATCGACCCGCGCCTCGAACAGGCGGCCGCCACCCTCGGGGCGCCGCCGCTCGGGGTCTTCGCCGTCGTCACCCTGCCGCTCGCCCTGCCGGGCATCCTGGCCGGCGCGGTGCTCGCCTTCGCCAAGGCCATGGGCGAGTTCGGCGCCACCATCACCTTCGTGTCGAACATTCCCGGCGAGACCCAGACCCTGCCCTCCGCGATCTACGCGCTGACGCAGGTGCCGGGCGGGGAGGACGGGGCCCTGCGGCTGACCCTGGTCTCCGTCGCCGTCTCGATGACGGCGCTCCTCGCCTCGGAGGGGCTGGCGCGGCGGGCGAAGCGGCGGCTCGGCGCGTGATCACCGTCGAGGCAAGCCACGCGCTGGGGCACTTCTCCCTCGACGCCGCCTTCACGGCCGCGGGCCGCGTCACGGCCCTGTTCGGCCGCTCGGGCGCGGGCAAGACGAGCCTGGTCAACGTCGTCGCCGGCCTGCTGCGTCCGCGGGCGGGCCGCGTCGTGGTGGACGGCGCGGTGCTGCTCGACACGGCGGCCGGGATCTGCGTGCCGGTGCACCGGCGCCGCGTCGGCTACGTCTTCCAGGACGCGCGGCTCCTGCCGCACCTCAGCGTGCGCCAGAACCTGCTCTTCGGGCGCTGGTTCGCGGGGTCCGGGAGCGCGGCTCCCGGCCGGGCGGAGCCCTCCCTCGGCGCGGTCGCCGATCTCCTCGGCCTCGGCCCCCTCCTCGCCCGGCGCCCCGCCGGACTCTCGGGCGGCGAGCGGCAGCGGGTGGCGATCGGCCGGGCCCTCCTCGCGCATCCGCGCCTGCTCCTGATGGACGAGCCGCTCTCGGCCCTCGACGAGGCCCGCAAGACCGAGATCCTGCCCTACCTGGAGCGGCTGCGGGACGAGGCCCGGGTCCCGATCATGTTCGTGAGCCACGCGGTGGCGGAGGTGGCCCGGCTCGCCGACACGGTGGTGGTGCTGGAGGCCGGCCGGGTCGCGGCGAGCGGGCCGGCCGACGCGATCCTGCGCCGGTCCGACCTGCTGCCCGGGCCGCAGGCCGCGGAGGCGGGCGCGCTCCTGGAGCTGCGGGTCGCGGGCCACGACCCGGATTTCGGCCTGACGCGGCTCGAAGGCGCCGTGGGCAGCCTGACCGTGCCCCGCCTGGACCTGCCGGTGGGGAGCGGCGTGCGCGTGCGCGTGCGCGCCCGCGACGTGCTGGTGGCCCTGGAGCGCCCGCGCGGCCTCAGCGCCCGCAATCACCTGCCCGGCACGATCCGGACCATCGCGCAGCAGCCCGGCGCCTACGCGACGGTCGAGATCGCCTGCGGGGCGGCCCTGCTCTCCGCCTCGCTCACCCGGCACGCGGTGCACGAACTCGGCCTGAGGCCGGGCCTGGAGGTCTTCGCCCTCGTCAAGGGCGTCGCCTTCGATCCCGCCACCATCGCGAGCGGGGCGGAGGTCGCGATCTAGATAGAAACTGGCTCCGCCTGCGTGAGGGTGCAGATGAAGCCGAGCCGCTCGATCTGGCGCACGAGGGCCTTGGCGCGGTGCTCCGGATCGACGTTTCGGAAGCGGTGGGGTCCCAGATCGATGTAGGCTGTCCCGTCGAGGAGCATGTGGTAAGCGGCGGTGAGCAGGGAGGCGGCCACGGCGCAGATCGCCTTGTTGGGACCGCGGCGGGCGCGCAGGCGCTGGAACTGGGCCTGCGGGTAGCTCTGCTTCTTGCGCACCGCCCTCGGGCCGCGAGCGCCACGCGTCGTAGCCGGATGGCGAGACCCGCAGCGCGCGGCAGAGGGTGCGCACGGGCCAAGTGCCCTGGTGGTCATCGATGAAACGGAACTTCATCGCGGCGTCTCCGCGAAGATGCCGATGGCCTTTTTTAAAATGTCGCGCTCCGTGCGGGCGCGCTCCAGCTCGCGACGCAGCCGCGCGATCTCAGCAACCTGATCGGCGGGTGAGGCCACGGGTGAGAAGGGCTGTGCTGCCGGAGCGGCCGCCCGCGAGCGGGGCGCCTCGCCGGTGAGAACAGCGCGCCAGTTGCGCAGCATCGAGGGCTGGATGCCAAGTTCCGCCGCGATCTGCATCTGCGGGCGCCCGCTGCTCTCCAGGAGGGCCACCGCCGCGCGCTTGAATTCGGGGGTGAACTCCCGTCGCGTCTTCGTCGCCATTGAACGCCTTCCTCGCTCCCCACGAGCGTATCAGAGGCGTCCACCAACTCGAGGGAGGATCATCCAGCATTGACGATTCGCGGCCTTGCTGTTGGACCATTCAGCGTAGGCGCCTCGAAAGAGAGACATTCAACTGTTCTTGGGCCATCGGGATTCCTCCGCATGCTTAGCGCTCCGTGCCGTGAGCCGATTACGCGGGTCTGCGGCACGCCGATCATGGTAACGGGCTGAACCTGGGGCGGACGAGACGCCGCCCCTCCTCGCGGTGGCGCCGGCACTCACAGAAAGCAATTCTCGACTATCAGCCGAGTTAATCGCCGCTTCATCCTCGAAGCGCCCAGACGCAAGATGACCCCGGCCAACGACGGGCCTTGAAGGTGGTCTCGTCACCGTTCCAGAAGGCGATCTCGCCGGAGATGGCGTCGGGTCGGTCGAACTCAGCCCAGCCGTCGCCCCAAACCTCGGTCCCCTCATCCGAGCCATGGAACCGGAAGCCCACATCCGTTTGGCTGTAGGAGCAATCGAGGCTCGCGACGACCACCCCGAAGCGGAACTCGCCCGTGCCGCCAGGTTCGAACGCGATGAAGGCCGGCTCGATCATATCGAGGTAGTCGTTGTCCCATGTGCCGGTCTCGGTGATCCGCCACTGGCCCCGGAACCGTTCACGGATGCTGCTCATGTGACCCATCTCCAGATCGGCACGAAGGACGGACCATGGCCGGTGAGAGCACGCCGACAACGCGGGACGCCATTCTCGCGCAGTATCGACCGGTCCGAGCATCCATCCAGGTCGTTCTCGCTCAAGCAGTCCCGCGCTGCAAGAAGGCCGATTTCGACCGGGCCCTGAGCAACTCAACCTCGTGGACGAGGCGCAGCTTGAGGATGAGACGACCTTCAACATGCTTTGCGATGTCGCCCTGGTCGAGCCCAACCAGCGCGGTCGGCGCGTGTTCGACGGCTTCCTGGGCGATCGCCTCGCCTCTCTGGACTCGCCTGAGCGCGATCTGGCGCCCTGCCTCGCCGATGCGTTCTTCTCGATCTTCCGGGTGGCCGGCCGGCACGAGCACTCGGGCGTGTGGGTCGAGGATCTTCTCGCCTCCAGGCGCCGGCTCTGGTTGCTCGACGAGCGCGTCGAAGCCTCCGCGCCGGAGAACCTCGTGATCGCCGTGCGGGTGTTCGACGCCGGACCATCGTATGCCGGCGTCGCGATTGTCGTGCAGCCGGACGAGGACATGGCGGCGTTCTGCACGGCAGCCGCCGCGCGGTGCGATCGCATGCCCGCGCGCCACGCGCTGGCTGCGGGGCTGTATAGGGACGGCATTCTGCCGCGCAGCATGCACGGTGCCGCCGTCACGGATATTCTCGCTGCCTTAGCCGAGGCCTGGATGCCTGGCTCGGGTCAGGGCTCAGGGGCAAAGACGGCTCTCAGCCACAGGCAGCACCAGGCGGCGTCGGCAGGTCGGAGGAATGGTTTTGTTTCGGTTTGATTCACGGCGCGCAACACGCCGGACCGCGTCGGGCACAGCCAAGCTCGTCAGGTCCACGGTGAAGGCAGCGCACACCGCGGCCAAGCAGCAGACCAAAGTCGTTCGGCAGACGAGGCACATGCTGAAGGCGCTCGAGCGAGAACCGTCGAGCCGACCACCCGGGCGGTTTGTCGATGTCGACGGGCTGAGGGTTCACTACATCGTGCGCGGCAAAGGGCGGCCGGTGGTGCTGATCCACGGCAATGGGACGATGGCGGAGGACTTCGTCATCTCCGGCCTCCTCGATCAACTCGCGAAGAAATATCGCGTGATCGCGATAGACCGGCCGGGATTCGGTCACACGGAGCGACCGAGGCACCGCATCTGGACGGCATCGGCGCAGGCACGGCTCCTCGAGCGCGTGCTGGCGCAGCTCAACGTCGAACGGCCCGTTATCGTGGGGCATTCCTGGGGCACCATCGTGTCGCTGGCGCTCGCCACCCAAACCCAATCCGACCTGCGAGGGTTGGTCCTGCTGGCGGGATACTACTATCCGAGTCGGCGGACCGATGTGGCCCTGATCACGCCGCTCGCCGTCCCGGGCATGGGCGATGTCGCACGCGCTTTAATGCCGGACGCCATCGGACACCTCCTCGCACCGCAGGTCTTCCGGCACGTGTTCAAGCCGCAACCGGTCCCAGCACGCTTCATGGCGCGGTTCCCGGTCGCGATTTCAATCCACCCTACCCAGGCGCGCGCAAGCGCGGAGGACACCGCGACCATGAACGCGGCCGCGGCTCTGCTTGAGCGACACTACCCGACGCTTCGCTTGCCCGTCGCAATCCTGGCCGGCGACGCGGACGCGGTCGTCGACGCCCGCGCGCAGTCCCGGCGTCTCCAAGAGGACGTGGTCGGAAGCACGTTGCTGATTCTGCGAGGCCAAGGACACATGATCCACTACTCGGCGAGAGCCAAGATCGGGCAGGCGATCGACGCCCACATGGCACTTACGAACAAAAGCCTGAAACGGCGTTGATTGCCACACGGGTGCTACGCGGGTGGGCTTGCACCATCTCTCACGGCATGACGGTTCCTGAGCCGATGGCCTTGACGGCATGCGACCTGCACACCTCGCCAGCAGTCTTGCTTCTGCTGTCAAGCTCCTCATACGGCATCCGGTTGATGGCTTCGCCATCTCCGATTTCGGCCATGCGGATGTCGGCGTCGCTCAGGCGCCGCGCGGGCTTGGGATCCGGGATCCGCTTCGATCAGGCGGATCCCGGATCCCACAGGAACAGAAAGATCGCGATCAAGTCATTGATCGCGATCCAAGACCATAAGGCCCAGCAGATTACTTGTTACTGTAAGCCAAGTTCGGTCGCGCGTTGGCTGCGCGCTCTTTCGTATTCGAGATCTCGACCTCGTCGCGCCGCACTGTGTCTCTCACCGTTTCGATACGCTTCGTGCGCTCGCGGCGGACGACGACCTCTTCCCGCACCTTGACGCCTTTTCCGACGATCGGCACTTCGGATGTCTCGATCATCTCGACAGTGAGTTCAGTCAAGGCCTCACCCGTTACAGCGTCGGTAGCTGGCCTGCGCCGTTCAACCACAACCCTTTCGTCATAGAGCGCCACCTTCTGCTCAACCGAGTTCTCCACGACGTAGCGGCGGACCGTGGTGGTGCCGCTGTTCACCGTATGCTTGCCCACGATCAGCGTCTCTTCCGCCAGAGGAATTACTTCCTCCTCGTGGGTGGATTGCCGGGTCGAGGATGCTGGGGCAGTCGCCGAACGAGCGACGGAACGGCCCTGCGGGAAGCCCCACATGCCAAACATCGCATCCCAGAATAGGGAGCCCGAGCTTAACGGCGCAGCGGCAGTGCGCTGAGCGCCCTCCGCAGCGGTCCGGATTACCGTCCGGGAGCTCTCCTCCACGACCTCGGCCGCTTGCCTGACTTGCTCAGCGGCCTGTCGTGCCGCCGCCCTGGAGCTCCGCTCGCGGTCTGCAGCTTCCTTCTCCCTAGCTAGCACCTCTTCTGCCCGATCACGTTCCCGCTTTTGCTCGGCGCGGCGCTGTTCAGCCTCAACGCGCCTGGCTTCGTCGGCTTCAGCCTGGTCACGCTCCCGCTTTTGCTCGGCACGCCGCTGTTCAGCCTCAACGCGCCTTGCCTCTTCGACTTCGGCCTTGCCGTCCTCGATCTTACCGGCAACGGTCTGCGCCTCCTCGTCGCTTAGCACCTTCATAACTGTCGGGAGCAGCTCCTTCCGCTCATCACGCACGCTTTGCTGAAACACCTTTCTCAGCTCAGCAACCTTGGGGGCGAACTCCTCACTACTCTTCGGCGTCTGCTCAAGTTCAGCCAGCAGCCTGCGGGTCTGTCTGTTGTCGTTCAGAGCCTGAGCCACGAGCTCCCTGGTCTCTTTGTGCTTACGAAGGACAGGAAAAAGGTGCTCTTCTTCAAGCTGAGCGGAGAGCTCCAACTCAGACTTGAGTTCAGCAAGCAGGCGCTCTCGCGTCTTAACCGCGTTCTCGGAGGTCTCTGCGAGCCTCGCAAGGAGTTCGGTTGCCTTGGCTGGACTGGTTTGAATCAGCTGCCTGATGGTGGTCATGCTAACCCTCGTGCAGGGTGGGATGAAGATCATCAACACGGAACTCAAGCAGTGGCGAATCCACTCGGTCCTGAGTTCCTCGTGGTGATTTCGAGGCGTTGAGTTGCAGGATCTTCCGTTGTCCGGCGCGTTCGTGCGCTCTCTTGATGTCGACGTGGGACGGGTCACCGCGCCCGCGACCCCGTGACAGCACGAGGCCCGGGGCCCCGCGGCAGTATGAGGTTTCATGCTGCATCGCAATGAGCAACGGTCTCCCGCACCAATCGGTTCCGATGAGTTGGTCGTGCGGCTCAGCCAAAATTCTTTGTAGATGCTTCGGTGAATTCGTAATAATCTACAGACATACAATTTTCTCGCGCCCGTCTCAGTCGAGAGCGTCTGGTGCACCGCACGGGTGAGCCGCGCTGCAATCCGGTTCGGCGGAGTATAGTCACGCTCCCCGCGCTGAAGCGCTCGATCCGCGTCATCGTCGGGGTCTGCAGCAGACCTCCGAGCGCGGCGGTGGACCACTACGCAGGCCTTCGCCGCGATCGCGGCGGCGGGGCGGGGCTCCGCGGTGGTGGCGAGCGAGGTAGAGGCGCGCGCCGATCAGATCGAAGGCCGGCGACGAGATCGTCCGCCAAGTCGGCGGCATCCAGAGCGCGACGGGCGGCACCCTGCAGGCTATCCAGGCGACCCGCGCCGCCATGGAGGACCTTGGACGCGCTCGCCGCCGAGATTACGCAGGCTATCGGGCCAGCAGGAGCAGGAGACCGCGAGCATCAGCCGCAACGCCGAGCACGCGACCTCGCACACGGGCCGGGTCGGGGCGAGCGTCGGCGCGTGGCGCGGGGCGGTGAACCCCTTTGCAGAGACACCCCAACGGGATGCGCAGCCGGGAGGATGAGAGGTCGAGCGCCGATCGCCGGAGAGCTTCAGGGCGCCGCTCCAAGGAGCTCCGCCCGGCACTCGCCGAAGCCGATCGGCGCGAAGGTGTCGCGGACGCCGCGTGCCCGCAGGATCACCTCGTCGCCGTCCTCCAGAAACCGGCGCTCCTCGCCCGACGCGAGCCGGAGCGGCTCCCGGCCACCGAGGGTCGCTTCGAGGAGGCTGCCGCAGGCGTCGCGGTCCGGGCCGGAGATCGTGCCCGTCCCGAGCAGGTCGCCCGGCTGCAGGTTGCAGCCGCCGCCGGTGTGGTGGGCCACCATCTGCGCCACGGTCCAGTACATGTGCCGCGTGTTCGAGGCCGAAATCCGGTGGGGGCCGAGGCCCGCCGCTCGCAGGCCGGGCGTCAGCAGCAGCACCTCGAGCCGGAGGTCGAAGGCGCCCCTTCGCTGGTCGACCTCGTCGGTTAGGTAGGGCAGCGGCCGCGGATCGCCCTCCGGCCGGGGGCTCTGCGCGATCCGGAAGGGTGCGAGCGCCTCCGCCGTGACGATCCAGGGCGAGATCGTCGTGGCGAAGTTCTTGGCGAGGAACGGTCCCAGCGGCTGGTACTCCCACGCCTGGATGTCCCGCGCCGACCAATCATTGAGGAGGCACACGCCCGCGATGTGCGCGTGCGCGTCGCCGATCGCGATCGGCTCGCCGAGAGTATTGCCGGGGCCGATCCACACCCCGAGTTCGAGTTCGTAGTCGAGTCGCCGCGAGGGGCCGAAGACCGGGTCGCCCGCCTCCGGCGGCTTTGACTGCCCGCGCGGGCGCCGCACCGGGGTGCCCGAGGGCCGGATCGAGGAGGCGCGGCCGTGGTAGCCGATCGGCACGTGCTTGTAGTTCGGCAGGAGCGGGTTGTCCGGCCGGAATTGCCGGCCGATATTCTCCGCGTGGTGGATACCGACGTAGAAGTCGGTGTAGTCGCCGATCGCGGCCGGCAGGTGGAGCCGGCAGGACGAGGCCTCATGCAGCAGGGGCGCGACCCGGTCGCGATCCGGCGAGCCCTCCGCGAACAGGGCTGACAGGCGCGCCCGCAGCGCCCGGCGCGGCCCCGCCCCCAAGGCAAGGAGCCTGTTGAGCGTCGTCCCGCCCGCGGCCTCGGCGGCGAGCGCGGCCTCGCCCGAGAGGAGGTTCGCGGCAAGCAGCGCCGGCAAGTCGAGGATGCGCCCGCCGATCGCGACGCCCGCCCGCGGCGTCCCGTCACCCGGCGAGAACACCCCGAGCGGCAGGTTCTGGATCGGAAAGTCCGAGTGGCCGTTCGCGCCGGGCACCCAGGAGCGCAAGGTCGCGGCGTGGGTGGCGTCGATGTCGGCCATCACCGCGCCTCGGCACGGTTCGGGTCGAAGTGCTTGGCGAGCTTGCGCCCGTAAGCGGCGTAGTCCTTCTGCCGGGCGGGCGTCTCAGCGGCGAAGCGGCTGACCTTCTGGGGAAAGCGCGTCTCGAACATGAAGGCGAGCGTGCCCTCCAACTTGTGCGGCTTGAGATCGACGTTCGACGCCCTCTCGAAGGCGTCAACGTCCGGCCCGTGCGGCAGCAACGTGTTGTGCAGCGAGGCCCCGCCCGGCCGGAAGCCGCCGCCGGTCTTAGCGTCGTAGACCCCGTAGACCAGCCCCATGAACTCGCTCATCACGTTGAGGTGGTACCAGGGCGGCCGGAAGGTGTTCTCCGCCACGAGCCAGCGGTCGGAGAAGATCACGAAGTCGATGTTGGCGGTGCCGGGCGTCTCGGAGGGCGAGGTCAGCACCGTGAAGATCGACGGGTCGGCGTGGTCGAACAGGATCGGCCCAACCGGCGAGAACTTGCGCAGGTCGTACTTGTAGGGCGCGTAGTTGCCGTGCCAGGCGACCACGTCGAGGGGCGAGTGGTCGATCTCCGCCGCCCAGAGCGCGCCGCCCCACTTCACCAGCATGGTCCCGGGCGCGTCGCGGTCCTCGTAGGCGGCGACCGGGGTGAGGAAGTCGCGCTGATTGGCGAGGCAGTTGGCGCCGATCGGGCCGCGCTCCGGCAGTGTGAAGGCGCCGCCGTAATTCTCGCAGACGTAGCCCCGCGCCGGCCCGCCGAGGAGGTCGACCGCGACCTTCACCCCGCGCGGGATCACGCAGACCTCGCCCGGTTCGACGTCGATGATCCCGAACTCGGTGCGCCAGCGGAGCGCTCCCTCCTGCGGCACGACCAGCATCTCACCGTCCGCGTTGGAGAAGTACTCGTCCGGCATCGAGCGGGTGGCGAAGTAGAAGTGGGCGCCCATACCTGCCTGGGCACCGGCGTCGCCCGCCGTGGTCACGGTGCAGATGCCCTCCACGAAGGACAGGGGTTCCGAGGGGATGGCCACCGGGTCCCAGCGCAGGGGCGCGGGCGGCAGGTCGACCAGCTCCGCCGGTGCCGTAAGCCAGAGGCGAGCGTCGACTTTTCGGAAGTCGCCCCAGTGCATCACCGTGGGGCGGATGCGGTAGAGCCAGGAGCGCTCGTTGGCGGTGCGGGGCGCCGTGAAGGGTGAGCCCGAGAGCTGCTCGGCGTAGAGGCCGTAGGGGCAAATCTGCGGCGAGTTGCGTCCGATCGGCAGCGCGCCCGGCAGTGCCTCGGTCTCGAAGCCGTTGCCGAAGCCTGACATGTAGCCGGGGTGGATCTGGGCCGCGGCAATCGTGCCCGCGGGATCGAGACGGCCGTGCTGGTTCATGGCGGGATCTCCTGTTGGTCGGGACGGATCACGGTCGAGCGCGCGGCCGCCCTCGGCTTCCGAACGGAACGCCTCGGCGACCGGGATCGTGGCGAGCAAAGGCCCGCGGGGTGCCATGGGATCGGACAGGGACGGGAGCGGCCCCCACGCCGCCGAAGGCGCGGGCGGGCGCGTCCTCGTCTCGTACCGACCGCCCGAGATGCTGCCGCATCGCGCCGCCATCGCGCGGCGCTGGCGAGTCAGGCTTCGACACGGGCCGGCAGCCGGCTGAAGCCGCGGAAGCGCACCCGCCGCGAGCGAAGCGGCGGACCATCGAGCGCGTAGGACGGAAACCGCGCCAGGAAGCGCCCGATGGCGATCCGCCCCTCCAGCCGCGCGACGGTCATGCCGACGCATTGGTGGATGCCGCTCGCGAAGGCGAGGTGGCGATTCGGCTCGCGGGCAACGTCGAAGCGGTCGGGATCGGGAAACTGGTCCGGATCACGGTTCGCCGCCCCGATGCCGAGCGTGATCTGGGTACCCGCCGGGAAATCGCGTCCACCGAGCGCGAAGGGCTTGGCAGCGATGCGGTTGCCGAGCTGGTTCGAACTCTCGAAGCGCAGCATCTCCTCGACCGCCCGGCGGAGCAGATCCGGCTCAGAGAGGAGCCGTTCGCGCGCCTCCGGCCATTGCGTCAGCAGGTGCAGCCCGTTGCCGATCAGGTTGGTGGTGGTCTCGTGGCCGGCATTAAGGATGAAGATGCAGTTCTGCAGCAATTCCTCGGGCGAGAGGCGCTCCCCCTCCATCTCGCCCTGGATCAGACGGGTCAGGATGTCCCGCTCCGGATCACCGAGACGGCGCCGCCTCTCGGCGACGAGACGCTTCAGGTAGTCCAGGAATTCGGTTACGGCGCGGTTGCCGGCCTCCATCGTGGCGGCGTCGAGGACCGGCTCCAGCGCGCCCAGGATGGCGAGCGACCACGCCCGGAGCGGCTCCCGCTCGGCCCGCGGCACGCCGAGCAGGTTGCCGATCACCTCGACGGGGATCGCGGCGGCAAAATCCTCGATCAGGTCGATCCGGCCGCGCTCCTCCGCCGCGTCGAGGAGCCCGTCGACGAGCGCCACGATGCTCGCCTCCATCGAGGCGATCGCCCGCGGCGCCAGGGCACCCGCGATGATCCGCCGGACCCGGGTGTGGCGCGGCGGGTCGTTGAAGACGAGGCTCGTCGTGTGATGCGCGTACAAGGGAGAGGGACCGAACTTGGCCCCGAACTCCACGACCTTGTCGGAGCTGAAAGTGGCGGCGTCCTTGTAGACCCGCTCCAGGTCCACGTAGCGGGTGAGCAGGACCTGCCCCGGCGCGAAGACGTGGACTGGGGCGTGGGTGCGCAGGGCCGCGTAGACCGGGTAGGGGTCCTCGATGAACCCCTCCGGCAGGCGCCGCAGGTCGAAGCGTCTGGCGCGCTCGGCCGCGTCCACCGCGCTCACCCGTTCTGCCCGGCGCAAGCCGGGTTTATCGGCAGGAAGGCCTCGCCCTGCGGGATGGAGCGCACCGCCTCGTAGAGGTCCCAGGGGCCCTTGCTCTCGCGCTCGCCCTTCACCCGATAGAGGACGGGGTCGTAGAGAAGCCGCCCGTCGGCCCTCAAGGTCGCGGGATGGCCGAAGAAGGCGACCGGCATGGCCCGCATCGCCTTGTTGACCGCGAGCGCCTCGTCCGTGCCGGCCTGTGCGACCGCCTTCAGGTAATGCGTCACGGCGGTGTAGATCAGCGCCTGGTTCTTGGTCGGCATCACGCCGGTCTTGTCCTGGAAGCGCTTGGCGAAGGCGCGGGCGGGCTCGCTCTGGTCCCAGTAGAAGGCCGAGGAAAAGGTCAGGCCGTGGGCGACCGGCAGCCCGAGCCCCTTGATATCGGTGATGTAGACGAGGAAGCCCGTGAGGGTCTGCCCCCCCTGCGTCAGGCCGAACTCGTTCGCCTGCTTGATCGCCTTAGTGAAGTCGTCGCCGACGCTGGCGAAGGCGACCACGTCGGCGCCCGAGGATTGGGCCTGGAGCAGGAAGGAGGAGTAGTCGGCGGTGGCGATGGGGTGGCGCGACGTGCCGACCACCTTGCCGCCGAGCGACTCGACGACGGCCGTGGCCTCCTTCTGGAGCGCGTGCCCGAAGGCATGGTCGACGGTGATGAAGTACCAGGATCGGCCGCCGCGCTCGAACACCGCACGCGCGGTGCCGGCCGTGAGCGCGTGGGTGTCGTCGGTCCAGTGTGACGACGTGGGCGAGCAGGTCTTGGCGGTGAGGTCGGAGGTCGCCGCGGCCGTGATCATCACGGTGCGGTTCTTCTCCTTGGACACGGCCTGGACGGCGAGCGCGATGGCCGTGACTGGCAGGTCGACGACCGCGTCGACCTTCTCCACGTCGTACCAGCGCCGGGCGATGCTCGACGCCACGTCGGGCTTGTTCTGGTGGTCGGCCGAGACGATCTCGACCGGCTTACCCAGGATCCAGCCGCCGGCATCCGCGGCGGCCATCTCGGCCGCGATCACCGAGCCGCGCCCGCCGCTGTCGGCGTAGGGTCCCGAGAGGTCGGTGAGCACCCCGATGCGGACCACATCGTCCGAGACCTGCGCCGCGGCGGGGCCGGCGAGGAGGGAGAGCGCGAGGGCGGCCCGGCGCAGGCCGGCAGCGGATCGTTTCATCGAAGGACTTCCTCCCGGGCCGGCACCGACGCTCTTTCCGGCGGAGTGCGGCGGCCCCGTCCGTCACAGCCGATCCCGGGCGGCAAGGCAAGCCGCTCCCGGAGGCCCGCCGCCCGCCTGACGGCGGAAAATCGGTGAACGAGCGTTCCGGACATCGGAGGGGTGGCCAGCGCCGTCGCGCGAGCCGTTCCCCGCAGGAACGATGCGGGAGCGGAGCGTGCCGATGCTGCAGCGCGCGGACACCATGCCGACCTCGTCGCAGGCTTCTGCTGGGCGATCCCGCAGCGCTACATCATCGGCGCCGACGATTGCGACCGGCACGCCCCCGGCGATCCGCTGGCACTGATCGACCTCGACGGGGCGGACGCCACGCAGCACTTCGGCTTCGACGACCTCCGGCCCGCCTCGAACCGCTTCGCCAACCGGCTCGCCACTCAGAGCCTGCGGCGGGGCGACCGCCTCGGCGCGCTGCTCCCGCCGAGCCCGGAGACCGCGATCGCGCACCTCGCGAGCTCCCGGGCCGGGCTGATCACCGTCCCGCTCTTCACGCTGTTCGGGCCCGGACGCGCTCCTCCATCGGCTCGGCGACGGCGGCGCGCGAGCGGTGGTGACGGACCTTGCAGGGGCCGAGAAGCCGGCTTTCCTGCGCGACCGGCTGCCGGACCTGGAGCGGGTCTAGACCGTGGACGGACCGGGTCCGGACCCGGCGGTGAGGCGGAGCGGCAAGCTGGGCGGGGATGCCTAACGACCCGTGAACGCCGGCGCGATCGCGTTTGCGACAGGCTCGTCGAGGTCCCGCTGCAAAGGGTTGCTCAAAACCGTCTGCAGGTACGCCCTTGCTCGTCCGTGGTAAGCTGCACGCGGCAGGCGAACCGGCCTCGCTGGTGCCCGGGAATGTCGAAGCGTACCTCGCATTCCAGCCGACCACGAGTTAGGCGACGGTCAGCTTCGCGTCGACGTCGATCGCTGTCGATGTCCGCAGATTGAGGATGGAGGTGGAGCACCATGAAACGCGAAAAGCTCCTTTCCTGGACCCACGCGTTGCAAAAACCGACAAAGACGCGCCGGGTAGGTGAAATTTTTTGACTGAGACGCGAACTCGGCGGTGGGATCAACGTCAGTATTATAGGTGAAGCATTCCTACCAACCCGGGCGGCCTTCGCAAATTCGACCATAGGTTTAAACTACGTGAAATCGCGAGGGACGATCTATGAAAGCGCAGATTCTACAGCTTTTCTCATGGTTCGTAAGGAAGCTTCCCGAGAGACGCAAGATACAGATTGTGAAAACTTTAGCAGACGATCAAGAATTCGCCAGGCTGCACGCAAGATATGCTATCGCAGCATTTGCCGGGCCAGCTGGCGTCACCGGCGTAGCGAGTAGAGGGGTGTCAGGCACAATCGTGAGTCAACCTTATGACTTCTCAGTGCACCGTGCTTACTCTGAAAAGGGAGACTGGGCGAAAACGACCGTGGATAAATTAAAAGAGTTTTTTGACAAGAATGGTGGGGTGGGTTACTACTTAGATATAGGCGCGAATATCGGTCTTACAACTATTCCGATTGCGCAGTCATATCCAAATGTTCATTGTTTTGCATTCGAACCAGAGCCGCATAACTTTATGAACTTAGAAATTAACACAAAGATAAATTGTAGACATGCAAATTACAAGCTTTTCAGGCTGGCTTTATTCAAGGAAAACTCAAATTTGCAGTTCGAAATTGCACCTGAAAATCTAGGAGATCACAGAATTAGAATAGGTGGCAATTTTATCGGCGATATTGGCGAACATCTGCGACCAGTCATAAACGTCGAAGCAGTTCCTTTGAATGATTTCGCCGCTTATATCAAAACTCCGCTTGCTGTAAAAATTGATGTTCAAGGCGCAGAACCATTTGTTTTTGAGGGCGGCAAGGATGTGCTAAAGAAAGCTGGACTAATAATATTAGAATGGTGGCCTTACACGATGAAAAGGATGAAGGCGGATCCTGATATAATATTTGAATTTATAAAATCCAATTTTGCTTCATGCAGCATAGCTGCTGCAGAAGGAACCGGCGAGAGCAGAAGCTATGCCGCGCAAGATGCAATAAATATCTTAAAGAGCAACTATGATAAAGAAGCAGAAAGTGACAAGATTTACTATGATCTAACCATGACGACACCCGTCGATAAAAATCATATTCTCAGATGAGGTCAGCTTTGGGCAGATAGATTGGCCTGAATTTGTATTCATGAAGTGGAGAAAAGCTGATAGATGCTGCCAATGGTGGCGCTATAAAGTTTCAAGTTACTATTTTTATCATAAACTGCCAATTCTAACGCAGATCAACACCATCTGATTCGATCATGCCAGGACAATGTTTCAGGCACCCAGCATCGAAGCCAAACGCAAATTTATTGCGTGCTCATATTTAATTCGAGCAGAAATCCTGTATTTGTTTGGGAATATTTCAGCTTGCTTGGTCGGTCCTTGGCATCCGTTTAGAGGGCGCGGTTGCCGCCCTGACCCGATCCGTGTAGCTCGCGCACGCAGTCGCCGCGCAACGGACGCGGCCTACGTCTCCGCCTATGAGCCGCCGCAACCCCCGCCGCGCCTACGACGAGCAGGGCCGCGCGATCCCGCCGCCCACGATCGGCTGGATCCGGTCCGAGGAGGGCGACCGCACAGCCTTCGTGCACGCCAACGCGACTCACTGCGGCCACGAGGCGGTGATCAGCACGGATCGCTTCCCGGACAGCCTGCCGTTCCCCGACATCGCCCTGCACCCGCGCTGCTCTGCGTGCGGGGCGAAGAGCGTCGGGGTGATGCGCGATGTGGTCGGGATCCACCGCCGCCTTCAAGCGCACCGGGTGGAGTATGGGCAGAGAGGGGACCCGGCCGCCGGCGACCGGGTGACGGGGCGGGACACGCCCTGGCCGGATAAGTCAGGATCTAGGATTTAGAGAAGCCGCACCCACTCTTCATTGGCGTGTTATAACATCCATTCTGCATGCATTGTGAATTAGCGTCAGCACAACGAGAGTGGCAATTATAAGCTCTTCCGCCCGCATTTCTCTGATCGCAGAATTTAATGCACTGTTGGTTGCGTTCTGAGCACGACATTGCCATTGTAGCATTTGGATAAACAACACAGATTGTAAAGAGGGCGGCCGAGAGGAGTCCAGTGCGTCTCATAGCCGAACTTTCCCGTTGCTTGGCCTTCAAGTTAAGGCTCAAGGTGTACAAGCCGTCAAGCTTCTGACGGGCCACCAATCAAAAAGGTCCGCTGCGGCCCGAGCCGGGCAGGCCGAGGAGATCCCGCAGATCAAGGGTGTCGTGCATCGGTAGGCGGGAGGCGATCAAGCGCCGTCGCCGTCGGGTCGAGGCCGAACCTCGCTCGGCTTGGCCGCGGGAGGGCCGCTACAGGTAGGAGGCCGACGCAGAACGATGCATGATCGTCCGATCGCGTCGGTCACGAGGGCCACACCGTCGATGAGCCTGCGGTCCCAGTACGAGCAAGCCGTGCGCGACTTGCGCGAGCACGCGGCTGAGATGCGCCGCCGCGGCGCCTCCGCCGAGGCCATCGCACGGGCGATGCACGCGGAGCGCAGGCGACTGGCCTCCCTGTTCAAGGAGCAGACCCCCGAGCCGCACCGGACCCGCATCTACGAGCGCACGCTGAGGGTCTACGGGAACGAGATCGGCCCCTCGATCGAGTCCCTGCGCGCGATGGGCAAATCGTGGGAGGCGATCATCGAGAGCGCGACGCGTCCGGGGCTGCCCGTCGAGTGAGGGACCTGAGCAGGAGGATGCAGGGCGGGGGCGAGAGCGACGACCAAGCTCGGGCCTCACGGAGCACAACTCGAAGGCCCGATGTGGAGCGTGCACGGCGCTACCGCGTCTTCGTGCGGCCCGCGCCGGAAGCGCGCGGCGGACCAGTCGCCGCTCCCGAACCGCATGTGCAGTGCCTAGACGGGCGCCGCCTTGATCGAGCTGCGGCCACGAGGCGGTGATCGGCACTGACCGCTTCCCGACCGACCTGCCGCCGCTGGGTGATCGAGACGTCCTTGAGCAGGCCGTCCATTGAGGCCCGGGCGTGCGGTCCGGTCGGGAAGCCGTCCATCATGATGTGCGGGTGGCCCTCGCCCGAGCCCGCCGGGGCTTGCCGCAAACGCGGGCTCGGGCCGCAGAAGGGGCTCCGCCGACCCGCTTTCACGCTTTGTTCGCGACGGAAAGACCAAAGCAGCTGGCGAGGAGCTGGTTCTGCTCGCGGACGGTCCACGCGCCCGCGAACCCGAAGTCCTTGCGCAGCCACAGCATCGCCTCGAAGCCCTGGATTGTGCGCCGGGCCGTGCGGAACGGCCGGAACCCGGCCATCCGCGGCATCGCCCGCTTGACCCGGAAGTGGTGGCTCTCGATCCCCTGTCGCAGGTGCTTGGTGACGTGGTGGGTCGGCATGCGCCGCAGCAGGCCCTCCTTGCGGCTCTCGGCGATCGCCGGCGGGTACGGGCCAGCGCCATTGGTGCGGATGCGGTCGGGCGCGAGAAGCGGCTGATCCTGCAGCATCTTGCGGAGGAAGCGCTTGGCCGCATCCAGGTCGCGGTTGGCGGTGAGCGGGGAGTCGACCGCCTGCCCGTGCTGGTCGATGGCCCGGTACAGGTATCGCCACTGGCCCCGCACCTTGATGTCGGTCTCGTCGACGCGCACGGAGCCGGAGTGCGGTTTGCGGAACCGGCGCAGGCGGCGCTTGATGGCCGGCGCGGAGGCGAGCACCCGGCGATTGATGGTGGAGTGGTCGACCGTGAGGCCCCTCTCCAGGAGCATCTCCCCGATGTCGCGGTAGCCGAGCGCGTAGCGCAGCTACCAAGAAACGGCCTGCACGCTCAGGGTGGCCTCGAAATGCCGGCCCCGGAAGTCGCCACGCGCCGGGTGCTTAAGCTTGAGGGCGAGGGAATTCAAGATCATGGGCCGGCTCCGGGGCGGAGGCGGCAAGCTGGGCGGGTATGCCTAACGACCCGTGAACGGCTGCGGACGCGTTTGCGGCAGGCCCAGCGGGTGGGCTGAGGGTCCCCCCCTCTGGCGCTTCTTTGTGCCCGAAGAGAGCCGGGGGCCGCGCTTCAGGCAGGGTCGGAAGATGGCCGCGGCCCGCGGGTGGTGCCTCCAAGGCGACGTCGAGGGGCCAGGAGGCGGTCACACCCGAAGCGTGCCCCTGGATGAGCCGATACGTCTGTCACCCACGCTCAACGCGACTGGAGGCGAGTGCGGGCCGGGTCCTCGTAGCGGCCGAGGACCCGGCCCGCTGCTCGACTCCGGGCGTGCGCTCCCGGAGCGAGCGACGGAAGACTAGCACAGTCGAGGCGGCGGCCCGCTCGCGATCCGCGCGAAACCTTCGGAACACTGTACGGATGCCCCATAACGCGCACCAGAATATGGGATTATACGAATGAACCGCCTTCTCGCGCGCGAGATTGAGCCCGCAGCTAGTAGCCGTGGCGGCGGTTAACACGCCGGGCCGTTCTTCGAGCCGACCGATGCGCAACTCCGGCTCTGGTCACCGCCTTGATGACCAATCCGTCGGACACCTCACATGTTGCAATTCCAGCCGAAGAACTGCTGAGTGGGGTTGCTTTTGCTCCGCTCCCTAGTCCAAGCACGAGCGCCGCGACGATAGATAATCCTGCAAGTTTCAGATACTGCATTGTCATCTCCCTTGCTTCGTCGCTACCCCGGAGATGGGCACCGCCGTCCCACTATTTATGTTTCCTATGTGCGCCGCTTGATCCATCGGGACTCGGCCATTGCTTTAGCTTGCTCGGTCCCTCCCAACCGTGCCGGACTCTTCTCGTGAGGCGCGTCCTCGTCCCGTACTCAGACTTATGCGAATGGGTGGAGCTGTCCGCCCTGATCGAGGCTCGAAAGGCCCCCTGAAGCCTCAGAAACGGCCCAGGAAGCTCAACTCTACAACTCAGTCGTCCCTACTGCTATAAGCCGGAACGGGCCCTACGGGTCGGCCCCGAACGACCGCGCGAGGGTGACTCGCGGAATGCTGGGAGAGATCCCGATGTACCAGCACATCCTTGTCCCGACTGACGGGACGTCGATTTCCGCCTCGGCCGTAAAGAACGCCGTGTCGCTCGCCAAGACTGTCGGTGCAAAGGTGACGGTGCTCACGGTAGTCGCGCGGTTCCCGGCATTGCCTTTGGGGGCCTCAAACCCATACGTGGATGAGTTCACGCGCCATGCACATGCCGACGCCGATCGTCGTCTCACAGAGGCCGAGCAGGAAGCCAAGCGGGTCGGTGTCTCTTGCGAGGTCGTGAAAGTCGAGGACCGGCAACCGTATGAGGCCATCATCGAAACCGCCGAGGCCCGCGGCTGTGACCTCATCGCCATGGCCTCGCATGGCCGTCGTGGCTTTTCTGCCCTCGTTATTGGCAGCGAGACCATGAAGGTTCTCACGCACTCCAAATTGCCCGTTTTAATCTACCGCTGACCGTCCGCGCCTCATCAAAGGCCGCCAGGGTTGATCCTCTCGGCGCGATCACGCTGGCCTGAGAGGACCAAGTCCAACTTGGGGCGACAGATCCTTGGGGCGACAGATCCTTGGGGCGACAGATCAATGGGCGCCTATGAACGTCTTAGCCCGCCCGGTCCCCGCCGTGGCGGGCTCTTCTCGTCCCATGCTCGCCCTTATGCGAATGGCACGGCCTCGCGCGGCGAGCGGATCACGGCCGCGAGTTGCGGCCAGTCGATCCGGTAGAGGCCGCGGTGATCGGGGCGGATTGGCACGGCTTACACGACATCCGATTGATGGCTTCGCCATCTCCCATTTCGGCCATGCGGATGTCGGCTTCGCTCAAGCGCCGCGCGGGCGTGTCACACGTCTTCCGGAAGATCACTTCCGGAAAACGTGTTGCGAGTGCTTGCGCCGACGTTTGCGGGGCGCTGCGGTCCTAGGCTCACTGGCGGGGCGCTGCGGTCCTTGCCTCATAGGACGCGATTGCCGAACGACACGCCGGGCTCAGGCTTTCCCTCTTGCTCAGGAGGCACGCCCTCACCCGTCCCGGATACGGGATGTGCTTGCCGCAGAGGCTTATCGCGTCTGGCGTGCAGGCGCGCTGCTCCGCCAGCGTACCCATGTCCAGCGGCACCGCTGGAGAGGCCAGCGCCAGGACGGACAGCCCAATGCTGACGGCGATTAACTTAACGGTCATGACCCCTCACCCGCCACATTCTGACGTTCATCTTTGTAGAAATTTATTTTTCGCTCCGCCGCGGCGTCGTTCTGACAAGACGACTGTAGATCATCATCATGCCAAGCTGGGGTGCTCTGTCGCACTCCGACAAAGCCCAGAGCAGCAGCCTCTGTTTTGACGCTAGCTGATGTGACGGTTGGGGGGTTGCGCAGCCTCGTGGGAGCATAGTGCCGTCTCGTGGGCCGGTGCAGGGCACGACGGCGCAGGAGAAGCCCGCGGTGATACTGCCAAGCGCCGTGCCGGCAGCTTGATGACGGTTGCCGCTGGGCACTTCGCATCAGGCACCGACACTTCTCCGAAGCTCCTTCAGGGCTGCCTCAAGTGGCGAAGCGGTCTCCGCCCGATTCTGCTCGCCCATAAGCAGGAGGCTTCCGCCTAGGCTTTGCTTTTGGGCGAGCTGGGGCAGCGGTCGAGCCTCCCCGAAAACGGGGAGGTGGGGGCGGCTTCGGGTGGGCGATGGATCGGCGAGCAGGTGCCGGGGCTCCACGAGCTTCAGCGATCATGAGACGAGGGACGTTGTAGACGACGTCCCGTATTCTCGATCGGAGCAAATATCAGTTGCTCCAAATCCCCTTGCCGCCACCACTGCCAGAGCTTTGCGACCCTTCCGGAGCCGTTAGTTCTTCAAATCTCCTTATGTATGGTGTCGTATTCGGCGTCAGGCATCCGCTTCCGCGGATCGCCCCGCCAGCCACTGCCTCAAGCTGTTCTTCCGAAAGCTCCGCGTCTCGCATAGGAGCGAGATCCTCGACCGGCGAGCCACTACCTTGAGAAGGAGTCTTGGCCTGAGACATGGTCATCTCCCGAGCTTGTCATCGGTCTGAGAAGGTATGAATTCGGGCGCGACGGCCCGACTTCAGCTCGCGGGCGGATCTGGACCGTCGCCTTGCCGTGCCGAGCCTTCGCCGTGCCGAGCCTTTGCCGTGCCGAGCCTCAGGCGCAGCGTGAAAAGGCCGCCCCGCACGGGTGGGACGGCCCGAGGTCTACGAGGCAAAGCCCCGCCGCGCCATCAACGCCGCGGGGCATCCGCGGTGTGTGCCGCTTCATGCGGTCAGGCTCTCCAGCCCGCGCGGCATTGTCCGCGATAACTATCTCGGTATGGAATTGATGAAGTATATAAGCCCATAGACGCCGTTGAATCCGCCCGGCTTGTAATTCTGCGTGGCTTCCGATCCAAATTTAACTTGAAGTGCACCGCCTACTACTGCGTCTAAATCATCGTCTTTAATCTGCTCGGCAAGGTGCGCGTTCTGCTCTTTAGCAACCTGATGTGCTTCGGTGCTGTGGAAGGAGTCTTTGGAAACGCGCATTTTTCACTCCTCGGCGTAAATTTGTTGCGACGGACATGACGGTAAACATCGTTGCGTTGAACTGGTGTGCTCTCCCGCACCAGCCTTCACCTTGCCAGAAGATCTTCGGCTACCTGCGCCCGATCGCAGACACGGCGCTGGCCCGCTTCAATCGCCCCCTGGTGGTGCGCATCCGGGACAAGGCGGCCGAGAGCAAGGGCCGGCGATTCGGCAACGACGTGAGGGCGGTCCTCTCCATCCTGTTCGGCTGGGGCTCGGAGCGCGGCCACCTCGCCGACAACCCGGCGGCCGGGATCAAGGACATCCGCCAAAAGCGGGGCGCGCCGGAGCGCAACCGGCCCTGGTCCGACGAGGACCGCCACGCCGTCCTCGATGCGATGCCGCCGCACATGGCGCCTGCCCTCACCCTGCCCCGCAGCTTCTATCGCGCGGGCGAGATCGCGACGCGGCGGGCCAAGACAGGCGAGCCAGTGTTCTGGCCCGTCCCGAGCCCGCTGGCGGCGATCCTCGACGTGGCGCCCCAGCACAGTGCCACGCCCCCGTGGACCAGCTCGGCAGGCACGCCGTGGACCCTCAACGGCTTCCGGGCCTCGCGGCGACAGATCCGAATGCGCTTGGAGAAGGCGGGCACGGTCGGGCCGGGCCTGACGCTCGACGGCTTGCGGCACACCGTGGCCGTGATCCTGCGGGAAATCCGCCACGACGAGCGCACGATCGCGGACGCGCTTGGCCAGAAGACGCTCGAGATGGCGCGCCACGACGCGAAGGGCGCGGAGCTGCGCCCGAAGATGCGCGGGGTGGTCACGGGTTTCGACGCCGAGGTGAACAGGCGGCGAACCGGTGTTGTCGAACCCGGCAACTGAAACTGTCAAACCCGGCCACGGGACCGGGTTCAATGGAGGAAAGATATGATAAATCAGAAACTTAAGTGGTAGCGGAGGAGGGACTCGAACCCCCGACACAAGGATTATGTGTGAGGTTCGGCGACATCGTTTCAATCTCGCCGTCCGCGCTCCCGGCCGATCTGGCATTCCGATTGCTGCTTCTGCTGTGGAGCTGTGGGCAGCGCGGCACGCGCTGTCCATCAGATCCCCAGCCAACGCGAGACACGGCCATGGATCTGACGAAGGCGCGTCTGGGATGGATTGAACTCTATGCCCAGACCGGCGACGCCGGCCTCGTTTGCCGCCGCTGCGGCATCTCACGCCCGACGTTGCGCAAGTGGTGGCGGAGGTATCAGGCCGCTGGTCCAGCTGGGCTGGTGGAACACAGCCGCCGTCCGCGACGCTTGGCAGCTCAGAAGGTGTTTGCAGAGCACGAGACGCTGATCCTCAGCCTCCGACGCGACCGCAAGCTCGGGATCAAGCAGCTCCGCAATGAGCTCGTCCGTCAGCACGATCTGACGCTGTCGCTCGACACCATCCATCGCGTGCTCGTCCGTCACGGCGAGCAAGTGCTCAAGCGACCGCGGCGGCGCGTCAGAGGGAAGCTCCGCTATAGTCGACCCGTGCCGGGCGATCGGGTGCAGATGGACGTCTGCAAAATCTGCCCGGGTGTGTACCAGTACACCGCCATAGATGACTGCTCGCGCTACGCCGTGTTGGGGATCTATCCACGCCGGACCGCCGCGAACACTCTCGATTTTCTCGACCGCGTGATCGAGGAGATGCCGTTTGCCATTCAGCGGATCCAGACCGACCGCGGACGCGAATTCTTTGCCGAGGCTGTGCAGCAGCGGCTGATCGACTGGGGCATCAAGTTCCGCCCGATCCCGCCACGATCGCCCCATCTGAATGGCAAGGTCGAGCGCAGCCATCGCGCCGCTCTTGAGGAGTTCTGGACCACTGTGGATCCGAAATCCGCGGACATCGCCGACCGCGTGGCCGAGTGGCAGCATCACTGGAACTGGAGCCGCCCCCATTCGGCGCTTGATGGCGCATCTCCCATCGACCGGGTGGCTGAACGCTCGGACCAGACGCCGCTCCGAGAAGAGGTGGAAGCCCTCTTCGACCCCGCTAAAGCGCGCATCCGTCATCCGGACTACCGCATCGATCAGGCCTTGGCCGCGGTGAAATGATCTCCCCAGACCCTACAGCCAGCACAGCGTCGAGCGCCTCTGCCGGCGTCTTCCAGTTCAGCGTCTTGCGCGGTCTGCTGTTGAGGGCTGCGGCCACAGCAGCAAGATCGTTCGCGCTGTGGGCGCTCAGATCCGTTCCTTTCGGGAAGTACTGTCGCAGTAACCCGTTCGTATTCTCGTTCGTCCCCCGCTGCCAGGGTGAGCGTGGATCGCAGAAGTAGACCTGCAGACCCGCGTCGATCCGCAAGCGCGCGTGCTCGGCCATCTCGGTACCCTGGTCCCAGGTCAACGAGCGCCGCAGCTGCTCGGGCAAGCGCGCGATCGTGCCGGCGATCGCCTCGCGCACCGCCTGGGCCCCGTGCCCCGCCAGCGCCGGGCCGTTCTTCGCACGCGGTGTCACCCCATGGCCGTCCATCGGCGGAAGATGCAGCAGCATCGTAAAGCGCGTCGTGCGCTCGACCAGGGTCCCGATCGCCGAACTCTTCAGACCCAGGATCAGATCTCCTTCCCAGTGCCCCGGCACCGCGCGGTCCTCCACCTCGGGCGGACGCTCGCTGATGAGCACCTCGGGGGTGACGAACGACCTGCCTCGGCCCAGGCTGCGGGCCCGCGGCACACGCAAAGCCCGTCCTGTGCGAAGACACGCGGTCAGCTCACGCTTCAGCGCGCCCCGGCCCTGGATGTAGAGCGCCTGATAGATCGCCTCGTGACTGATGCGCATCGTCGTATCGCCCGGAAAGTCGAGCCGTAGGCGCTCGGCGATCTGCTGCGGACTCCAGGATCGACCCCATCGCCGGCTCTGGCGTCGCCCGTGCCGCCGTCCCTTCCAGGCAACGCTAGGGCCAGGCAGAGCGCTCCCGCCCGGTGTCGCGACAGTTCCGGCGAGCCGCTCCTGCACGTACGTCCGCAGCGCTGCGTTCCCCGCCAGTTTTGCTGGCTTGGGCCGGCGTGCCGCGCGTTCAGCGTGCCACTGCGCGGTCGTGGCGCGATAGTCCAGGCCGCCACTGCGGGTCGCCGCATTGCGGCGCAATTCCCGCGAGATGGTCGACGCCGCCCGTCCCAGACGCCGAGCGACGTCCCGGACCCCGTGACCTTGCGCTTGTAGGATCGCGATCTCCTCCCGCTCAGCCAACGACAGGTAGCGCGCAGAAGGCGACTTGGATGATGGTGACAGGTGGGAAGGTGCCATTCCGCCTGCTGTCCGGAACCACCGCGAGCCGACCGGTGGCGAGATCCCGAGCTTCATCGCTGCGACCTCGCTGGAGAGACCCTGCGCGAGGAACGCCCAGAACCCCCGCCGCGTCTCGCGCAGACCGACCCCGGGACGACCCGGTGACCGCAGCTTCTCGCGAAGTGCCCGATCCGAACGCCGCCGACCTGCCATCACAACCGCCCTCCGCCAAGCCGTTGCGACGACCACTTGAATCCACCCACTAGACTTCGCTGGCCTTTGGCAGCCGCTGCCGCGAGGCAGGGGTGCGGCCCTCGATGGGCTCGGTCGGTGATGCTTACGACAATCTATGGACGCCTCCCGCGGCAAGGTATTCCTCAGCGACGACCACGACCTTGGGTGCGTGAATCTATCCGGCCTGTCGGTGGAGCGATCACGCCCCTGGCCTCGATGGGGTCCGCTTCTTCCGTCCTCATAACGCTAGCGGCCTCGAAGGCCGTGTCGTAGGTCAGGATCGGAAGCGGCGGCCCACGCCGTGTCGCCATCGTCGGTCACCTCGCACGCATCGCCGCTCGCGCGACGATCTCGGTCGCCCGCGTCAGGCGCGGGCGTAATCCTCCTCGCGCCTCAGCATCGCCCAGGCTATCCGCGCGGTCTTGTTGGCCATCGCCACGATCCCCTTGTTGAACCCGCGCCGGTCGATCACCGCCTGGAACCAGCGTGAGCGCGGATCGGTCTTCGTGGCCAGGCGCAAGGCGACCGCGCGGGCGCCGTGCACGAGTTGGCGCCGCAGATAGTGGTTGGCCCGGCGTCCGACGCCCCCGAGGTGCGGCTTGCCGCCGGTGGAGTACTGTCGCGGCACCAAGCCGATCCAGGCCGCGAGTTCGCGCCCTGAGCGGAACTGGCGGGCATCGCCGACGCTGGCCTTGAGGGCGGTGGCGACGACCGGGCCCACGCCAGGCAACGTCATCAGGCGGCGGCAGACGACGTCTTCGCGGCAGATCGCCCGAAGTTGATCGTCGAGCCGCTCAAGCCGCGTCTCCAGGGTCTCCAACTCGTCGAGCAGGGCCGCGAAGGTGGCTCGCGCCATCGGCGACAGTCCCGCCTCGGAAAGTTCCGCCCGCACACGCGCTGGAAAGCGGGCCGCACCCTTCGGGTAGATGAGGCCGTACTCAGCCAGGAGCCCACGGGTATGATTGATCAGGTTCGTGCGTTGCGAGACCAGCCGATCGCGGACGCGATGAAGCGACTGCAGGTCTTGCTGCTCGGTCGACTTCACAGGCACAAACCGCATCGTGGGACGTGAGGCGGCGTCGAAGATCGCCTCGGCGTCGACGGCATCGTTCTTCGAGCCGCGCACGAACGGCTTGACGAAGCGCGGGTTGATCAGCCGAACCTCATGCCCGGCCGCGAGGAAAGCTCGCGCCCAATGATGGGCCGTGGCGCAAGCCTCCATGGCGATCACCTTCGGGGCGAGGCTGGCCACCAGCGCCGGAAGTTTGGTGCGCCCGACGCGCCGGGAGATCACCTGACCATCGGCATCGACGCCGTGAACGTGAAACGACTGCTTGGCCAGATCGATCGCGAGCATCTGCATGGCTCTTCTCCCTCTCGGTCTCGCCCAACCTGGGCGCGGAGCGGGAGGCGTCCATCCCATAACGCACTGTGCGAGAGATTCTTCGCGACGCTGGAGTGCGAGTTGCTCGACCGCCGGCGCTTCGCCTCCCAGGCGCAGGCCCGCATGGCCGTGTTCACCTTCATCGAGGGCTTCTACAACCCCGTGCGCCTGCACTCCGCGCTCGGCTATCGCTCACCCGTCCGCTACGAACAGGAGATGCTCGCTAACCCCTGACCCGCAAGCGTTCCACCGCTCCACCAAAGCGGGTCAACTCCAAACCCACAGACTTTGCCGTATCGAGGCCAACCAGTGTGTTCGTCATCGGGGCGCTCTTTCGATTGAGGTTGAACCAACGCACCGTGATACGTCGCTGCCGCCACGGTCCGTCCACCCCATCTCGCTCTCGATGAGAGATTCTGGCAGGCTCGACACCCGCCTCGATACGCCGCCTTCACGCCGCTCGCGTCACCCAATCTCCCGCATAGCTCTCGTCGATACCTGGCAGAGCCGGCTGACCTGGCTCTTTGACATGCCGGTGCCGCCCATGGCTTGAACGAGATCATCGACCGAGCGGGTCGAGATGCCCTGGATATAGGCCTCCTGGATCACCGCCGTGAGCGCCTTCTCGGCCATACGCCGCAGCTCCAGGAAGGCCGGAAAGTACGAGCTCTTATGCAGCTTCGGGATGCGCAGCTCCACCGTGCCGGCCCGCATCTGCCAGTCCCGGTCACGGTAGCCATTGCGCCGGACCAACCATTCAGCGCTCTTCTCGCCATGGGCCGCCCCGGTCAGGCCGCCCACCTCCAACTCCATCAGCCGCTCGGCGGCAAAGCCGATCATCTCGCGCAGCAGGTCCGCGTCGGCGCTCTTCTCCAGCAGCCCGCGCAGGCTCATCATCTCGTCGGTCATCGGGGGTCTCTCGGGTTCGGGGTTGGCACTCGCAACCCGACCCTACCCGGCAACCGCCGATGACCACCCCGCGAGGAAGCTCGTCCGCTACAGCGCTGTGGAGGGCGTGCGGACGGGCTTCCTCGCTACCGTCGAGCCACACCATCAACAGGGACACGACCGCGCGGTAGGTATTTCGGAACGCGGGGCGAGCGTGTGCGGCGACCCTGCCGGCCATGCTGAAGACTGCCCGCTGGCACGGTCGGCCGCCAGGGATGGGACGGGCGGGCCGGATACCCCCCCGCCCGGGGATGAGGAGCCATGCCAGCCAGGCTCGCAGCGGCTCTGCGGTCAATCCGTCCAAGCTCGGGCATATCGGTGATCGGCACACGGGCAATGCGCCGGCCGCTCCCCGGGATTGAAGAGGATAGTGCGCTCACGGGCCAAGGCCGGATCAGGAGCGATGTGCCGCTCAAGCTCGGCTTCAACCTCGGCGCAAGCCCGCGGCAGGGCCTGGGTGACGGCTCGGCAGCTGTCGACGATCATGGAATCGGGATATAGCTGTCATCCGATCATCCACTCTCTGTCAAGCAGCGGGAAGGCGGTGTTACCCGCCTTCCTGGCATTGTTCTAGACTTAGACGATAAAGGCGTTGCTGATGTTGACGTTGATGTGCTGTGTCGCCGTGGCATCACCGTCCGCGTCCACCAGCGCCAACGAGAAGTCAAGGTTGGCGTTGATTGTACCACTGGTTTGCTGCACGAACCCGATATCGGTGATTTTCAGCACATCGTTATCGGTCGGATCCCAAGCCGTCAGGTTGCTGGTGGCACTGCTGCCGCCATTTGCACCGGTGGCCCCGTTCAGGTCGATGGCGTTACCCGTCAACCCGTTTGCGCTTTGCATGATCTGGATGCCCTGTATTTGATAGGTTTCTCCAGCGACCGTGTAATCGTTCTGCTCAATGATGAGCAGAGCATCATTGTTGTCGAGTGTGAACTCGGTATTGTATGGAGCAGGGATGTTCGCATTACCCTTGATCAGGTCCGAGTTTTGCACATTAACAGCTCTGGTAATCTCATTACCAGCGGCGTTCTTAAGATCAAGGATCAGGATAAGATCCTCGGAACTGCCAATGCCGTCGAACTTTATGACGACGCCGCTGGCAGACGTTGTGGGGTCAAGCCGTTCGGTTCCACCACCCGGGGCGCTCGGATCGACGTCGCTGAGGATGTTCTCTTTGAAGAAACGCATCGTCAGCAGCTCACCTTTCTGTATGGTATCTCCGGCGACGCCATTCGTCGACTGGGTTGCACTCACCCAGTCCTCGTTGACGTTGGTGACCAGCTCGTGAGCACCCTGCGTGAACGAGACGTCAGTCGGCGGCCCACTCGGCGCCCCATCGCCAGTTGAGTTGAAGCCAAACCCGATCTGCTGGGTGACCGAGTTCCCGGTGAACTGAACAAAGAACGGATCTGGGTCGCCGTTCGGCGTCAGCTGCTCTGCGACGATCAGGGGATGTCCCGTGTTGCCGGTAGGCTGCTTGCTAACCAGCTCGCTGGTGTGCAGCACGTCGAAACTGAACCCGTCGATCACGTCGGTCAAGGTGAACGTGTAAGTGCCGGCTACCTTGTCGAAGACAAGCGTACCGCCCGCTGTAGAATCCTGAACACCAGCCGTGAGCGGATCCTTATCGTAATGGAACGAGAAGTTGAAGGTCGCAGATGTAGCGGATTCACTTGTGAGAGTTGCGACCGCTTGGGTGATATTGGGATTCTGGGTGTTATCGACCGTACCGGTGAGCCCGATCTGGATGCCTGGCACGGCCGGGTTGGTATCGACGAAGTCAGAGTGCGTGGCGTCGTAGAACGTAGCGGGATGGCTGTCGTGGCCGATGTCATACCCAAAGGTTCCCGTGGCCGTCTGGCCCACTGCGTTGCCCAGATGCTCCGGGGTTTGGATGCCCGGAGTAGCCGGGTCAGCGTCGAACTGTGCCGTTATCGTTGGGCCGTCATCCAGGAACGACAGGTTCTGGCCGATGTTGAGGGTGGCCGCCTGATGGTCGCCATCCTTGTCGGTGACGGTCGCGGTCAGCTGGACCAGATTGTCCGCGGCCAGCGTCGCGGCATCGTTCGCATCGTTCGCATTGGCATGAACGACCGCCCGTTTCTGATCGAGCGTGACGTTGCCGGACGCGTCGACGCTGACCGTGAACACCAGATCGTTGCCGACCGCGGTGCGGCCTTCCACGACCGAGCCGTTGAGCGACAGGTTGACCGCCTGGTTGGTGGCGGTGTCGACCAGACCCGAGGGACCGGCAATCGCGCTCAGGGCGTAGGTCACGGCTCCGGCGCCGTCGGCGCCGAAGGCCGGGCTGAAGTTGGCCGCAAAGCTCTTCGTATCGTCAGTTGCGAGCACGGTCTCGTCGACGGTGAGCGTCGGCTCCGTGCCGGTCGTCGAGATGCTCGGACCGTCATCATCAAAGTTAATGAAAGAGCCGACCTGTTCAGTGTAGGCGTTAGAGGTTTGCGTCGTGAAATGAAATTCGGTGATGTCGCACCCTTCGTTTGCATCAACTCCCGTAACCGTCAGCCGATCCATGGGGCTGCCGGTGGTGACATCGACGGTGGTGATGTTATCGAGCCCGGTGATGGTGACGACGTTGGTCCCCAGCCCGCTGACGGTGACGTTGCCACTTCCCGTGGCATAGGTACCGTTAGCGGTGATGGGAGACGCAAACCCCGATTGCCCAGTCAGCTTGAGGCTGGTGATCGGCGCGGTCGTGGTCGGGCTACCGTCGTAGAAGTTCAAGCCCTGCTCGTTGCCTTGAACGTTGAAGGCACTGATCTTGATGTCCACCCGCAAATTCGGGTTGGAAGGTGTGATCTGATTGATCGTGAACCCGGCCTGCGTGATCGTCTCGAGATGGCTGCTATACTGGATCTGCGAGGCACTCCCTGCGTGCAAAGTACCGCCGGTCACAAAATCAACCTGGAGCGTTTCTGTCGGATTGATGCTCTGGTTGTCGACGCCGAAGCCCTGCGTACTCACGTTGGGGGTGGCATTGGCCGTCCCGAGGAAGCCTGTCACCAGAATCTGCTTGGACGCGTCATTGGACGAGTCGAGGAGGTAGAACTGATTGATCCCAGGAGGGGCGTTCTGGCCTGAGAAATTGGCCACGCTGGTCCCCGCGACCGAGGCGAACACCTTATCGGTCAGATCGATGCGATCGTCCGGGTTGGTCGCATCCGGATGCAGTAAGGGCACATACTGGACCGTATACAGGTCCGCATTCGTGTTGCTGGTGTTGAGCAGCGCAAACGAGAAGGCGAGCGGCCCGGTCGCAGCGGGCGCGGCGGCTGGGTCGGAGGTGCCGATGACGCCGATCACAACGTTCGCATGGGTTGCGTCTTGGAACAGCCAAACGTAGTTGCCGTCGACCGTCCGAATGCCGCTGTTCACACCCACGGTAGTGGAGAACGCGTTTCCAGCGAGGTTCTGGGACAGAGTGACCGAGGTGATGGTTTCCCCGGCGCTCGCCGTGGCCTGCACGAAGTTGGCCTTGAAGGCGACCTCCGGTGAGGCCAGGCCGCCCGGGCCGTCGAGACCGAGGAGGTAACTCAGCGTGGTGTTGGTGCTGTGGGGCGGCAGAGAAGGGTTGACATCGTTATCTTGAAGGCCAGTGGTCTCGTCAATGATGATGTCTTGGGCCACGAGGTCGAGTGCCATGATGCTCTCCTTCAGATGAGCGGACGTGTGCGGCGCAACTTTACGAACTTGCGCACTGACGCCAGCATATGAGCCAGCATACCGGCTAGAATATTGCTGTTCAGGCAGCAAATATCCGGCTGATCACGGACTTACCATTGAACAAAATATGATCATCATAGTTTATTCCTCCCTGTGGGTGACGATCGGAGTTGGCGGTCGCGATCGTCGTCATCACCAAGTGGACGAAGCCCGGGATTTTTACTAAGTGAAGCTTTCATCTCGTTTTCGCGACCGGCAACGAAAAAACTTCGCCACTCCTTTCAATTTGAAGCTTCACAAGCCGTTTCTTGTTCCAGCTATCTTCTGATTAATGACGTTCTATCATCGACTGTGCTTTGAGTTCGCGCTACGAAGTCGATCGCGACCTGTTACCTCTCGCGCCAAGCTTTCGTGATCTGATCGTGCAGCGGCTTGGTCAGATACGAGAGCACCATGCGCTCGCCGGTCTGGATGAAGCTCTCCACCGGCATGCCCGCCACCAGCTTCAGCCCATCCAGCCGCTCCAGCTCGCCGGCGGCCGGCCGGATCCGCACCGTGTAGAAGCTCGCCCCCGTCTTCTGATCTTGGCTGATGTCCGCCGAGACCACGATCACCTCGCCCTTGAGCTCGGGCGTGGTGCGCTGGTTGAAGGCGGAGAAGCGCAGCACCGCCCGGTGACCGAGCCGGACCTGATCGATGTCCTGCGGCTGGATCCTCGCCTCGACCGTCAGGGCGTCGGAACGCGGCACGATCAGCATCAGCGGCTCGCCCGGGCTGACCACCCCGCCCACCGTGTGGACCGCCAGCTGGTGCACCACCCCGTCCTGCGGCGCCCGGATCTCCACCCGCTTCAACTGGTCCTCGGCCGCGACCCGCTTCTCGACCAGCTCGGCCAGCTTGCCCCGGATCTCCGCCAGCTCCTTGCCCACCTCCGTGCGCAGGTCCTGGTCCACCTGCAGGATCTGCAGCTCGGTCTCGGTCACCTTGCCCTTGGTCTGCGCGATCGCGGACACCAGCGCCCCGCGCTCGCCCTCCAGCCGCGCCGCGTCCCGCTCCAGCGCCGTCACCCGGGTGATCTGGATCAGGTTCTTGGCGAACAGCTCGCGCACGCCCTTCAGCTCCTCGCCGATCAGGCGGATCTCGCGCTGCTTGGCCGTGACCTGGTCGGCCATGCCCTGGATCTGCTCCCGGAGCTGGCCGATGCGCTCCCGCAGCTGCGCCTTCTGGCCCTCGCGGGCCGTGCGCCGGATCGCGAACAGGCGCTCCTCCTCGCCCAGCAGGTCAGTGACCGCCGGCTCGGCCCGGCGCTGGACCAGGTCGGCGGGGAAGCGGACCCCGTCGCGGCCGTCCTGCTCGGCCTTGAGGCGGGCTTGGCGTGCCGTGAACTCGTCCTGGCTCTTGGTGATCACCGCCAGGTTGGCGCGGGTGATGGTCTCGTCCAGGCGCACCAGCACCTCGCCGGCGCGCACCTCCGCCCCGTCGCGCACCCTCAGCTCGCCGACCACGCCGCCGGTGAGGTGCTGCACCTTCTTGACGTTCGTCTCGACCACCAGGGCACCGGGTGCGATCACCGCGCCGGCGAGCTCCGTCGTGGCCGCCCACCCGCCGAGACCGAGGGCGAGCAGGGCGGTCACCGCGCTGCCGCCCAGCATGGCCCGGCGGAGGGAGCGGCTCGTCCGAGGATGTGCGGCGGCCAGCATCAGACGGCTCCTGCTGCCGCGGGCTGGATGAACGCGGGCGCGCTGGCAGGCCTGATCGGCCGCATGATCTGCTCCCTGGGTCCGAAGGCCTGGGCCTGGCCCTGGGACATCACCAGCACATGGTCGAGGGCCGCGAGCGCGCTCGGCCGATGCGCGATGACGATCACGATGCCGCCCCGCTCGCGCACCCCGGCGATGGCCCGCGTGAGCGCCTGCTCGCCCTCGCCGTCGAGGTTGGAGTTCGGCTCGTCGAGCACCACCAGGAACGGCTCGCCGTAGAGGGCGCGGGCCAAGCCGATGCGCTGGCGCTGCCCGCCCGAGAGCGCCATCCCACCCTCGCCGATGCGGGTCTCGTAGCCCTGCGGCAGCCGCACGATCAGCTCGTGCACCCCGGCCTGCTCCGCTGCCCGGATGATCGCCTCGGGGTTCGCACCGGGGTCGAAGCGGGCGATGTTCTGGCCGATGCTGCCCTCGAAGAGCTCGATGTCTTGCGGCAGGTAGCCGATGTGGGGGCCCAGCATCTCGGGCGTCCACTGGTCGAGGCTGGCCCCGTCCAGCCGCACGCTGCCCCGCACCGGCCGCCAGACGCCGACGAGGCCGCGGGCGAGCGACGACTTGCCGGACGCGCTCGGGCCGATGATGCCCAGCCCGCTGCCGGCCGTGAGCGCGAACGAGACGCCGGTCACGACGAGCGATGCAGCCCCGGGCGGCGCGAGGCCGACGCCCTCGACCGAGAGGCTGGCTGCTGGCCTGCGCAGGGCGAGTCTGTCGGCCGGCTCCGGATGAGCGGCCAGCAGCGCGCGCAGCCGCCGCCAGCTCTGGCGAGCGGCCGCGAAGCTCTTCCAGTGCGCGATCACCTGCTCCAGCGGGGCGAGCGCCCGGGCGGAGAGGATGGAGCCAGCGATGATGATACCCGCGCTCGCCTCGCCGTGGATGACGAGGTAGGCACCCAACCCGAGCACGCCCGACTGCAGCATCATGCGGGCGACCTTGGACACGCCCCCGAGACCACCCGCCACATCGCCGGCGCGCTCGTGGCTGTCGAGGTGCTTGCGGTTGATCCCCTCCCAGCCCGCGCCGAGGCGCGGGCTCATGCCCATCGCGGCGATGACCTCGGCGTTGCGGCGGCACACCTCGGCAAGATTGATGCGAGCGGAGGCGTGCTGGGCAGCCTCCTTGACCGGCTTGCGGGTGAGGACCTCGGTGCAGGCGGTGAAGAGCACCAGGACGAGCGCGCCGACCGTGGCGGCGAGCCCGATCAGCGGGTGAAACAGGAAGCAGATGGCGAGGTAGAAGGGCGTCCAGGGGAGGTCGAAGAAGCCGATCGGGCCGCCTCCGGCCAGGAAGCCTCTGACCTGATCGAGGTCGCGCAGGGGCTGCAGGCCGAGAGGGGCCCCGCCGGCTGAGAGCGGCAGGCGAGCGACGAGGGCGAAAACGCGCGGGCTGAGGCGCTCGTCGAGGGAGCGGGCGAGGCGCGAGAGGACGCGACCGCGGAAGAAGTCGAGGGCAGCCTGTCCGGCGTAGAGAGTGGCGGCGAGGGCGGAGAGGGCGATCAGGGTGGGGATGCTGCGGCTCGGGATCACCCGGTCGTAGACCTGCAGCATGTAGAAGGAGCCAGTCAGGTAAAGAACGTTGGCCAAGGCGCTGAACATGACCAGAGCGAACAGCGCTGTGCGGCCTGTGCCAACAGCAGAGATGAGACTCCAATCGCGTTCTGAATGACGATCCGGCGGTCGCACGGCCATCCTCCTGCTCTGATTTCAGTCTATGCTCGTATCTAGCTATATATTATAATTCTATGTAGTAATCGGAGTAATATTTTTAACGTTTTTATATACAGCGTTGCATTACACGACGCAACAATCGCCATCATGTCTGATCGCCATCATGTCTGCTTATGATGAAAGGTTTACCGCCCTGTGCGCTCGCAAGGACTTTCAATCATCACGACTTTGCTATAGCATATCACAATGGCAACGATAGTAATATCATAAAATGATGCTTGAAAGCAAAAATCTCGGGAGTTATACCATCCAGCCTAGTCTTCGACGATAATCAACTTGTCGTTGAACTTGATCTGGGTCTGATCCCACTCTGAGCTTGTGCTTTCAGGCGCATGCATCCGGTGCCGTGTCCGTGTCATGTTGTGGCTCGCGGCGGGCTTGATACCTGAGGCCGTCATCGCCTCCTACAAAGGACATTAGTCCGGCCATCCGACGTCGGAGTTTACCCCGACCTGAGTACTGCGCTTGATCGAGGGGGACACGTCCTCGGTAGTTCGGTGCCGCCACGGCCCGAGCCGGATCCAGCGGGCGAAGGCGCTGTGCAGGGCGGTGAACCGGAGCCTCGCTACGACGACTGGGATTGCCCCAGATCGGTGGCTCTTGCTCACTTTGATATTGGTGGCGAATTCGGCTCGGTTCCTGCGATGAGAGGACGACCGGCGCGGCGCGTTGAGCGACGATGTGGCCCCACGCCAATCAGGAGGGGGGCATGTCGCTCGACGTGAGACGGACGTATGTCGTGCCTGATCAGACGGCGCAGGTGGCGCGGGCGATCTTTCCGAGCGGCAATCCGGTCATGCGCCTCTCCGACGACCTGCATCGCGTCATGGAGGATCACGACTTCGCCGACCTGTTCCCGGCGCGGGGACGACCCGCAGAGGCGCTGGTCCGGCTCGCCCTGGCGACCCTGCTGCAGTTCATGGAAGGGCTGACCGATAGGCAAGCCGCCGACGCGGTCCGCACGCGGATCGACTGGCGACTGTATCGCGGGTCAAGCCTTGGGAGGCGATACGACGGTTTGACCTCTTAGAAACAGGATGGCTGGCCCCGCCCGAGAGGCGTTCCAGCGTCGGGTTGTTCACCGTCGTGTGCGCGTCAAGGCTGGCGCTCCGCGCCATCGCGCGTTGCGCGACAAGGCCTTGACCCGCCCCCGCCGGCGAACGGTCATGAGGCGGAGGGTCGATGCGAGGCATCGACCCTCCGATCAAGCCAGCGATCACGCCAGCGCATGCTGGTGTTGCCCCGTTGTCGCCAGGGGAGCCGTCCCGGACGTCGCCTGACAAGTCACCAGGTCGCTCTGGTCGAAAGTTTTGTTGGCGCGGAGGAGAGCATTCGCCAGGGTCACGACGCGTCGCCCTGTGGCCACGATGGCGAGCTTGGCCGGTTTGCCGGCGTCTCTCATGGCGCGATAGGGTTTTCGGAAAGCGGGACAGGCGCGTGCGGCGACCATGCCGGCCATGTAGAAGGCAGTCCGCAGGCACGGCCGGCCGCCAGCGATGGCATGGCGGCCGGGATGGGCCCCGCTCTGGCTGGGATGAGGAGCCATGCCAGCCAGGCTCGCGGCGGCCTTGCGGTCGAGCCGTCCAAGCTCGGGCATATCGGTGATCAGCACGCCGGCGATGCGCCGGCCGATCCCCGGGATCGAGGTGAGGATGATGCGCTTACGGGCCAAGGCCGGGTCGGCAGCGATGCGCCGGTCGAGCTCGGCTTCAACCTCGGCACAAGTCCGCGTCAGGGCCTCGAGGACGGCCCGGTGGCTGTCGACGATCATCGGATCGAGGGCCTGGGCCAGCCGGGTCTTCTCCATGGCGATCAGCTCGGTGAGCTGGCGCCGGCGCGTCGACAGAGCCTTGAGGGTCACCTGGTCGGCCGTGGGAACCGGGCGCAGAGACTCGCTCATGCGATGAGCAAAGCGGGCGATCAGCGCCGCGTCCAGCCGGTCGGTCTTGGCGATCAGCCCCTCGGCAGTGCGGAAGGCCTTGACCCGTCGCGGATCAATCAGCGCCACCGTGAAGCCGGCGGCAACGAGGGCATGCACGAGAGGCTGAGCGTAAGGACCGATCGCCTCCAGGGCGACGCGAATGACGCCTCGTTGCCGCAAGGCCGCGATCAGGCGCTTGATGCCGGCCGGATTGTTGTCGCAGCGCATCGGCTTGCCGGCAGGATGGAAGCCGAGATCGAGGAAGTGCTTGCCGGCATCGATGCCGGCCACCAGTCCGGGACTGAGCATGGGCGGATCCTGTCCTGTACGCGGGCGTCCGCGCGAGCGGAGCCCCAGCGACTGTTCGGAGGAACGCGACAGGGCATCCGGGATCGTGCCAATCGGCGATCGCGGCACAGGCGTTGCTGAGCTACGCCTGCGTCGGACCGGAAATACCTCAGATCGCCGGACGCCCAAGCCGCACTGAAGCACGGCTCGTCGTCAGGTACAGAAGTACCTGCTGTGCCTGGAACTGGCTGACGCTGGTTTCGACCACACCGTCTTGAGCGAGTTCCGCACGCGCCTTCTCGCGCATGGGGCGGAAAGTCGGCTCTTCGACGCGACGCTCGCACTGGCACGAGGGCGCGGGCTCCTGAAAGGCGGTGGACGTCAGCGCAGCGACTCCACGCACGTCCTTGAAGCGATGCGGACCCTCAGCCGGCTCGAAGTTGTCGGGGAAACACTGCGCCACGCGCTGAACGAACTGGCGACGATCGCGCCCGACTGGCTCCGCACGTGCACGACCCCGACCTGGGTCGAACGCTACGGGCTCCGAGCGAGCGAGTTCCGGCTGCCCAAAAGCCAGGCAGGACGGCAGGCGTGGGCGGTGCAGACTGGGATCGATGGGTTCGCCTTGCTGGCTCTCGCCCCACCCGTCCTGCGTGACGCTGCGGCCCTTGAGACCCTGCGACGGGTCTGGGTGCAGAACTTCCTCCGCGAGGACGGGCCGGAGGGCACCCGTGTCGCATGGCGGACGAACCATCAGCTGCCACCATCGGGTCGATACATCGGCTCGCCGTATGACGGCGAGGCGCGCTCCGCGAGCAAGGGCACGACGGTGTGGAGCGGCTATAAAGTGCATCTGACCGAGACGTGCGACGATGACGCCCCGAACCTGATCACCCACGTCGAGACGACGACCGCCGCGGTCTCGGATGACGCGACGACCTCGACCATCCACGCGACGCTTGCTGCACGGGATCTGCTGCCCAAGATCCACATCGCCGACACCGGCTTCGTGAACGCGGCGCTGTTCGTTGACGCCCAGGCGCGCCACGGGATCGATCTGGTCGGCCCGACGCGGGGTGACCGGCAGTGGCAGGCCCAGGCCGGTGACGGGTTCGCCGCACGGGACTTCGCCATTGACTTCGCTCGGCGGCGGGCGACGTGTCCGGGCGGGAAGGAAAGCCAGAGCTGGACGCCCACGCTCGTCCACGGCACGACACCGGTGATCAAGATCAAGTTCGCGGTCCGCGATTGCCGGGACTGCTCGCTGCGGCCGGACTGCACACGCTCGCGCTCGTCCCGCCGGGCGATCACGATCCGCCCTGAAGCCCAACACGAGGCGTTGCGGGTCAGGCGGGAGCGGGAGAAGACCGCCGACTTCGCAGCCGAGTACGCCCGACGAGCCGGCGTCGAGGGCACGATTGCACAAGGCGTGCGGTCATCTCGGCTGCGGCGAACGCCCGACTTCGGACACGCAAAGACGCACCTGGCTCATCTGATGACGGCAGCGGCGATGAACTTGGTGCGACTACTGCGATGGCTCGCGGACGAACCGAAGGCTCGAACACCAAACTCATCCTTTGCACAGCTGCACTCGCCTGCAGCCTGACTGTGCCGAGCCGAATTCACCACCAATATCACTTTGCGTGGATCACGCGGCGAGGATCATGCGGCGCCTGAGGAGATCGAGGCCTGCTCGTCCGTAGCTTTGGCGCTTGATCAGCTTGAGCCGGGTGACACGCGAGCTGCCTGTCAGCGGCAACCGGATGTCCGCCGGCCGCTCCGGTGTGACGGCCCTCTCGCGGCGGGGCTTGCGGCCCGATCGGATCGGCCTCGTCCGGCGCTCGGCGACGAAGCGATGCACCTGTCGGCTCGTCCCGGGATAGCAGCGCTCCTGGATCTCGCGCCACAGGTCACTGTAGGCGCTACGTTCCTCGGAGTTCCTGTGCTCAGCTGAAAGTGCCCCGCACGATCCCGCGACTCACCGAGCCACACCGCCACGTATGAAGCTTCTTCTCCGCAAGCTGAACGAGAGCGCGCGGTCGGCAGGGCGCTCACTACCCCACGACACACAGGCGGTTCACGGTTACCCGCGCAGCTACCCGGTTCAGCAAATGGACCCTCGTACAGGGCCAAAATCCCGCGTAAGTCATTGGGATATTTGGTGAGCGCGCTGGGACTCGAACCCAGGACCTACAGATTAAAAGTTTGTAGGTCTGAGCGCTCCCACTCTCGCGTGCCAACTTGCTCGCTAAGCAAGCATGAGCGGTAGCCATGCTCATCCAAGCGGCAGACGCGCTGCGCACCCTACCTTGTTAGGTGACAATCTCCGGGGCCGCGGTGGGTACGCCGAGACGCCCGGCCGCAACAGGGAAGATCGAGGGAGCAGAGGTAGTCCAAGCATCCTACCCAGATTCGGATGGCTCCCAAATGCTGACGCCTCGGCCTGAAGCCGGGCCAGGCTCGCGGGCTATAGAGCGCTCCTGAGGCGGTGAGATACAGCTTGGGCAGCCCTGCCCTGCTAGGCGGACGCCCCTTCTCGCGAGCTCTCAAGCCACCATTCGTGTTCCCGATAGGACTCCGTTTTCGTGTTGCATCTGTGTTGCACGGAGCCGCGGCCGCCCGGTTGTAACCCCTTGTAAAATCAAGGGGCGTGTTGAAGCCCATTGCAACACACTCTGGCCAGGGATCGGGCATCAAAAAGCCCGCTAAGTCATTGACCAAGCGGGCTAAACGGGTGGTAGCGGAGGAGGGACTCGAACCCCCGACACAAGGATTATGATTCCTCTGCTCTAACCAGCTGAGCTACTCCGCCGCGGCGGCGCCGGAGGGCTCCAGCGTCGCGGTGGCGCGATATAGGGAGGTCCGGCGCGGCCTGTCAAGGAACCGTCGCGGCTTTCCGAACAGGTCGGCCGCCGCGCCCGGGATCGCCGCCGGGATCCCCGTCCCGGGCGGGTCAGAGGGCGTCGCCGAGGATCTCGGCCACCTGCGGGATGTCCTTGTCGCCCCGGCCCGAGAGGTTGACCACCATCAGGTGGTCGCGCGGCTTCGTCGGCGCGAGTTCGGCCACCTTGGCGAGGGCGTGGGCCGGCTCCAGGGCCGGGATGATGCCCTCCATCAGGGAGCACAGCCGGAAGGCCTCCAGCGTCTCGCTGTCGGTCGCCGACAGGTAGGTCACCCGGCCGACCTCGTGCAGCCACGCGTGCTCCGGGCCGATGCCCGGATAGTCGAGGCCGGCCGAGATCGAGTGCGCGTCCGCGATCTGGCCGTCCTCATTCATCAGCAGGTAGGTGCGGTTGCCGTGCAGCACGCCGGGCTTGCCGCCGGTCAGCGAGGCCGCGTGCAGCCCCGAGGAGACGCCGTGGCCCGCCGCCTCGACCCCGTAGATCTCGATCTCGCGGTCGTCCAGGAAGGGGTGGAACAGGCCCATCGCGTTCGAGCCGCCGCCGATGCAGGCGACCAGGGAATCAGGCAGCCGCCCCTCCTGGGCCAGCATCTGCTCGCGCGTCTCGCGGCCGATCACCGACTGGAAATCCCGCACCATCGCCGGATAGGGGTGCGGGCCCGCCACCGTACCGATGCAGTAGAAGGTGTCGGCGACGTTCGTCACCCAGTCGCGCAGGGCCTCGTTCATCGCGTCCTTGAGGGTGCGGGTGCCCGACTGCACCGGCACCACCTCGGCGCCCAGCATCTTCATGCGGAAGACGTTCGGCTTCTGCCGCTCCACGTCGACCGCGCCCATGTAGACGACGCATTTCAGGCCGAAGCGGGCGCAGAGCGTGGCCGTCGCCACCCCGTGCTGGCCGGCCCCGGTCTCGGCGATGATGCGCGGCTTGCCCATGCGCCGGGCGAGCAGGATCTGGCCCAGCACGTTGTTCACCTTGTGCGAGCCGGTGTGGTTCAGCTCCTCGCGCTTGAAGTAGATCTTGGCGCCGCCGAAATGCGCGGAGAGCCGCTCGGCGAAGTAGAGCGGGCTCGGCCGGCCGACGTAGTGGGTGAGGTAGGCGTTCATCTCGCCCTGGAAGGCCGGGTCGGCCTTGGCTTCCGCGTAGGCCCGCTCCAGTTCGAGGATGTTGGGCATCAGCGTCTCGGCCACGAAGCGGCCGCCGAAGATGCCGAAGCGGCCGCGCTCGTCGGGGCCGGTGCGGAAGGAATTCGGAGTCTGGGGAGCGTTCACGGCTGCCTGTCCTTGGGAGGGCGGGCGGCGCCGGGCTGCCGGTGCGCGCGAACCCGCGCGGCAGCCTTAGGACCAATCCGGCCGGAGGGCAAATTCCCGTGCTGCCGCCACGCCTTCAGTTCTTCGCGAGCGGCCCCCCGGCGGCCCGCGCGGCCGCCACGAAGGCCCGGATCAACTCCGGATCCTTGCGGCCGGGGCCGCGCTCGACGCCCGAGGACACGTCGACCGCCCGCGCCCCCGTCACCGCCAGGGCCTCGCCGACGTTCTGCGGCGTCAGGCCGCCCGAGAGCATGAAGCCCGGCGCGAGGCCCGCCCGCCCGATCAGCGTCCAGTCAAAGGCGTGGCCGTTGCCCCCCGGCAGGGCCGCGCCCAGCGCCGGCTTCGCGTCGAGCAGGATCCGGTCCGCCGCCCCCGCGTAGGCCGACACGGGCGCGAGGTCGTCCAGGGTCGCGACCCCGAGGGCCTTCATCACCGGCCGGCCGCTCCGGGTCCGGATGGCGGCGCTGCGCTCCGGGCTCTCGCGGCCGTGGAGCTGGATCCAGTCAGGATCGAGGGCCGCCGTCACCGCGTCGAGGAGCGCGTCGTCGGGATCGACGAGGAGCACCACGCGCTCCGCCCTCCCCCGCGCCCGCGCCGCCAGGGCCGCGCCGGCCGCGAGGTCGACGTGGCGCGGGCTCCGCGGGAAATGCACGAGGCCGATCAGGTCCGCCCCGGCCGCGAGCGCCGCCTCGAGCGTCTCGGGCGTGCTGAGGCCGCAGATCTTGACGCGGACGGGGGCGGTGGAGGCGCTCATGCGGCTTCTATAGCGCAAGGCCCGGGAAGCCGGTACCGGGTCGTCGCGGATCGGGGCCCGCGCGGAACTTCGGCGGGCGCGACGCGTTACGCGCGTGCGAGGCCCGTCGAGGCTCGCAGCCGCCGCCGGGCGCATGGCCCGCGGCCCTTGGACTCACGTTGCTCATGCCGAGGATGTGATGATGAGGAATGCCGATCTCTCCCCCCTCTCCCGCCTTACGGTCGGGTTCGACCGCCTGTTCGACCTGATGGAGCAGGCCGGCCGCGTCGAGCCGATGAGCGGCTGGCCCCCCTACGACATCGAGAAGCTGGCCGAGGACCGCTACCGCATCACCATGGCGGTGGCCGGGTTCGGCGCCGACGAGATCACCCTGACGCAGTCCGGCCCCGCGCTCCTGGTCAGCGGCCAGCGGGCCGGCTCCGAGGAGGGCCGCGACTTCCTCCACCGGGGGATCGCCGGCCGCAGCTTCCGTCACAGCTTCAGCCTCGCCGACCACGTCACCGTCACGGGCGCCCGCCTGGAACACGGCCTCCTGGCCATCGACCTCGTGCGCGAGGTGCCCGAGACGCTGAAGCCGCGCCGGGTGCCGATCGGGACGGCCGCGCAGGCCCCGGCCGCCCCCCGCGCCGAGGCCGCGTGATGCGGGGCCGCGTGATGCGGGTCCTGGCCGGGCGCGGTCCCGGCCGCCACCGCCGGGAGAGACGCGATGCAGCCTGACCTCGTCCCCATCGAATCCGCGGCGCCGCTGCCCGGTGCCGACCCCGAGGCGATCGTCGCGGCGCCCGGTCTCAGCCTCGCCGAGAAGCGCGCGATCCTGGCGGAGTGGGCCTCCGACGCCCACGCGGTCGAGTCGGATCCCGCCCTGCGCCGGCCGCCCGGATGCGCCGCCCCGGTGTCGATCGACGCGATCCTCGCCGCCCTGCACCGCCTCGACCGCCCGGGCGCTCCCCCACGCCCAGGCGCTCCCGCGCGCCGGGGCGGATCCGGACGGCGGCTGCACTGACGTCCCGCCGGACGCCGGAGCACCCGGCGACCGGCGCCGTCAGGCGGCGCCCGCGCCGGTCCAGCGCCAGACCGCCACCGCCGCGGCGAGGTCCTCGACCGCAGAGCCCACCGACTTGAACGCCGTGACGGCGTCGGGCGAAGCGCGCCCGGGCGCGCTGCCGCGGCAGAGATCCGCGAGGCTGCCCCGCACGGCCCCGGGCGCGATCGCCCCGGAGGCCAGCGCCGCCGCCACGTCCCCGCCCTTGCTGAGGGCGTCCGCGGTGTCGACGTAGATCTCGGCCCGGCGCAGCGCCTCGTCGTCCACCTCGCGCATGCGCGGCGTGAAGGCGCCGACCAGATCCAGATGGGTGCCGGGCGACAGCCACGCCCCACGCACCAGCGGCGCCTCCGAGAGGGTGGCGCAGGAGATGAGGTCGGCCGCCCGCGCCGCCGCCTCCAGATCCTCGACGGCGCGCGCCGGCAGCCCCTCGGCGGCGAGGTCCGCCGCGAGGCGCAGGGCCGGCTCGGGACGGCGGTTCCAGACCGCCACGTCGCGGATCGGGCGCACGGCCGCGTGCGCGCGGACCAGGAAGGGGGCGAGCGCCCCGGCTCCCACCATGAGCAGCCGGGCGGCGTCCGGGCGGGCGAGGTGGCGGGCGGCGAGGGCCGAGGCGCCGGCCGTGCGCCACAGGGTCAGGCGCGGCGCGTCGATCGCCGCCAGGGTGAGCCCCGTCGCGCGCTCGCTCAGCAGCAGCCCGCCCTGGATGGTGGCGAGGCCGCGGGCGGCGTTGTCCGGGTGCAGCGTCAGCACCTTCACGGCGATGTGCCGGTCGTCCCAGGCCGGCATCAGCAGCAGGGTCGCGGGCTCCGCGCCCCGCGCCCCCGCCAGGCCGTGGAGGTGGCGCGGCGGCGCCGCCGCGTCCGACCGGAACGCCTCCTCCAGCGCAGCGACGATGCGGGCGGGCGTGAGGGCCGCGTCGATGTCGGCCGCGGAGATCAGCCGCATGGCCGCCGCGCGCTCAGGCGCGGGACGCGGGCGCCGGCAGGGCGGCGGGGCGCTCGGCGGCGCGGCGCAGCCGCTCGGCCTCCTGGCGCAGGCGCTCGACCTCGCGGCCCTTCGCGCGCCGGTCGCGCCGGACCTTGCCCTCGCCGAGCCACGCCCCGCAGCCGCCGATCAGGATGCCGAGGGCGACCGCCGCGAAGACCAGGGCGTAGAGGGGCACCGTCAGGCTGAAGGCCGGCGTCTCCGGCGAGAAGGGATCGAAGGACAGCGTCACGGCCTGCCGGTTCGCCACCGCGAGCAGCACGACCACGACGGCAACGGGAAGCAGGAGCAGGCCCTTGAGGAAGCGGATCATCGGTCAGCCCGGGTTGGAGGAGGGGCGCAACGGAACATCAGGTCAGGACACTTCCGCCGGTTCGCGCGTCTCCGCGCCGATCCCGGCGGCGTTCAGGCGCAGCCGCATCTCCTTGCCGGTCTTGAAGACCGGGATCGCCTTCTCGGCGACGGCCACCGCCGCGCCGGTGCGCGGGTTGCGGCCCCGCCGCGCCTCGCGGCGCTTGACCGAGAAGGCGCCGAAGCCGCGCAGCTCCACCCGGTCGCCGCGGGCCAGCGCGTCGGCGATCGTGTCGAGGATCGCGTTGACGATGCTCTCGACGTCCCTCTGATAGAGGTGCGGGTTCTGCTCGGCGATCTTGAGGACGAGCTCGGACTTGATCATCGGGAATAGGGCCTCGCGCGCATCTCGACGTGGCACCCCGCCCCACCGGGCCGGGGCGGACCAGCGGGGTGTCAGGGCGTCGGCGCCGCGCCGGGCCGCCACACGGCGAGCAAGCCCCCCTGGGCCAGGGCGGCGGCCTCCCCGGAGGTCCGCCGCAGCCCCGCCGCCACGTCCTCCAGGCCCAGGAGCGAGGCAGCGGAGAGCAGGTCGAAGCTGCGGTCGCTGCGCGGCTTCCAATCGCGGATCGGCAGGTCCTTCGTCACGTGCCGCTCGCGCTCGAGCCAGGCGACCGCCTGCTTCTCGTTGCCGGTCTCGTCCACGAGCTTGAGCGCCACGCCCTGGCGGCCGCTGAACACCCGGCCGTCCGACACGGCGGCGAGCTCGGCCTCGGACATCCTGCGCCGCTCGGCGACGAGGTTCTTGAACCACGCGTAGGTGTCGCCCACGATCGCCTGCAGCGCCGCCCGCGCCTCTGGCGAGGTCGGGTGGAAGCCGCTCGGCTCCGCCTTGAGGGGCGAGGACTTCACCTCCTCGACCCGCACCCCGACCTTGTCGAGGAGGCCCGAGAGGTCGGGGTACTGGAACAGCACGCCGATCGAGCCGACGAGCGAGGTCTCCCGCGCCACGATGTGATCGGCGGCGAGCGCCGTGATGTAGGCGCCCGAGGCCGCCGTCCCGTCCACGAAGGCCACGACCGGCTTCTTCTCGGCGAGCTGGCGCAGGTTGCGGAAGAGCTCCTCGGAGCCCGTCGTGGTGCCGCCCGGCGAGTTGATCGACACGATCACCCCCGACACCGCGGAGGAATCGCCCACGCGCTTCATCAGGTCGCGGGTCTTGTCGCTGCCGGCGATGAAGCCGTCGACGGTGATTCGGGCGATCTGCGGGGTGATGGCCGGGAAGGGGCCGCGGCTCCCGGCGGCCCGCAGGCCGATCGCCCCCACGGCGACGATCAGGGCTCCGATGCCGACCACGCGCCAGAACGAGAGCTTCCGGCGCAAGGCGCGTCGGTCGAGGAGGAGTTCGGCATCGATGGCCATGCGGCGCCCGTTTCCTTCGTCACACACTCGCGAGGCGCGGTCCCGACCGGCGGCCCGGGTGCCGGGCCCCGTCCGGTACCCGACTCCTCGGGCCAAGTCCTTGGTGGGCCTCGCTCCGCGGCGCAGTTCTACCCCCGCCCGTCGCGCAGCGGCAAGAGCGGGAGCGACGGGAAATCGGGGCGGCGCCCGAATTCCGGGCGCGTCCGCGCCGGCCGGCGGGACGCGGCGCCGGGATCGGGTCGGACGTCGCGCCGCAGGGCGCATGCGCGGTTGGAATGCGCATCGGGCGCGCGCCGCCGAGGATCCCCCTCGCGAGGCGCGCGGGCCGTGTGCGGTGGGCGGCCGCGACGGCGGGCGCATGCACGGCAAGGTTGCAGCAACCTCCGGACGGAACGCGCGGCCGTGGCGCGCGCTCACCGTCGCTCCGCTGTATAGGAGAGGTATAGGTCCGCCCTGAGGCCGCCCTGCCATAGCAATCAGCCGGGTCCGGCGCGCGCCCGCGCTGTTGTGCCGGCTGACTCCACGCTTCGACGACCGTCGTGCGGGGCGGATGGTCGGATGCTGCCGGTGCGCGGGTCGCGCCCGCGCAGCAACCGTGCCGAGTCGCGCGGCCCGGTTGCTGTTGTACGTATTTTGTTCTAGCACGCGGGTTGGCGGGCGGCGCATCCGCTCCCATCTTCGCCGACGAACGGCCGGTCCGGACCCTGCCGGCGCCGGTCCGACGCTCCCCTTCCCGGCTGCGCTGCGAGCCTCCGCATGGCTTCTCTCGACACGTTTTTCGACCGTGCGGCGGAGGGCCGCGTCATCGCGGTGCGCGGCGCCCGCGAGCACAACCTCAAGAACGTCGACCTCGTCATCCCGCGCGACAAGCTCGTCGTCTTCACCGGGCTGTCGGGCTCGGGCAAGTCCTCGCTCGCCTTCGACACCATCTACGCCGAGGGGCAGCGCCGCTACGTCGAGTCGCTCTCGGCCTATGCCCGCCAGTTCCTGGAGATGATGGCCAAGCCCGACGTCGACCAGATCGACGGCCTGTCGCCCGCCATCTCGATCGAGCAGAAGACGACCTCGAAGAACCCGCGCTCGACGGTCGGCACCGTGACGGAGATCTACGACTACATGCGCCTGCTGTGGGCGCGGGCCGGGATCCCCTACTCGCCCGCGACCGGGCTGCCGATCGAGAGCCAGACCGTGTCGCAGATGGTCGACCGGGTGCTGGCCCTGCCGGAGAAGACCCGCGCCTACCTGCTGGCGCCGGTGGTGCGCGGGCGCAAGGGCGAGTACCGCAAGGAGATCGCCGAGTTCCAGCAGAAGGGCTTCCAGCGCCTGCGCGTCGACGGCGAATACTACCCGATCGACGACGTGCCCCGGCTCGACAAGAAGCTCAAGCACGACATCGACGTGGTGGTCGACCGGATCGTGGTGCGGCCCGACATGGCCGCCCGCCTGGCCGATTCCTTCGAGACGGCGCTCGATCTCGCGGACGGGATCGCGGTGATCGAACTCGCCGACGCGCCCGAGGGCGGCGCGCCGGAGCGGATCGTGTTCTCGTCGCGCTTCGCCTGCCCGGTCTCCGGCTTCACCATCCCGGAGATCGAGCCGCGGCTGTTCTCGTTCAACAACCCGTTCGGCGCCTGCCCGACCTGCGGCGGCATCGGCCACGAGATGCGCATCGACCCGATCTTGGTCATCGCCGACGAGGCGCTGAGCCTGGAGCGCGGCGCCATCGCGCCCTGGGCGAAGTCGACCTCGCCCTATTACGGCCAGACCCTGGAGGCCCTCGCCCGCCATTACCGGTTCCGCACCGACGTGCCCTGGGCGAAGCTGACGGAGGCGGCGCGGCAGGTCGTGCTGTTCGGCTCCGACGGGGACCCGATCCGCTTCTCCTACAACGACGGGCTGCGCGCCTACGACGTGATGAAGCCCTTCGAGGGCGTGGTGCCCAACCTGGAGCGGCGCTACCGGGAGACCGAGAGCGATCAGGCCCGCGAGGACATCGCCCGCTTCATGGCCGAGACGCCGTGCCAGGCCTGCGGCGGCAAGCGTCTGAAGCCCGAGGCCCTGGCCGTGAAGGTGGCGATGCGCGACATCGCCGAGGTGGCGCGGCTCTCGGTGCGCGACGCCCACGGCTGGTTCACGGACCTCCCGGCGCAGCTCACCCCGAAGCAGAACGAGATCGCCGCGCGCATCCTCAAGGAGATCCGCGACCGGCTCACCTTCCTGGTCGATGTCGGGCTCGAATACCTGACGCTCGCCCGCGGCTCGGGCTCGCTGTCGGGCGGCGAGAGCCAGCGCATCCGCCTCGCCTCGCAGATCGGCTCGGGCCTCACGGGCGTGCTCTACGTGCTCGACGAGCCCTCGATCGGCCTGCACCAGCGCGACAACGAGCGCCTGCTCGGCACCCTGAAGCGCCTGCGCGACCTCGGCAATTCGGTGATCGTGGTCGAGCACGACGAGGACGCGATCCTGCAGGCCGACTACGTCGTCGATGTCGGGCCGGGGGCCGGCATCCATGGCGGGCAGATCGTCGCCAAGGGCACGCCCCAGCAGCTCCTCGCCGACCCGAATTCGCTCACCGCCAAGTACCTGACGGGGGAGCTCGCGGTGCGGATGCCGGCGGCCCGGCGCAAGATCCGCAAGGACCGCATGCTGCGCCTCGTCGGCGCGCGCGGCAACAACCTCAAGGACGTGACGGCGGAGTTTCCCCTCGGCACCTTCACCTGCGTGACGGGCGTGTCGGGGGGCGGCAAGTCCACCCTCGTCATCGACACGCTCTACAAGGCGGTGGCGCGCAAGCTCAACGGCGCGGTCGAGCATCCGGCGCCCTTCGAGCGGATCGAGAGCCTCGAATTCCTCGACAAGGTCATCGACATCGACCAGTCGCCGATCGGCCGCACGCCGCGCTCCAACCCGGCGACCTATATCGGCGCCTTCACGCCGATCCGCGACTGGTTCGCCGGCCTGCCCGAGGCCAAGGCCCGCGGCTACCAGCCGGGGCGGTTCTCGTTCAACGTCAAGGGCGGGCGCTGCGAGGCCTGCTCGGGCGACGGCGTCATCAAGATCGAGATGCACTTCCTGCCGGACGTCTACGTGACCTGCGACGTCTGCAAGGGCAAGCGCTACGATCGCGAGACCCTGGAGGTGAAGTACCGCGAGCGCTCGATCGCGGACGTCCTCGACATGACCGTCGAGGAGGCGGCGGAGCTGTTCAAGGCCGTGCCGGCGATCCGCGACAAGCTCGAGACCCTGGCCCGGGTCGGGCTGGGCTACGTCCATGTCGGCCAGCAGGCGACCACCCTCTCGGGCGGCGAGGCGCAGCGCGTGAAGCTCTCGAAGGAGCTCTCCAAGCGCGCCACCGGCCGCACGCTCTACATCCTCGACGAGCCGACCACCGGCCTGCATTTCCACGACGTCGCCAAGCTCATGGAGGTGCTCCACGAGCTCGTGGACCAGGGCAACACGGTCGTGGTCATCGAGCACAACCTGGAGGTGATCAAGACCGCCGACTGGGTGATCGACATGGGCCCGGAGGGCGGCGACGGCGGCGGCACGATCGTGGCCCAGGGCACGCCGGAGGCGATCGCGCGGGCGAAGGCCAGCCATACCGGCCGCTTCCTGCGCGAGGTGCTGGCGCGGCGCCCCGCCCGGCCGGGCAAGCAGGCGGCGGAATAGGGGCGGCCCGCCCGAAGGGAGCGCGGAAGCCGCGAGCGCGGAGCTCGGGAGGCGGCGCGGGCCCGCGCGCGGATGCGTGCGGCCGTGCGGCCCGGTGTGGCACATCTGCCGAGCCCGGGCCGGCGCGGGGCCGCGTCCGCGCGGCCCGGGTCGCTCCGGGCCGGCCGCGCACGCCCGGGGCCGCGAAAACGACCGCAAATGCCCGCGACTTCGACCAAAGGACAGGCCGCGTCAGCCGCAAGCCGGGCTTTCTCGATCAATTGGGTTTGCGGCGCTGCTAGTCGATGCACGCCCCGCCTGTGACCGAATTGCGACTTTTGCGCAACGGTTCGAGCGCAACTGCCTTCAGGCCGGGCATTCCGCTGGCGTTCCGAGCGTGGCTGTACAAAAATCAAATCGTTCAGACTGTGTCGGGGCTGGAAGGGGCGCTCGAGACGGCGACGGCCGAAGCCTGTAGCAAAAGCAGGCGGTGTCCTTGTCAGTCGAGAGAAGAGCTAAGGGCCAGCCTGCACCGGCGGGAAGGAAACTTTAGATGGTCAAGCAATGGCTCGCCGCGGGGGCGGCTGCTCTCTCTCTGGGCTTCACGGCGACGGGCGCGTTCGCACAGACGACGACGGTGCCGGGTGAGCAGGTGGGTCTGGCGGTCGGTGCTCCGCTGCCGGAAGGTGTCTACGCGATCAACACGTTCCTGTACCGCCAAACGCCCGACAACGGCCCCGGCGCGCTGCCGGTCGACGTCGGTGTCAACATCCCGGTCCTGGTCTGGTCGACCCCGGTCGTCCTCGGCGGCGGCCGCGTCGAACTCGCCCTCGCCCCGCCGACCGTCTTCGCCTTCGGCAAGAACGGTGGTCCGGCCGGCATCCGCGACCTGTCGATCAACGTCGGCACGTTCATCGGCGCGATCTGGGCCTTCGACCTCGGCAACAACTTCGGCGTCAGCTTGCTCGGTGGTACCTACCTGAACGAGCTGAACGGCGACCGCGGCGTGCTCGTCACCAATGCCGGCACCTTCGCGGGTGCGCCGGTTCTCGGCCAGCTCGCCTCGAACACCTACCGGTTCGGCATCGCGGGCAGCTACACCGGCGACGGCTGGAACCTGACCGCCAACCTGACGGCAAACATCTACGACTCGCCGGCCAAGTTCCCGGGCCTCGCCGGCCCGACCCGCGGCCCGTTCATCATCTCCGACTCGCTGAACCTCGACCTCACGGCGACGAAGAAGTTCGGCAAGTTCGAGATCGGTGCGATCGGCTACGGCACCTACAACTTCGACACGCGGGCGGTCAGCCTCGCGGCCGGCAACCGGGGCCGCTTCGCCCTCGGCGGCCTCGTCGGCTACGATTTCGGCTTCGCCACGGCGCAGGTCTACGTCGCCCGCGACGTCGTGACGGACGTGCCGCGCGCCGAGAACACCGAGGTGTGGGGCCGCATCATCGTGCCGCTCTACACGGCGGCCGCGGCTCCGGCGCCCGCCCCGGCGCCGATCATCCGCAAGTACTGATCCGGCGGCCGGCGCCCGGCGCCGGCTCACCCTCTCGCGACCGCCCGGCCCCGTGCCGGGCGGTTTCGTTTTGCCGGTACCTCGCGCCGGGTGTTTCGTGTCGCCGGCGCCTCGCGCCGGGTGTTTCGTTTCGCCGGCGCCTCGCGCCGGCCGGCTCGGGTGTTGCTTTGCGGGCCGCGACCTATTTCGGCTGGACGGCGGGCCGACCACGCGCGCCGGTGAGGAGGTGGCGGAATGGCGCCGTCCGGCGACTGGAAAATTCCCCTCGCGGCGCAGCCGCGGCCGGCCGATTACGCGTTCGACCTCGACCGGGCGCTCGCCGCGGTGCTGTCGCTCTCGGCCCGCGTGCCGGAGGGCGCCTTCACGGCCGACGCGCTCGGCACGGAGCGGGCCGGCAACGGCGTGCTGATCGGGGCGGACGGCCTCGTCCTCACCATCGGCTACCTCATCACCGAGGCCGAATCGGTCTGGCTGACGACGCAGGACGGCCGCAGCGTGCCGGGCCACGTGGTCGGCTTCGACGCGGTCACGGGCTTCGGCCTGGTTCAGGCGCTCGGCCGCCTCGACTGCCCCGTCCTGCCGCTCGGCCGCTCGGCCGCGCTGCAGGTCGGCCAGGGCGCGATCTTCGCCGGGACGGGCGGGCGGTCCCGCGCGGTGGCCGCCAAGGTCGTGGCCCGCCAGAGCTTCGCGGGCTACTGGGAATACGTCCTGGACGACGCGATCTTCACGGCACCCTCCCACCCCCACTGGGGCGGGGCCGGGCTGATCGGCCCGAACGGCGACCTCCTCGGCATCGGCTCGCTGCAATTGCAGCAGGGCGGCAGCGAGGCGCGGGCCCTCAACATGGCGGTGCCGATCGACCTGCTCACGCCGATCCTCGACGACCTGACCAGCCGGGGCCGGGTGGCGCGCCCGCCGCGCCCCTGGCTCGGCCTCTACGCCACCGAGATCGACGACGAGGTCGTCGTGATGGGCCTCGCCAAGAGCGGGCCCGCCGCCGCGGCCGACCTGCGCTCCGGCGACACCGTCCTGGACGTGGCGGGCGCGCCCGTGCCGGATCTCGGCGGCTTCTTCCGCCAGGTCTGGGCCCTCGGCGAGGCCGGGGTGGCGGTGCCGCTCACCGTCCGGCGCGACGGCCGCACCCTCGCCGTCACCGTGCAGTCGGCCGACCGCGAGCGCTTCCTGCTCGCGCCCCGCTTCCACTGAGGGCGATCCGGCTCCCCTGATCTTTGCCTGCCCTTCGCACGTGCAGCATGGCGTGGCCGCGGCCGCACGGCTGCCTGTTCTGCGCGCAGCGCAGAGGGTTGACGATTTCCTACTCTGCGCATTCCGAGGGTGCATGCCTGACCTACGGTCCCGCGACTCCTCAGGCGGGGCCGCTTCCCCATATGGTGCGTTGCAACAGAATTAGGCGCCGATGCCGCCACGGGCGGCAGGAGCTGCCCACCAAGGGGTCAACCACCATGTTCGTGTCCGTCATCCTCAGCAAGATCCGCGCGTACCTGCGCTACCGCGAGACCGTCGTCGAACTGTCCCGCCTGACCGACCGCGAGCTCGACGATCTCGGCATCAGCCGCTCGGACATCGTCGGCATCGCGCGCACGCACGCGGCCTGATCGCCTCGCAGCTCCGACACCGACGCGCCTTCGGCCGTCCCGCGCCCGCCCCTCCGGCGGGCGTTCGCATGTCTGCCCTGCCCCGCCGGCGGTGCCGCGTTGATTCGGGACCGGCGGATCCGATATGCCGGGGCATGTCCGGATCCTCCCCCATCCACGTCGTCGGCGGCGGCCTCGCCGGCTCCGAAGCCGCCTGGCAGATCGCCGAGGCCGGCCTCCCGGTCGTGCTGCACGAGATGCGGCCCCTGCGGGCGACCGAGGCGCACCGCACGGACGGCCTCGCCGAACTCGTCTGCTCCAACTCCTTCCGCTCCGACGACGCGGCGCTGAACGCGGTCGGGCTGCTGCACCAGGAGATGCGCCGCCTGGGCTCGCTGATCATGCGGGCCGGGGACGCGAACCAGGTGCCGGCCGGGGGCGCGCTGGCGGTCGACCGCGAGGGCTTCTCCCGGGCGGTGACGCGGGCGCTCGAAGCCCATCCGCTGGTCACGATCGCCCGCGAGGAGATCGACGGGCTCCCGCCCGCCTCCTGGGACAGCGTGATCGTGGCGACCGGCCCGCTCACGGCGCCCGGCCTCGCCGAGGCGATCCGCGGCCTGACCGGTGCCGAGTCCCTCGCCTTCTTCGACGCGATCGCGCCGATCGTGCACCGCGAGTCGATCGACATGGGCGTGGCGTGGTTCCAGTCGCGCTACGACAAGGCCGGGCCGGGCGGCACGGGCGCCGACTACATCAACTGCCCGATGGACCGGGCGCAGTACGAGGCCTTCGTGGCGGCCCTGCGCGCGGGCGAGACCACCTCCTTCAAGGAGTGGGAGGCCTCGACGCCCTATTTCGACGGCTGCCTGCCGGTCGAGGTGATGGCCGAGCGCGGGCCCGAGACCCTGCGCCACGGGCCGATGAAGCCCTTCGGCCTGACCAACCCGCACAATCCGACCGTGAAGGCCTACGCCATCGTGCAGCTGCGCCAGGACAACGCGCTCGGCACGCTCTACAACATGGTCGGGTTCCAGACGAAGCTGCGCCACGCCGAGCAGGTGCGGATCTTCCGCACCATCCCGGGCCTGGAGAGGGCCGAGTTCGCCCGGCTCGGCGGCCTGCACCGCAACACCTACCTCGATTCGCCGCGGCTCCTCGACGCGACGCTGCGCCTGAAGGCCGCGCCGCGCCTGCGCTTCGCCGGCCAGATCACCGGCTGCGAGGGCTACGTCGAGAGCGCGGCGGTGGGGCTGATGGCGGGCCGCTACGCCGCGGCCGAGCGCCGGGGCCGCGCCCTCGCCCCCCTGCCCCCGACGACGGCGCTCGGCGCCCTGATCGCCCACATCACGGGCGGGCACGTCAGCGCCGAGGAGGTCGGGGCGCCGCGCTCGTTCCAGCCGATGAACGTCAATTTCGGCCTCTTCCCGCCCCTCGACCACGCCCCGAAGGCGCCGGACGGCCGCCGCCTGCGCGGGCCCGAGAAGGCGCAGGCCAAGAAGCGCGCGCTGACCGACCGGGCCCGGGCCGACCTCGCCGCGTGGCTCGGCGAGCCGGGCCTGCCCGCCGCGGCGGAATAGGGGCCGGGTCCGGGCCGGGGCCGATCGGCGGCGTCCCATACCGGATCCGATCGATCCCTTCGGGGTGGCGGATGAGAGCTTCGCTCAGGCGCCGCGCGGGCGCGTGATCCGGGATCCGCCTCGATCAACCGGATCCCGTCTCAGGCCCCGGCGCGCGCCGCCCGCCACAGGCGGAGCACCCGCCGCCAGCGGGGAATCTCGATCACGCTGCGCAGGGGCTCGTAGCCGGGCCGCTCCATGGCGCGCAGGTAGGGCTCGACCAGGGCGACCGGCAGCAGGGCCGGCGCGCCGGCGGCCGCGAGGTCGCCGCGCTCCTTGGCGCAGGCGGCGACGTGGCGCCGGGCGAGGGCGCGCAGATCCGCGCAGGCGCCCTTCAGGCCCGGGCCGCCGCGGCCCGCCACGATGTCCTCGCGGGTGACGCCGTGGCGGGCGAGGATGTCGGCCGGGAGATAGACCTGGCCGCGCCTCGCGTGCCAGGGCAGCGCGCGCAGCAGCCCCGCCACCGCGTAGGCGACGCCGGCGTGGCCGGCCGCCGCGGCCCCGCCCGGCTCGCCGCCATCCGCCAGCACGATGCTGGCGAGCCGGAACAGGCTGGAGGCGGTCTCGCCGCAATAGCCTTCGAGGTCGTGGGTCGAGGGCATCGGGTCGTCGTAGAGGTCGAAGACGCGGGCATCGACCAGCGCCACCAGCGGCTGGCGCGGCAGGCGGTGGCGCACCAGCGTGTCGTCGAGGGCGGCGGCGACCGGGTGGGCGCGCACGTCGCCGCGCGCCTCGCCCTGGAGCGCGTCGCGCCACCATTGCAGGCGCAGTTCGCCCGGCATCGGGTTCGACACCGCGTCGCGCACGCGGGCGACCTCCAGGTTGAAGGCGTGGAGCGCGAAGAGGTGCGGCCGCTTCCCCGCCGGGGCGAACAGGGCGGCGAAGTAGCGGTCGGGGTCGCCCTCGCGCACCAGCGCCTCGCAATGGGCGTAGGCCCAGTCCAGGCCGTTCCTGGCCGTCTCGGCGCCCATCCTCACGCCACCGCGATCAGGGCCGCCGCGACCTTGCGGTTCTCCGCCGCCAGGATGTTGTAGGTGCGCGCGGCCGCCCCGGTCTGCATCACGTCGAGGCCGATCCCGGCCTCCCGCAGGCGCCGGCGCAGGGCGTCCGGCAGGAACGCGATCTCGCGCCCGGTGCCGATCAGCAGGAGATCGACCTCGCCGGAGGCCGCCAGGACGGGGGCGAGGCTCGCCGCGTCGATGCCGGCCGCCTCCGTCACCGCCCAGGCGTGGATGCCCGAGGGCAGGGCCAGGATCGAGCCGCGATGCGACATCTCGGCGAAGCGGAACCCCCCCGCCCCGTAGGCGTCGATCAGGTGGCGCCCGGGGACGAAGCCTTCGTGCAGGCGGCCCTCCCCGCTCATTCGGCCGCCTGCGGCAGGGCCGCGGGGTCGCGCCCGGTCGCCCGGATCCCGCCGCCGGCCTGCAGGCCGATATAGATCAGGAACGGCGACGAGATGAAGATCGCCGAGTAGGTGCAGATCACCACGCCGATCAACATCACGACCGAGAATCCCTTGATCGCCTCGCCGCCGAACAGCACCAGGGCGACCAGCGACAGGGCGGTCGAGGTCGCGGTCATCACCGTGCGCGACATGGTCGAGTTGATCGAGCGGTTGAGCAGTTCCTCGGTCGGCATGGTCTTGTAGCGCCGCATCAGCTCGCGGGTGCGATCGAACACCACTACGGTCTCGTTCAGCGAGTAGCCCACGATGGTGAGGATGGCGGCGATCGAGGTCATGTTGAACTCGATCCGGGAGATCACGAAGACGCCGACGGTGAGCACGATGTCGTGGAGCGTGCCGACAATGGCGCCCAGCGCCAGTTCCCGCTCGAACCGGAACCAGAGGTAGAGCAGCACCGCCACGACCGACAGGACGACGCCGATCGTGCCCGACTGCACGAGCTCGCCCGACACGCGGGGCCCGACGGTCTCGACGCGGTCGAAGGCGTAGTCCCTGTCGAAGGCCTCGTGGGCCTTCTGCATCACCAGGGTCTGCCCGGTCTCGCCGCCGGCCTGGAGCGGGAAGCGGATCGAGATCGCGCCCTGATTGCCGAATTCCTGCACCTCGGTCTCGCCGAAGCCGAAGCCGTTGGCGGTGTGGCGCACCGAGGCCACGTCCGATTGGCCGGCCTTCGGGCGCAGCTCGATCAGGGTGCCGCCCTTGAAGTCGATGCCGAAATTGAGCCCGATGATCAGGAACAGCACCAGCGTCCCCACCGACATCAGCGCCGAGAGCGGGAAGCTGAAGCGCCGCAGGCGCATGAAGTCGAAGTGGGATTCGTCGGGCCAGAGGCGGAGGAGGCGCATCGCGGGTCTCGAAAGGTCGGGCGCTGCCGGGACGGTCGACCGTCCCGCCGGGACGCGGAGCGGTCCCGGAGGAGCGCCGCCGCGGGGGCGGCGCGGATTTCGGCGGTCAGATCGGCAGCACCTTCGGCCGGAAGCGGTGATACCAGACGGCGATCATCATCCGGGTCAGGGTGACCGCGGTGATCACGGTGGTGAGGATGCCGAGGATGAACACCACCGCGAAGCCGCGGACCGGTCCCGACCCCATGAAGAACAGGATGATGGCGGCGATCGCCATGGTCGAGTTCGAATCGACGATGGTGGCGAAGGCGCGGTCGAAGCCCGCCTGCAGGGCGGAGGGGATCGAGCGACCGGCCCGCACCTCCTCGCGCACGCGCTCGTAGATGAGCACGTTCGAGTCGACGGCGGTGCCGATGGTGAGCACGATGCCGGCGATGCCCGGCAGCGTCATGGTCGCCTCCAGCACCGACATCAGGCCCAGGATGAGGCCGACATGGACCATCAGGGCGATGTTGGCGAAGAGACCGAAGACGCCGTAGCAGGCGAACATCATGGTCACGACCAGGACCGTGGCCGCGATGGTGGCGAGCTTGCCGGCCTCGATCGAGTCGCGGCCGAGGCCCGGCCCGACGGTGCGGCGCTCGATGATGTTGAGCTTGGCCGGCAGGGCACCGGCGCGCAGCAGGACCGAGAGGTCGTTGGCCTGCTGCACCGTGAAGCGGCCCGAGATCTGGCCCTGCCCGCCGGTGATCGGCTGCAGGATGCGGGGCGCCGACACCACCTCGTTGTCGAGGACGATCGCCATCGGGCGGCCGACATTCTCGCTCGTCGCCTGGCCGAAGCGCTGGGCGCCGCGCAGGTTGAACTTGAAGTTGACGATCGGCTCGTTGGTCTTCTGGTCGAAGCCCGGCTGCGCGTCGGTCAGGTCGGCGCCGTCGGCCATCACGCGGCGCTCGACCGGCACCTTCTGGCCGTTGGAATCGCGGGAGGGCAGCAGGTCGACGTCGCCGGCCGCGCTGTCGGCGAGCATGCGGAATTCGAGCTTGGCGGTCTTGCCGAGCTGCTCCTCCAGGCGCTGGGGATCCTGCAGGCCCGGCACCTGGACGAGGATGCGGTCGGCCCCTTGCTGCTGGATCGAGGGTTCCGTCGTGCCGCCGAGGTCGACGCGGCGGCGCACCACCTCGATCGCCTGCTGGACCGCCCGGCGCACCCGGGCGTTGGTGCCCGCCTCCGTGAAGGTGAGCTGGATCGTGCCGTTCGGCTCGTCGCGCACCTCGAGGGTGCGGGCGCCGGTCTGGCCGAGCACCGCGTCCGTCACCGGCTGCGACAGGGCCTGCAGCTTCGGCAGGGCCTTGGCGCGGGCCGCCGGATCGCTGACGCGCAGCTGCACGCCCCGCGGCGTGATCTGGACGCCGCCATCCGCCTGCACCCCCTCCTCGCGCAGGGCCCGGCGCACGTCGTCGCGCAGCTGCTGGGCCATGGTGCGCGTGAGGTCGGGCCGGTCCACCTCCAGCACGATCTGCGAGCCGCCCTGGAGGTCGAGGCCGAGCACGATCGCCCGCGTCGGCACGAGGGCGGTGAGCCAGGACGGCGCCGAGGCGACGAACGCCTTGCGCTGCTCGGGGCTGAAGAAGCTCGGGATGGCGAGGGCGAGGCCGACGATGATCACCGCCAGCGTCCCGACGAGCTTCGAGGAGGAAAAACGGAGCATCGCGCGATTCCAAAACCCTGCCTGTGGTGGCCGTGCCGCCGCCGCCGCCTCAGGCGGCCTTGACCGGCTCGCCCTTGGCCCGGACCTCCGCGATCATCGTGCGGACCACCTTGACGCGCACGCCCTCGGCGATCTCCACCTCGATCTCGCTCGCCTCGTCGGCGACTTTCGCGACCCGCCCGACGATGCCGCCCGTGGTCACGATGGTGTCACCGCGCCGGACGTTCTTCACCATGTCCTGATGCTCGCGCGCGCGCTTCTGCTGCGGGCGCAGGATCAGGAAGTACATGATCACGAAGATGAGAACGAAGGGGACGACCTGCAAGATGACGTCCGTGCCACCGGCGGCGGCACCGGTTCCCTGCGCGAAGGCGGGCGTGATCACGTGGAGGTCTCCCGATCCAAGACGAAAGCGGCCGCGCGGTTGCCCGCCGGCCTGGCAAAAGCGCGCGGACTATAGCCAGGGGCGACCCGAACGCAATGGCGCTGCCCGACCCCGCGGCGGCGTCGCGCACCGGCCGGCCGGACCCTCGCACCGCACCGTCTCGGTCCTTGCGGCAATTGACCATAGGAAAATTCTCAGTTATACTTAGTTGAACAATATTTCACATGGTCAGATCGACGCGATGCAATATGGTTCCAAAGGCTACAACCGAGGATAGCTGTTCGCGGGGCCGACTTCACCGCGCACGGAACTCTGGCGGGCCGTGGGCGGGGCGGACGGCACTGCGATGCCTCCCCGAGCCGCGCCGCGCGGCATCGTCGTCGCCTATCCTCTCACCGTGCATTCCCCGAAGGCATCAGGTCCCATAGACGCGACCTTCACCCCTTTCACGTCGGACGACTTCCTGCAGCTGATCGAGCGGTGGGGCTTGCTGGGACGCTGGAGCTGGCGCTTCCGCGGCAACGAGCACTACTGGTCGCCGGCGATGTACCAGATCCTCGGCCTGGACCGGACGGAGCGCCGGCCGAGCTACGACCTGCTCTACAACCTCGTGGACCCGGCCGACCGGGCGGCCATGGCGAGCCCGGCCGAGGTCGTCTTCCTCACCTACCTCGCCGACCAGCAGGTGCGGGTGATCCGGCCGGACCGGTCCGTGCGGGTGCTGCTCACCCGCGGCCAGATCTATTGCGGCGTGGACGGCCGCCCGTCGGGGGCCGCCGGCATCGTCATCGACGTGACCGAGCAGGAGATGATGCGGCGGGCGCGCCTGGAGGACCATCGCCGCCGCATGGTCCTGTTCGAGGAGAGGTCGATCTGGACGCATTTCTCGGTCTACACCCGCACCCGCCGGGTCGCCTCGCAGCAGCTGCTGGCGCTCACCGGCGTCACCCAGGACGAATTCGCGGACGATTGGACCTGCACGCTGATCCCGGAGGAGCGCGACCGCCTGCGCGACGCGGTGCGGGCCCGGATCTCCGAGGCGAAGCCCTTCTCGGTGGAGACCCATTTCCGGCTCGCCCGGGGCGGGGTGCAGCATTTCAACGGCTGGTTCGTGCCGGTCTGGCGCGAGGACCGGACCCTCGACGGCTGGGCCACCCTCACGCACCCGGCCGAGTGCGGCCCGCCGCGGGCCACCGGCCGGCTGCGGGAGGCCCTGGAGGACGGCATCGAGGGGCGCCACCTGCGCGCCGCGCGGGCGCTCCTCGACTGGTCGATGACCGACCTCGCCCGGACGAGCGGCCTGTCGCTCTCCACCATTCGGCGGCTGGAGGAGGAGACGTGCAGCCACGGCGCGCGCAGCCTGCACCGCGCGCTGGCGGCCCTGCGGGCGGCCGGAATCGTGTTCACCCGGCTCGACGCGGCCATCGCGGTCTCCAAGCGCGACTGACGAAAGCGCGACTGACGGAAAGCGCGACTGACGGAGCCGGGGCGCGGCCGCCGGTTGGGGGCTTTAGCGGACCGGGCGGTTCTGCTAGCTCGCCCACATGACCGCGCCGACGCCCTCCGACCCCGCCCTCGCCTCCCTCCTCCCCCTCCTGCATCGGATCGCCGAGGCCCTGGAGCGCGCCGCCCCCGAGCCGGAGGCCGCGCCGGATCTCGGCGCGGCGGACGCCTTCGTGTGGCAGGCCGAGCACCGCCTGCAGCCGGTTCCGAAGGTGAACCGGGTCGAGATGGGGCTGTTGCGGGGCATCGACCGGATGCGCGACACCCTGTTCGACAACACCGACCGCTTCGCCCGCGGGCTCCCGGCCAACAACGCCCTGCTCTGGGGCGCCCGCGGCATGGGCAAGTCGTCCCTGGTCAAGGCGGTCCACGCCGAGATCAACGCCCGGCGCGAGCCCGGCCAGCGGCCGCTCAAGCTCGTGGAGATCCATCGCGAGGACATCGAGGGCCTGCCGGCCCTGATGGCGCTGCTCCGCCCCGACCCGCACCGCTTCGTGGTGTTCTGCGACGACCTCTCCTTCGACGGGCAGGACACCTCCTACAAGTCCCTGAAGGCGGCGCTGGACGGGGGCATCGAGGGGCGGCCGGAGAACGTCCTCTTCTACGCCACCTCGAACCGGCGGCACCTGCTCGCCCGCGAGATGGTGGAGAACGAGCGCTCGACCGCCATCAACCCGGGCGAGGCGGTGGAGGAGAAAGTCTCCCTCTCCGACCGGTTCGGCCTGTGGCTCGGCTTCCACAAGTGCTCGCAGGACGAGTACCTGGCGATGATCGACGCCTATGTCGGCCGGTACGGCCTCGATCTGCCGCCGGCGCAGCTGCGCGCCGAGGCGCTCGAATGGGCGACGACGCGCGGCTCGCGCTCTGGCCGCACCGCCTTCCAGTACATCCAGGACCTCGCCGGTCGGCTCGGCAAGCACCTCGACGCATGAGCCGCCGGCGCCCGGGCGCGGCCGGCGATCCCTCCAGGGAGTGAGCCGGACGGCCCTCGAGGGGCCCCGTCATACGACATCCGACGGATCGCGTCGCAACGCGGGATGCCGGCGTCGCTCACGGCCGCGCGGGCTCGTCATCCGCTCTCCGGACGTGATCGTCCGGACAGCGGATCACTCCACCGCCGCCTCCTCGCGGGCGCGCCGCCGCTCCATCACGCGCACCGACCACACCGAGGCCTCGTAGAGCAGCAGCATCGGCACCGCGAGAGAGAGCTGGCTGATCACGTCGGGCGGCGTCAGCACCGCCGCCGCCACGAAGACCAGCACGATCGCGTAGCGCCGCCGCTCGGCCAGGAACTTCGAGTCGATCAGCCCGATCTGGCCCAGGAGGGTCAGGATCACCGGCATCTGGAAGGCGATGCCGAAGGCGAAGATCAGCGTCATGATCAGCGACAGGTACTCGTCCACCTTCGGCAGCAGCTCGATCGTGGCCTCGCCCGTCTGGCCGATCTGCTGCAGGCTGACCGAGAACCGGATCAGGATCGGCATCGCCACGAAGAACACCACCAGGGCGCCGAGCAGGAAGAAGACCGGCGTGGCGATCAGGTAGGGCAGGAAGGCGCGCCGCTCGTTGCGGTACAGGCCCGGCGCCACGAAGGCGTAGATCTGCGTCGCCACCACCGGGAAGGCCAGGAAACCCGCCCCGAACACGCTCAGCTTGATGTTGGTGAAGACCTGCTCGAGGAAGTGGGTCGCGATCAGCCGCGCCTTCTCGGCTCCCACCACCTGCACGTAAGGGTAGAGAAGCACGTTGTAGATGTGCTGGGAGAAGAAGAAGCAGACGAAGAACATCACCCCGAAGGCGAGCAGCGACTTGATCAGCCTCGCCCGCAGCTCGATCAGGTGGTCGAGCAGGGGTGCGCGCGAGGCCTCGATCTCGGCTTCGTCGGCCTCGGTGGTCATGGATTCTGGCCTGTGCTGGGCGGGCTTGAGGGCGGGGGCGGCGCGTCCGGCGCCGTCTCCGGCGCCGCGCGGCGCTCAGGCAGCGGGGCCTCGGCCTCGCTCGCCGGGGGCTCGGCCTCGGCCGCCGGGGCCTCGGTCTCGGCCGCCGGGGAGGCGGCCGACTCGGCCTGGAGCTGCGCCGTGGCGGCCGCGAGCGCCTCGTTCGACGGCGGCGGAGCCGGAGGGGTCGGCGCCTCGACGGCGCTGCGGATCTCGTTGCGGATCGACTGGATCGGGTTGAACGGCGCGGAGGCCGAGGAGACCGAGCGGTTGATGCCCTCGACCTCGCGCCGCACCTCGTCGAGCTCGGCCTCGCGCATCGCCTCGTTGAACTGGGCCTGGAACTCGCCGGCCATGCGCCGGAGCTTCGCGGTCATCTGCCCGACCGTGCGCAGCGCGCGGGGCAGGTCCTTCGGGCCGATGACGATCAGCGCGACGCCGCCGATCAGCATCACCTCGCCCCAACTCATATCGAACATGGCGTCACGGCCCTGCAGCTTGCGCGGCGGCCCGTCCCGGGCGCCCCGCGGCGGGCTCTCTCAAGCACGGTTCCGGCCGCGACGCCACACCCGTGCGGAGATCGCCTCGATCCCGCCTCATCCGCCCGCTCCCTCCGGCGCTCCCGCGGCGCGGGCGCCCGGGAAGCGGCGCGCCGCCGCCGGCCCGCGGCTCAGACGACCTTGCGGTCCACCGTCGCGTGCGTGGCCGGCGCCGGCTCCGTCGGGTGCGGCGGCAGCGTGCGGACGGGCTCGGTCGCGGTGACGGGCGGGGCCGCGACGACGGGAGCCTGCGGCTGATCCTCGTCCGCCATGCCCTTCTTGAAGGCCTTGATGCCCTTGGCGACGTCGCCCATCAGCTCGGACACCTTGCCGCGCCCGAACAGCAGCATGACGATCACGCCGACGACGATCCAGTGCCAGATGCTTGCGCCACCCATGGCTGTCTCCTGCACCGCGCGGACGCGGCCCGCGCGGCGTGGTCTCTTGAGGCTGGCCGGAACCTAAGGACCGCCGGGGGCGAAAACAAGCGCTTCTCGGCGGAGCCAACAGCCGCGGGGGGCTCAGCCCTCCTCCGGTCCGTCCGCCAGGGGATCCTCGTCGGCGCGCAGGGCCGCCGCGTCCGAGGGAAGCGGCACGGCGAAGCCGGCCGGAAGCCGCGCGTCGAGGAGGCCGAGCCCCTGCATCTCGTCGAGCCCCGGCAGGTCGGCCACGGACTCGAGGCCGAACTGCTCCAGGAAGGCCGGCGTCGTGCCGTAGGTGACCGGCCGGCCCGGCGTGCGCCGCCGCCCGCGCAGGCGCACCCAGCCGGTCTCGAGCAGCAGGTCGAGGGAGCCCTTCGCGGTCGAGACGCCGCGGATCTCCTCGATCTCCGCCCGGGTCACCGGCTGGTGATAGGCGATGATCGCCAGGATCTCGGCGGCGGCCCGCGGGAGCCGGCGCGGTTCGGGGGCGTCGCCGCGCAGCTCCGGACCGAGGTCGGGGGCGGTGCGGAAGGCGTAGCCGCCCGCGACCCGCACGAGGTTGATGCCGCGCGCCCCGTAGAGGCGGCGCAGCTCCGCCACGAGGGCGGCGACGTCGGTGCCGGGCGGCAGGCGCGCCGCCAGGGCCGCCTCGTCGAGGGGCCGCGCCGCGGCGAAGATCAGCGCCTCGGCGAGGCGCAGGGCGTGGCTGTCGGGCGCCGGGTCCGGCCGGCGCAGCGCAGGCGTCGGGCGGGTCATCCTCCCTCCCCGGCGGCCGGGCGAAGCCAGAGCGGCGCGAAGGGCGCGTCCTGCCGGAGCGTGATCCGTCCCTCGCGGGCCAGTTCGAGCGCGGCCGAGAGCGAGGAGGCGCGCACGCTCGCCCGCCGCGCCGGGTCGGCGAGGTGGGCGGCCAGGCAGGCATCGAGGGTGGTCCAGTCGTCGCAGGGACCGATCAGCCGCTCGAGGGCCTCGCGCGCGTCGAGGAGCGACCAGACCTGGCGCGGGCTCAGGCAGACCCTGGCCCCGGCACGGGCGGCGCGCTGGCGCGCATAGGCCGCGAGCAGGTCGTGCAGGCTCGCCGCGAAGGCTCCGCCCGCGGGCCGGGGCGCCGCCTCGCGCTCCCCGCGCGCGAACACGTCGCGGCCGAGCTGCGGGAGGGCCAGGAGCCGCCCGGCCGCGTCGCGGACCGCCTCGAGGCGCCGCAGGCGCTGGGCGAGGACGCCCGCGAGCGCGTCGGCGCTGGGCTCGGGGCCGCGGGGCGGGGCGGGCAGCAGCAGGCGCGATTTCAGGTAGGCGAGCCAGGCCGCCATCACGAGGTAATCGGCCGCGAGTTCGAGGCGCAGCCGGCGCGCCTCCTCGACGAAGGCGAGGTACTGCTCGGTGAGGGCGAGGATCGAGATCCGCCCGAGATCGACCTTCTGCCGGCGGGCGAGGTCGAGCAGGAGGTCGAGGGGTCCCTCGTAGCCGTCGACGTCGACGACGAGGGTCGGGTCCTCTCCGGCCTCCGGGGCGCTGCCGGTCCCCGCCTCCATCGCCGCCGGTCAGGCCACGGCGCTCGGGCGCATCCGCAGCCCGGCCTCGAGCCGGGCGGCGGCCTCGGCCGGATCGAAATCGGGATTGGCCGGGATGCGCCGCGCCAGGGCCGCCTCGGCGCGCCGCAGGGCGTCGCCGGCCAGGCCCGGCGCGGCCGCGGCGACCTCCTCCATCTCGGCCCGCTCGCCGTTGCAGTGGAGCGCCACGTCGATGCCGGCCCGGAACGCCGCCTCGGTGCGGCCGCGGAAACTCCCGGACAGGGCTTTCATCGAGAGGTCGTCGGTCATCAGCAGGCCGTCGAAGCCGAGCGCGCCGCGCACGACCTCGCGGATCACCGTCGCGGAGGTGGTGGCCGGTTGCTCCGGATCGAGGGCGGTGAAGACGACGTGGGCCGACATGGCGAGAGGCAGGTCGGCCAGCGCCCGGAACGGGGCGAAATCCTGCGCCTCAAGGGCCGCCCGCGGGGCGGTCACCACCGGCAGCGCGAGGTGGCTGTCGGCATTGGCCCGGCCGTGGCCCGGCACGTGCTTGATCACCGGCAGCACGCCGCCCGCCATCAGACCCTCGGCGACGGCGCGGCCGAAGGCCGCCACCTCCCGCGGGTCGTCGGCGTAGGCCCGGTCCCCGATGACCGCGTTCGCGCCCGCGACCGGTACGTCGAGGACGGGGGCGCAATCGACGCTGATCCCCACCCCGGCGAGGTCGTGCGCCATCAGGCGCGCGCCGAGGCGGGCGAGCGCCGGCCCCTCCTCAGGGCCCCCCGCCTGCAGGAAGCGCGCGGCCGCCGGATAGGCCCGCCAATGCGGCGGTCCCATGCGCTGCACCCGTCCGCCCTCCTGATCGATCAGGATCGGCGCGTCGGCCCGCCCCACCGTGTCGCGCAGGGAGGCGGTGAGCGCGCGCACCTCCTCGGGCGTTCCGATGTTGCGCTTGAACAGGATGAAGCCCCAGGGCTGCACCGCGCGGAAGAAGGCGGCCTCCTCGGCCGAGAGCGTGCGGCCGGCGCAGCCGAGGATCAGGGCGAGGGTCGTCATCGGGGGCGGTTCTCCGCGTTGGGCTGAGACAGGGGCGCCGTCCAGGCCGGCATGGCGGAACGACCCCGACCAACGCGCGGCACCGCGGCGCGAGGCGCTCCGCGTCTTCCAGGGTCGCTCGGCGGCGGCGCGGTGCGCCGCGCGGGGCGCCGCGCGGGGCGGCGAGGGTCCGGCGGCGCGGCCGCGCCGCCGGGGGATTCCTTGCCTCATCCGCCATCCGGTCGATGGCGTCGCCATCTCCCATTTCGGCAATGCGGCTGTCGGCGTCGCTCAGGCGCCGCGCAGGCGCGTGATCCGGTCCCGCATCAGTTCTTCGCCACGAAGCAGGCGCTGCCCGCCGCCTGCAGCCGGGTGCAGAGGCCGGTGGCGCTCTCCTTCGACATCGGCCCGACGCGGACCCGGTAGATCGTCTTGCCGTTCACCTCGGCCTGCCGGATCAGCGGGGACTGGCCGCTCAGCTCGGAGGCGTAGCGCTCCTGGGCCTGGGTGAAGGCGGTCCGCGCCTCCTTCTCGGTGGCCCGCACCGAGAGCTGCACCGAGAAGCCGCCGACCGGGGCCTGGGTGTCGACCGCGGGCTTCGGCGCGGGCGGCTCGGCCGAAGCGACCTGCTGCGGCGCCGGCTTCGGCGGCTTGGGCTTCGGCGGCGCGACCGTGGTCGAGGCCACGGTCTCGGCCGCCCGGGGTTCGGCGGGCGCCGGCGTCGTCGCGGCCGGGATCCCGCGCGTCGCGCTTCGAGGCGTCGCGTTGGCCGGCACCGGCTCGGGCAGCGTCATGGTGGGGACCGGCGTGGCCTCGGCCCGCGGCGCCGGGGCGCCGCCCTGCGTGCCGGCCTGGGCGGCGCGCTGGGCCTCGAAGGGCGGCGGCTCGGGCCGCACGGTCACGGTGCGCACCCGGCGCGGCTCGCCCAGCGATTCGGTGAGCATGTTGACGGGCGCGCCCGGGGCGGGAACCGGCGTGCCGGCCGTGGAGGCCTCGCTGGTCAGGGCCTTGGCCGCCTGCCGGACGTCGAGGGGCTGCTCCTCGCGGTTGACGATCTTGATCTGACCGTCCTTGGCGTTGCGCTCGTAGATCTGCTTGTTCTGGTCCGGGATCTCGACGCCGCCGGCATTCTCGGGCGCGATCTTGAGCGGGGCCTTGTCGGCCATCACGACGATCGGCGCGCCCGAGCCGCGATTCGGGTGGAGGGCCTTCCAGGTCAGGGCGCCGCCCACCGCCACCGCCACGACGCCGAGGGCCGTGCCGACGAGGGCGAGCCGCCGCCGCCCGCGCGGCGCTTCCGGCAGCGGCTCCTCGGCCGCGTCCTGCGGCGCAGCTTCGGGCAGGGGCGCGGGCTCCGGGTCCGGCTCGCGCTGCACGGCCGAGAGATACTGGTTGAAGGCGGCGAGCGACGGGCCGCGGGCGGGCTCCGGCGGTTCGCCGCCGTAATTCGGCAGCTGCGGCTCGATCCGTCCGCCCGCCGCCTCGGCGGGGCCCGCACGCAGCGTGTCCTTGGCGGCGAGCAGCGCGCGGAAGGGATCGTCCTGCCCGACGATGCGGGCGAGCTCGGCCAGCGGATCGATGCGGCCGCCCTCGCGGGGCTGGCCCGGGGCGTGGCCCTGGACTTGCCCCTGGGCCGGCGCGCGGGGCTCCTCGGGCTGCTGCCGGTCCGGCTCGAACCCGTCGTAATCGACGGGGATCCGGGAAGCGTTGATCGTCATGGCAGCCCCATCCTGTTCACGCCTGCCTCACCTCACCGCGATGGCCCGATCCCGGCGCGGCGCCGCCGGGAGGCCGCCGCCCGATCGAGGAAGCGGCCGTCCCACGCTGTCGGGGCCGGCGCGTCGCGCGGGGCCTCGCCCTCACCGCATCTCGTCGGGCGCGGTGACGCCGAGGATCCCGAGGCCGGAGGCGAGGACGCCCCGCAGTGCCGCGACGAGGGCCAGCCTCGACAGCGTGGACTTTCGATCGGTCTGATTAACAAATCGTAATTGCGGCAAGTCTTTGCCCTTGTTCCAGAAACTATGGAAGGCGCTGGCCAGCTCGTAGAGGTAGAAGGCCAGCCGGTGCGGCTCGTGGGCGCTCCCCGCCGCCTCGATCACCCGCGGATATTGCGCGACGAGGCGCATGATGTCGGCCTCCCCCGAATCACGTAACAGCGAGAGGTCCGCCCCCGCCAGGGCCTGCGGCGACAGGTCCTCCCCCGGGAAGGCCTCGCGGGCCTGCCGGAACACCGAGGCCGTGCGGGCATGGGCGTACTGCACGTAGAAGACGGGGTTGTCCTTCGACTGCTCGACCACTTTGGCGAGGTCGAAATCGAGGGTCGCGTCGTTCTTGCGGTAGAGCATCATGAAGCGGACCGGGTCGCGGCCGACCTCGTCGATGACCTCCCGCAGGGTCACGAACTCGCCCGCGCGCTTGGACATCTTGACCGGCTCGCCGCCGCGCAGCAGGCGCACGAGCTGGCAGAGCTTCACGTCGAGGCTGGCGCGCCCGTCCGAGACCGCCCGCACCGCCGCCTGCATCCGCTTGACGTAGCCGCCGTGATCGGCGCCGAGCACGTCGATGAGGTCGGTCGCGCCCCGCGCCACTTTCGAGGCGTGGTAGGCGATGTCGGAGGCGAAGTAGGTGTAGGTGCCGTCCGACTTGAGCAGCGGCCGGTCGATGTCGTCGCCGAAGGCGGTGGAGCGGAACAGGGTCTGGTCGCGGTCCTCCCAATCCTCCGGCAGCTGGCCCTTCGGCGGCGGCAGGCGCCCCACGTAGACGAGCCCCTTCTCGCGCAATTCCGCGATCAGCGCCCCGACCGCGCCGCCATCGCCGCCGCCCTGCAGGGTGCGCTCGGAGAAGAACACGTCGTGCCGGATGCCGAGCGCGGCGAGGTCGTCGCGGATCAGGTCCATCATGGCGGCGATGGCGAAGTCCCGCACCACGGGCAGCCAGGCCGATTCGGGCTCGCGCAGGAGAGCGCGGCCGTGGGTCTCGGCCAGGCGCCGCCCCACGGGCTTGAGGTAATCGCCCGGGTAGAGCCCCTCGGGGATCGCGCCGATCGCATCGCCGAGGGCTTCCCGGTAGCGCAGGTAGGCGGAGCGGGCGAGCACGTCGACCTGCGCCCCCGCATCGTTGATGTAGTACTCGCGCACCACCTCCCGGCCGGACGCGGCGAGGAGATTGGCCAGCGCGTCGCCGAAGACGGCGCCGCGGCCGTGGCCGACATGCATCGGCCCGGTCGGGTTCGCCGACACGTACTCGACGTTCACGAGGCCCGGCCGCCGCGCCCCGCGGCCGAACGCCTCGCCGGAGGCGAGCGCCGCGCGCACGACCTCGGCGAAGACCTCGGGCGCGAGCCGCAGGTTCAGGAAGCCCGGCCCGGCGACGCTCGCCTCGGTGACGCGCGGATCCTGCCGCAGCTCGGCCGCGAGGAGCTCGGCCAGGGCCTTGGGGTTGGTGCGGGCCTCCTTGGCGAGGACCAGGGCGGCGTTGGTCGCGAGGTCGCCGTGGCCGGGGTCGCGCGGCGGCTCGACCACGACGCGGCCGAGGTCGAGCCCCTCGGGCAGCTGCCCGGCGCGTGTGAGGGTGGCGAGCGCCTCGCCGATGCGCTCCTCGAAGGCGGCGAAGATGTTCATGGGTCGCGACCGAAGACTGAACCGGGCCTCGCCGGCCCGCGCTCCTGCGCGGCGCCGGTGCCGAAGCCGGGCTCATCTCACGGCCCGCCCCCTCCACACAAGCGTGGCCGGGGAAGGATTCGGCCGCCTCAGGCCTCGCGGGTGAGCGCCCGCAGGTGGCGGATGATGCCGGAAAAGTCGGTCCCCCCCTCCCCGGCCGCCTCGAAGGCGGCGTAGAGCGCCTCCGCCCGGGCACCGAGCGGCGTGGCGGCCCCGGTCGAGGCGGCCGCCTCCTGCGACAGGCGGAGGTCCTTGAGCATCAGCGCGGCGGCGAAGCCCGGCCGGTACGCGTTGTTGGCCGGCGAGGCCGGGACCGGTCCCGGCACCGGGCAGTAGCTCGTCAGCGACCAGCACTGCCCCGAGGAGGTCGAGGCGACGTCGAACAGCGCCTGGTGCGAGAGGCCGAGCTTCTCGGCGAGCACGAAGGCCTCGGCGACGCCGATCATCGAGATGCCGAGGATCATGTTGTTGCAGATCTTGGCCGCCTGGCCGGCCCCGGCCTCGCCGCAATGCACGATCCGCCGGCCCATCCGGGCGAGGACCGGCTCGGCGCGGGCGAAGGCCTCGGGCGCCCCGCCGGCCATGAAGGTGAGGGTGCCGGCCCTGGCGCCGCCGACCCCGCCGGAGACCGGCGCGTCGAGGCTGGCGAGGCCGCGCTCCGCCGCCCTGGCATGGGCGGCCCGGGCGCTCTCCACGTCGATGGTCGAGCAGTCGATCAGGAGGGCCCCGGCCGGCACCCGGGGCAGGATCTCGTCGAGGAGGCCGAGCACGTGCCGGCCGGCCGGCAGCATCGTGACCACGATCTCGGCCTCGGCCGCCGCGGCGACGGCGGATTCGGCGATGGCGACGCCCTCCGCGCGCGCCGCCTCGCGGGCGGGCGGCGCGAGGTCGTAGCCGGTGACGGCGTGCCCCGCCCTCACGAGGTTGGCGGCCATCGGCCCGCCCATGTTGCCGAGGCCCAGGAATGCGATCGAGGTCACGATGCGTCTCCCTCTCGCCGCCATGCTACCCTAGCGGCACTTGAGTCCCGTACGGAGAATCCGTACATTCATGACGATCCGCTTCGAGTGGGATCCGCGCAAGGCGGCCTCAACCTGCGTCGGCACGGCATCGCTTTCGAGGCGGCGGTCAGCGCGTTTCGCGATCCCTTCGCGGTGGAGTGGATCGACGACCGGGCCGAATGCGGCGAAGAGCGGATCACTCTCCTCGGCGTCTGCGACGGCGTCGTCATTCACGTGACTTACACCGAGCGGGGCGAGGCGATCCGCTTGATCTCGGCCCGGCGAGCGGAGCGTCATGAGCAAGACCACTCTTTCCGCGAGAATTCGTCCTGACGGGACGATCGTCCGGGGTTACCCTGACGGGAGCGAGATCGCCTTCGGGCAGGCGCCCATGCGCCCGATGACCGAGGAGGACGTCGCCGCCGCCGCCGCCGATCCGGACGCCCGGCCGAGGTCGCCCGGCGACCTGGCGACCGCACGGCGGATCCCGCGGATCCGAACCCTGCGCCGCGCCCTCGGCCTCACGCAGGAGGAATTCGCTGCGCGCTACCAGATCCCGCTCGGCACCCTGCGCGACTGGGAGCAGGGGCGCACGGTCCCGGATCAGCCCTCCCGCGCCTACCTGACGGTGATCGCCCGCGATCCGGAGGGCGTGCGCCGGGCTCTCGACGCTCAGCGCGATTGGGCCGTTCCGAAGGCGTCTCCCTCTTAAGCAGAGCTGCGCCGGGCAACTCCGCTTAGCTCTTGTTCTTGCATCATTTTCGCCGCCGAACCGGTGACCCCTTCGGCACCGGCCGGGACCGGCCGGCGGAATGATGCGCAAGCGCTCCGCGTCGCCCGCCGCGCGGCCGGGGAGGCGATCCTGGCCCGGGTTCGCCCGCTGGCCGCGTGACCGCGCCGTCACGGCCGCACGAGGCCCCGCGCCACGATCAGCCGCATGATCTCGTTGGTGCCCTCCAGGATCTGGTGGACGCGCAGGTCGCGGACGATCTTCTCGATCCCGTATTCCGACAGGTAGCCGTAGCCGCCGTGGAGCTGCAGCGCCGCGTCGGCGACCTGGAACCCGCGATCCGTGGCGAAGCGCTTGGCCATGGCGGCGCGCGCCGTGGCATCCGGGTCGCCGCGGTCCAGGGCGGCGGCGGCCGCGTAGATCATCAGGCGCGCCGCTTCGAGCTCCGTCGCCATGTCGGCGAGGCGGAATTGCAGGGCCTGGAACGCGTCGAGGCGCTGGCCGAAGGCCCGGCGCTCGCGCGCGTAGGTCAGGGCCTTGTCGAGGGCGCTCTGGGCGCCGCCGAGCGAGCAGGCGCCGATGTTGATCCGCCCGCCGTCGAGGCCCGCCATGGCGATCTTGAAGCCGATCCCCTCCTCGCCCAGGCGGTTGGCCGCCGGGACGCGGCATCCCGAGAAGATCACCTGCCGGGTCGGCTGGGCGTTCCAGCCCATCTTGCGCTCGTTCGGCCCGAAGGAGAGGCCGGGCGCGTCCGCCGGCACGACCAGGGTCGAGATGCCCTTCGGGCCGGGCTCCCCGGTGCGGACCATCACCACGTAGAGGTCGACCGCGCCCGCGCCCGAGATGAACTGCTTGGTGCCGTCGAGGACGTAGGCGTCGCCCTCGCGCCGCGCCGTGGTGCGCAGGGCCGCCGCGTCGGAGCCGGAGCCCGGCTCGGTCAGGCAATAGGCGGCGAGGCGCTCGGCCCGGCAGAGGTCCGGCAGCCAGCGCTCCCGCTGCGGCTCCGAGCCGAACCGGTCGATCATCCAGGTCGCCATGTTGTGGATCGACAGGAAGGCCGAGACGGTCGGGCAGCCCGTCGCCAGCGCCTCGAAGATCAGCGCCGCGTCGAGCCGGGTCAGGCCGGAGCCGCCATGCTCCTCCCGGATGGTGATCCCGCCCATGCCGAGCGCCCCCGCCTCCCGGAGCACCTCCACGGGGAAGTGCTTCTCGGCGTCCCAGGCGAGGGCGTGCGGGGCGATGCGCTCGGCCGCGAAGCTCCGCGCCATGTCGCGGATCGCGATCTGGTCCTCGGGCAGCGTGAACAGGCCCACGAGACTCTCCCGGTGCTGGCTCTGGCGGTGCGGGCAGGCGGGGGCGTCCGCAGCGCGGCGCTGCGCGGACGCTTGCGGCGCGGGCCCGGCCGGGCGGAGCGCCCGGCCGGGCGAGGCCTCACTGCATGACCGGCATCGAGAATTGCGCGCCCTCCTTGACCCCCGAGGGCCAGCGCGCCGTCACGGTCTTGGTCTTGGTGTAGAAGCGGATCGCGTCCGGGCCGTGCTGGTTGAGGTCGCCGAAGCCCGAGCGCTTCCAGCCGCCGAAGGTGTAGTAGGCGAGCGGCACCGGGATCGGCACGTTGATGCCCACCATGCCGACATTCACCTTGGCGGCGAAGTCGCGGGCGGCGTCGCCGTCGCGGGTGAAGATCGCGACGCCGTTGCCGTATTCGTGCTCGGAGGGCAGCCGCAGCGCCTCCGCGTAGTCCTTCGCCCGCACCACCGACAGGACCGGCCCGAAGATCTCCTCCTTGTAGATGCGCATCTGCGGCGTGACGTGGTCGAACAGGCAGCCGCCAAGGTAGAAGCCGTTCTCGTAGCCCTGCATCGTGAAGCCGCGGCCGTCGACCACCAACTTGGCGCCCTCGCGCACGCCGATCTCCACGTAGTTGCGCACGCGCTCCAGCGCGGCCCGCGTGACGAGCGGCCCGTAATCGGCGCTCGGATCGGTCGAGGGGCCGATCTTCAGGCTCTCGACCCGCGGCACCAGCTTGCTCATCAGCGCGTCGGCGGTCTTCTCGCCCACCGGCACCGCCACCGAGACCGCCATGCAGCGCTCGCCCGCCGAGCCGTAGCCGGCGCCCATCAGCGCGTCGACCGCCTGGTCCATGTCGGCGTCCGGCATGATGATCATGTGGTTCTTGGCGCCGCCGAAGCACTGCGCCCGCTTACCCTGCGCGGTGGCGCGGGCGTAGACGTACTGGGCGATGTCCGAGGAGCCGACGAAGCCGACCGCCTGGATCAGGTCGTCGTCGAGGATCGCGTCGACCGCCTCCTTGTCGCCGTTCACGACGTTGAGGATGCCGGCCGGCAGCCCGGCCTCGATCATCAGCTCGGCGAGGCGCATCGGCACGCCGGGATCGCGCTCGGACGGCTTCAGGATGAAGGCGTTGCCGCAGGCGATGGCGGGGGCGAACTTCCACATCGGGATCATGGCCGGGAAGTTGAACGGCGTGATGCCGGCCACGACCCCGAGCGGCTGGCGCATCGAGTACATGTCGATGGCCGGCCCCGCCCCCTCGGTGTACTCGCCCTTGAGCAGGTGCGGGATGCCGCAGGCGAATTCCACCACCTCGACCCCGCGCTGGATGTCGCCCTTGGCGTCGGGCAGGGTCTTGCCGTGCTCGCGGGCGAGGAGCTCGGCGAGGCTGTCGGTCTCGCGGGCGACGAGGTCGAGGAAGCGCATCATCACCCGCGCCCGGCGCTGCGGGTTGGTGGCGGCCCAGACGGTCTGCGCCCGCGCGGCGTTCTCGATCGCGTCCCGCACCTCGGCGGCGCTGGCCAGGGCCAGGCGGCCGATCACCTCGCCGGTCATCGGCTGGAAGATGTCCGAGTGGCGGCCGGAGCGGCCTGCCACGTGCTCGCCCCCGATGAAGTGCCCGACCTCTCGCATGCGCTCGCTCCCTGGATTGTCGTTTGCCGCAGCTTGCCCTGCTTTTATGCCGGGCGGAATGGGTGTGAACGCGGAACGGATGTGCGCCGATGCGGGAACCGGAGGGGGGCCAGTGGGACGATTACCGCTTCGCGCTGGCGGTCTTCCGCGCCGGCACGGTCTCGGCGGCGGCGCGGCTGCTCGGGGTCGATCACGCCACGGTGATCCGCCGCATCGACCGGCTGGAGCGGCAGCTCGGCGAGCGCCTGTTCCACCGCCGCGCCTCGGGCTACGTGGCCACGCAGGCGGGCCAGGCCGTCGCCGCGACGGCGGACGCGGTCGAATCGGCCATCATCAACGGGCAGAGCCTCGTCGGCCGCTCGGCGGCGCGGCTCACCGGCACGGTGCGGATCGGCGCGCCGGACGGGTTCGGCAGCACGTTCCTGGCCCCGCGCCTCACCGGTCTGGTCGAGCGCCACCCCGACCTCGACATCCAGCTCGTCGCCACGGCGCGGCTGTTCAGCCTGTCGAAGCGGGAGGCGGACATCGCCATCGGCCTCAGCCTGCCGCGGGAGGGCCGCATCGTCGGGCGCAAGCTCACCGACTACGCGCTGAAGCTCTACGCGGCGCCCTCCTACCTGCGGGCCGCCCCGCCGATCGAGAGCCGGCGCGACCTGGAGCGCCACCGCTTCGTCGGCTACATCGAGGAATTGCTCTACACGCCGGAACTCGACTACCTGCGGCAGGTCTCGTCCGGCATCGGGGCGCGGCTGCGCAGCGCCAACGTCATCGCGCAGCTCCACGCGGTGGCGGCCGGGATCGGGCTCGCGGTGCTGCCCTGCTTCATGGCGGCCGGGCGCCCCGACCTCGTCTGCGTGCTGCCGCGGGAGGTGGTGCTGACGCGCAGCTTCTGGCTGCTGATGCACGCCGACAGCCGCGACCTCGCCCGGGTCCGCGCGGTGGCCGAGCACATCTACGCGGTGGTCGAGCGGGACCGGGACGTGTTCTTCGGCGGGGCGGACGGGGCCGCCTGAGCGGCCGGGCACCGGTCACGCCGCCGGACCGCCCTCCCCGGCGGCCGGAGCGGCGCGCGCGGGCTCGGCCCAGCCGGCCGGCGGCGCCGCGGGCCGGTAGACCTCGATCACCAGGGGGTGGCAGGGCGCCGCGTCGCTCGAATGCTCCGCGCCGCAATCGCCGCCCGGGCAGGCCGAGAGCGCGGCCAGGAGATCGGTCTCGGCGAAGAGTTCCAGGAAGTCGCCGGGCCGCACCGGGCTCGCCTTCATGAAGTACTGGTGCGTGTCGCGGGTGAAGCCCGTGCACATGAAGACGTTGAGGACGTCGTGGACGTGCGGCTCCGCCTGCGCGACGGAGAGGCCGGTGTGCCGGGCCAGCGCCCGGGTCAGGTTCGAATGGCAGCAATGGTGGTAGGTGCCGCCGGTGAGCAGGCGGTGGGTGTAGGGATCGCAGCGCGTGCCGATCACGTCGTGCACGCCGCCGCCATCCGCGTCGAAGCCGTACCAGTCCAGGCTGTCCTGCGTGATCGTCGCGAGCGGGCGCAGATGCGGCAGGTTCGACCAGAGCCGGTGGCCCGTGGTGACGTGGGTGCCGTGCAGCGCCCGGGTCTTGCCCGAGAAGAAGCGCTCGCCGAGATCCCGCGCCGACCACAGATTGAGGTCGCCGACCTGGGCTCCCTCCGTGCACAGGATCCGGGCGAAGCAGCCGGCCGGCACCGCGACGGCGCGCGCCTCGCGCGGCGGCACCGTCACGCACGCCACGCGCGTCCAGCCCGCCCGCGCCGCCCGGTAGGTGGCGAGGTCGGGCGGCGGCAGCGCCCCCACGGGGTAGCAGATCACCGGCGCCACCGCGCGCCGCGCCGCGGCGTCGGGCGGCGGGGCGTGCTCGGGAACGGGGCGGGTCAAGGGACCTCCATCGGCGCGGGAGGCGGCCGCGCTCCGGCCGGGACGAAGAGCCCCGCAGGTGACGCAGATCTCGGATCGGCGCCCCACCGTCTTGCATCGAAAACCGGCGCCCGATCAACAGACGAGCCGGGTCTCCGGTCCGCCTCCCGGCGGGATTCGCGCCCCGCGCGGCCGTCCGGGCGGGATGAGGATCGGGCGGCCCGGATCAGCGGCGGGACCATCCCCGTGCGAAGTCTCGGACCGCCATGCGCGCCGAGGGTTGCGCCCCACCTTCGGGAGGTGCAGGAAATCCCTGCGGCGGTCCGTCGCCGGATGGGCCCGGCTTCGCGGCGCGAGAGCCGTCGCGAAGGCGCCATGCGAGGGAGAGTACGCGGTGAGCGGGACGATTTCGGACGATCTCAAGAGCGGCGCGCTGTTCTATCACCGCAATCCGCGGCCCGGTAAGCTGGAGATCCAGCCCACGAAGCCGCTCGGCAACCAGCGCGACCTCGCCCTCGCCTACTCGCCGGGCGTCGCCGCCGCCTGCGAGGCGATCGCGGCCGAGCCCGACGAGGCCGCCACCCTCACCTCCCGCCAGAACCTCGTCGCGGTCGTCTCGAACGGCACCGCGGTGCTGGGCCTCGGCGACATCGGCCCGCTCGCCGCCAAGCCGGTCATGGAGGGCAAGGCGGTCCTGTTCAAGAAATTCGCCGGCATCGACGTCTTCGACATCGAGGTCGCCGAGAAGAACGTCACTAAGCTGGTCGACGTCGTGGCGGCGCTCGAGCCCACCTTCGGCGGCATCAACCTCGAGGACATCAAGGCACCCGAGTGCTTCGAGGTCGAGGAGCAGTGCCGGGCGCGGATGAACATCCCGGTCTTCCACGACGACCAGCACGGCACCGCGATCATCGTGGCGGCGGCCGTCCTCAACGGCCTCGAACTCGCCGGCAAGCAGCTCTCGGACGCCAGGATCGTGACCTCGGGGGCGGGCGCGGCGGCGCTCGCCTGCCTCAACCTGCTCGTCTCCCTCGGCGCGAGGCGCCAGAACATCACCGTCACGGACATCGAGGGCGTGGTCTACGCGGGCCGCGAGACGCTGATGGACCGCTGGAAGGCGGTCTACGCGCAGAACACCCAGGCCCGCACCCTCGCGGACGTGATCCCGGGCGCCGACATCTTCCTCGGCCTCTCGGCCGGCGGCGTGCTCAAGCCCGAATACCTCGACAGCATGGCCGAGAAGCCGCTGATCCTGGCGCTCGCCAATCCCTACCCGGAGATCATGCCGAACCTCGCGGAGGAGCGGCGGCCCGACGCGATGATCTGCACCGGGCGCTCGGATTTTCCGAATCAGGTCAACAACGTCCTGTGCTTCCCCTACATCTTCCGGGGCGCGCTCGACGTCGGCGCCACCACGATCAACGAGGAGATGAAGGCCGCCGCCGTGAAGGCGATCGCGGGTCTCGCGCGCGAGACCCCCTCGGACGTGGTGGCCCGCGCCTATGGCGGCGAGGCGCGGCCCTTCGGCCCGCACTCGCTGATCCCGAGCCCGTTCGACCCGCGGCTGATCCTGCGCATCGCCCCGGCGGTCGCGCGGGCGGCGATGGAATCGGGCGTCGCGAAGCGGCCGCTGCCGGACATCCAGGCCTACGCCGAGTCGCTCGACCGCTTCGTCCACCGCTCCGGCTTCATCATGAAGCCGGTCTTCACCCAGGCGAAGCAGGATCCCCGCCGGGTCGTCTACGCCGAGGGCGAGGACGAGCGGGTGCTGCGCGCCGTGCAGGCGATCGTCGAGGAGGGGCTCGCCAAGCCGATCCTGGTCGGACGCCCGAACGTGGTCGAGGTGCGCCTCAAGCGCTTCGGCCTCTCGATCCGCCGCGGCACGGATTTCGAACTCATCAACCCGGACGACGACCCGCGCTACCGCAGCTACGTCCAGACCTACATGGAGGCGGCGGGACGGCGCGGGGTCACGCCGGACGCGGCCCGGACGCTCGTGCGCACCAACGCCGCGGTGATCGGCGCCCTGATGGTGCGGCGGGGCGAGGCGGACGCGCTGATCTGCGGGCTGGAGGGTCGGTTCGAGAGCAAGCTGCGGGTGATCCGCGACATCATCGGCCTCGCCCCCGGCTACAAGGACCTGGCGGCGCTGAGCCTGATCGTGACGGCCCAGGGCGCCTACTTCCTGGCCGACACCCACGTGCGCCCGGACCCGAGCGTCGCCGAGATCGCCGACGTCGCGATCGCCTGCGGCGACACGGTGCGGCGCTTCGGCCTCACCCCGAAGATCGCCCTGGTGAGCCACGCGGATTTCGGCTCCTTCGACACCCCCTCGGCGCGCAAGATGCGCGACGCGCTGGCGCTGATCCGCGAGCGGGCGCCCGAGCTCGAGGTGGACGGCGAGATGGGGGCCGACACCGCCCTGTCGCAGATGGTGCGCGACAGGGTGCTGCCGAACTCGCGCCTGAAGGGCGAGGCGAACGTGCTGATCATGCCGAATCTCGACGCGGCCAACATCGCCTTCCAGATGTCCAAGATGCTGGCCAACGCCCTGCCGGTCGGCCCCCTGCTGATCGGCCCGGCCAAGCCCGCCCACATCCTCACGCCCTCCGTGACGGCCCGCGGCATCGTCAACATCACGGCCGCCGCCGTGGTCGAGGCGCAGGCCCGCTGCGGCGCGGTGCCCGCGGCCGAGACCACCGCCGAGGCCGGCACGCCGCTCACCTCCGAGTGAGCGGCCTCGCCCCCTCACCTCCTCAACCTGGCCGTGCCCTGGCCGTCGCCCGCGGTAGATCCGCCAGAGCGGCGGTCGATGTCGGCGCGACAGGGGGGGGGCGATCGGGGCGTGCCCGCGGGTGATCCGGAAAAGCCTCTCTCCGGGCGCGGCGATTTGCGGCGGCTCGGGACGGGCGCCGCGAGGGGGGACGCACCGTGCGCATCGGGAACGGGTTCCTGCCGACCCCGTTTCCGGTGAGGGTGACGAACTCAGCGAGACGCCATGGTGGATACGGAAAGCAGCACCGATCCGGCCAGCGTGGCGCGAGCCGCGCGGCTGCGCAAACGCATCGAGGAACTGACGGCCCCTGCCGATGCGAAGGAGGCGGGACCGACCGGGGCGCCCTCGGACGATCCCGGTCGGAAGCCGAGCCTGAACGAACTCGTGCATCGTCGGATGCGCGAACTCGACCGGAAGCGGTAGGTCGGCTCCCGGATCCGCGCCGGGCTCAGGGCCGGCGCGGCCGGGCCCGCCTTCGGAGGCTGACGGGGACTCGGTCGCCTCGGCCGAGCGCACGACGCTGATTTTTCGTCGTTTCATACCGCACAGGTGTGAGTGCCACGCCTGTGCGTTCTCGCGATTCATGCTTCGAGATAACGCCAAGCCAAATAGGTGCATCGGAAGCCGATAGGTTTTCACCCTCTCAGCCGGCCGAGACCGGGTATTTGGGTCCGCAGTCCAGAACGTCCTCGGGGCCGTCGGCTGCTTCCGAGGCACGAATCTGCTCGGTCTGGCGGCCCGCGCGGCTTCCGCGCAGTTCCTCGATCTGCGCCCGCAAGCGTCCGGCCTCCACGCGGGAACTCTGCTCGACCGTCTCGGCGCTCGACGTGCGCGCGGCACTGCCGGCCCGCATGGCGGCCCGGGGACCGTTCACCCGCCCCCGTTCCTCCTCCGTGATGCGGTCGATCTGGGCGCGCAGGCTGTCGGCCCTGGCGTCGAGCTTGCCGATGTCGCGGATCCGCGGCTGCCCATCGAACGCGATGAGCTGGAACCAGTGGTCGGAGACCGGATCGTGCCAGGACAGGTAACCGCCCGGAAGGACCTCCCGCGGGCGGGAGATGACGCCGCGAAACGAGTACCGGACGCCGGCCGCCTTCGCGGGATCGAAGTAGCGCGGCGTGTAGAAATCCGACACCAAGATGCCGTTGACGCGATATCCGTAATTGGCCGCCTCCGACGGGTCGCAGACCTCGACCAGGAACTCCACGCGTCCCTGGCCCTGGGCGGGCGATTCGCCCGCGACCAAGCGGTTGCCGAACGGGTCGACCAGCATCTCCAGCGCCTCGTGGCTCGCGGTCAGGGACCAGCCATCGAGCGCATCGGCCGCTGACACGAGTGCGAATGGCTGCCCATTCTCGTCCTTGTGAACACCCGCCGCGCCAGGCTCATCGATGTTGTCCATGACAATGATGGGCCAGTAGCCGAGAGGAACATCCTCAAGTTTATCGAATGCGTCGACCGTTGCCGAAAGACCCCAAATCGGCGTGAGATCCCGTATCGCCTGTTTCTGCAATGCAGCGGCGACCCGCATCACGTCTCCGGTCCGAATGCGCTTCGACTCTGATATGAGAGCCACGTGTCGGGTGAGAAGCGACATGGCACCATCTCCAGCTGGAATGTGCTGCCAAGTCGAAATGTACTTCAGAATGAGCCCATATGCAACCCTTGGTTGGAACTTGATGATGCGAAGATGCTGTCACAGGCTCGCGACCTGTCATCATGCATTTGCATGATGGGCCGGGGAGCGGGATGGGACGGCCACCGCGCCGGAAGCGCCGGGGGGGCGCGGCGCCGGCCGTCCCGGGGCCGGGCTCGGACGATGGGGATGCTTGTTCGGCTCGGTCGCGCAGGGCGCGCCGGAGGATCGTCCGGCACTCCATCCCGGGCAGCGGATGGCGTCGTTGCCGATCCGTCTCGCAATGATCCTCGTTTCGCAGCGAGTCGCGTGCCGGGAGTAGACCTGCTCTCAACCACCCGCGTCAGTCATCCGACGGATTGCTTCGCCATGCGGATGGCGGCGTCGCTCACGCGCCGCGCGGGCCTGTCATACCAAATCCGCTTGATCCCTTCGGGATGGCGGATTTGGGCTTCGCTCAGGCGCCGCGCGGGCTGGTGATCCGCTTGATCCCTTCGGGATGGCGGATGTGGGCTTCGCTCAGGCGCCGCGCAGGCGTGTGAGACGGGATCCGCTTCGATCAAGCGGATCCCGGATCATGCGCCGTCCGGACGTGATCGTCCGGACGGCGTATCACTCCGTTGTCGCCGTCACGTTCAGGCGGTCGAACACCTTGCCGGGGCTCGCCGCCGTGCTGACGTCGAGGAGGCCGAGCCCGGCCGGGTTCTTGGCCGCGGCCGTCACGGTCAGGCGGGTGGGCTTGGTGACGAAGCGAGCCACCGCCTGGCCCAGCGCCTTGGCGCTCGCCGAATTGCCGAGCACCGCCGGAATGCCGAGTTGCGCCGCGGTGCTGTACTCCCGCTGCAGCTCCAGCGGCTTGAGGCTCTGGGCCTTCGCCTGGTCGGCGACGAAGCGCTCGAACAGCCCGCTATTCTCGACCGTGAGGGCGAGCGCCTTGGCGGTGGCGCCGAGGAGCGCCAGGGAGGAGATCGCGGCGTCCGGGTTGAAGACCTCGCGCCCGATCCCGCCCAGGGTCGCGGTGAGCTTCGCGTTGCCCATCTCCTTGCCGGACACCGAGAGTTCGCGGATCGAGACCTCCCGCGCCTCCTCGTTCCAGCTCGAATCGAGGACGCCGGACAGGTTGACGTCCTTGTAGCCGAGCGCCGCCAGGGGAGCGAGGCCCGCCGCGTCGGCCGGCACCGGGAAGGCGAGCCCGTCGAGGGTGAGCCGGGCCATGGTCGGGATCCCGTCCCGCGGCGCGGCCATGTCGAGCGCGAAGCTGCGCAGGTCGAAGTGCAGGGGCGCCTCCGGCGGGGCCGCCGGGTCGCGCGGCGGGGCGGCGGGCGAGGCCGGAAGGTCGAGCGTCAAACCCTCCAGGGTGACCCGACCGAGGAGCGGCGCGTAGCGGCGCAGGTCCGACGGATCGACGGTCTCCCGGGCGCTGCGGCGCAGGCCCTCCAGGGTCGGCTTCAGGGAGAGCCCCGACAGGCTGAGCGCCTTCAGGGCCACCCGCAGCGCCGGGCCGTCGATGCTGAGCGCCTCGGAGCGCAGGGTGCCGTCGCCCGCATAGGCGAGGCGCGCCAGGGTGACGCGGGTCGGGTGGCCGTCGCCCGGGTCGGTCACCGAGAGATCGCGCATCTCGAACGGGCCGATCGCCACGGCGTCGAGGAGGTCGGCCGCCAGCCCGGCGAGCCGCCCGCGCTCCTCCGGCGGAGCCTTGGCGGGGTCGCCGGCCGTGAGCGCCGCCGCCGCCTCCCCCCAGGGCGTCGCGGTCGGGCGGCCGCCGAGATCGTGGCCCTCGATGTGACCGATGCGGAAGGCCTCGCCCTTCGGGCCGCTGAGCGCGATGTCGTCCACCGTGATCGCGCCGTAGATGCGCAGGGACGCCGCCTCGGGCCCGCCCCGCTCGCTGAGGAGCCGCGCGAGGCTGGTCAGGTCGAGGTCGCTCGCCGTCATGCGGCCGTAGGCGCCCGCCCCGGGCTTCCCCTCGTGCCCGTCCACGGTGAGCACCGCCCCGGCCGATTCCAGGGAGCCGATCCGCCCCTCGGCGATCCGGCGCGCGAGCACGTCCCGGTAGACGACGACCTGGACCTGGTCGCCCACCGCCTGCTCGACCCGCAGCAGCGGGATGGCGAGGCTCTCGCCCGAGAGGCGCTTGAGGCGCGCGGGCCAGGGCTCGGCGGAGGCGGGATCCAGGATGGCCTTCAGGTCGGACGAGGACAGGGCGGTGCCGCGCAGTTCGAGCCGGGGCACCTTCACGAGCGTCCGCCCGAAGCGCAGCGTCAGGTCGTCGAGGGCGGCGCTGCCCTCGGCGGCCCGGGCGGCGGTGCCGAGCGCCAGGGGGGCGAGCGCCGCGGGGGCGCCGAGGAGCGCCGCGCAGGCGACGGCGCGCAGCAGGGTCCGGGCCATGCCCGTTCGGGTCCAGCGGGTCATGACGTCGATTCCGGGCGCGAGTTCAGAGGGAGAACGAGGTGCCGCAGCCGCAGGAGGCGGTGGCCTGCGGGTTCTCGATCTTGAAGGACTGACCGATCAGGTCGTTGACGAAGTCGATGGTCGCGCCCCGCATATATTCCAGCGAGAGGGGGTCGACCAGCACGGTGGCGCCGTCGCGCTCCACGGCGAGGTCGTCGGTCGCGCGGTCCCGCGCGATGTCGAACGCGTACTGGAAACCGGAGCAGCCGCCGCCGTTCACGCTGATGCGCAGCATGGAGCCGGGCGGCTCGGAGCCCATGATCTCGTTGATCCGCCGCGCGGCGCGCGGGGTCAGGGTGATATCGGTCATCGACAGCCCTAGCGAAAAGGCCGAAATGGTGCTTCGCAAGATAAGAACCGGCGGCCCCGGCCGCAACCGGGGCGGTCGCGGCGGAGGGCGGGACGGTGCGGGGACGGAACGGCGAGCGGTGGCGGGCACCCTATGCCAGCGATCCGGCGGCCTCGCGCGGGCGCCTGATCGGGGAGCCCGGCTCGCCGACCCGCAGCGACTTCCAGCGCGACCGCGACCGGGTGGTGCACTCGGCGGCCTTTCGCCGCCTCAAGCACAAGACCCAGGTCTTCGTGCATCACGAGGGCGACCATTACCGCACCCGCCTCACCCACACGCTCGAAGTGAGCCAGATCGCCCGGGCGCTCGCCCGGGCGCTCGGGCTCGACGAGGATCTGGCGGAGGTCCTGGCCCTCGCCCACGATCTCGGCCACACGCCCTTCGGGCATACCGGCGAGGACGCGCTGCGGGCCTGCATGGCGGGTCAGGGCGGCTTCGACCACAACGCCCAGGCCCTGCGCCTCGTCACCCGGCTGGAGCGGCGCTACGCCGCCTTCGACGGGCTGAACCTGACCTGGGAGACGCTCGAGGGTCTCGTCAAGCACAACGGCCCGCTGCTGCGCCCGGACGGCGCGCCGATGCCGCGCTACGCGCGCGACGGCATCCCGGTCGCCATCCTCGAATACGACGCCCTGCAGGACCTCGCCCTCGACACGCAGCCGGGCCTGGAGGCGCAGGTCGCGGCCCTGGCCGACGACATCGCCTACGATTCCCACGACCTCGACGACGGGCTGCGGGCGGGGCTGTTCGGCTTGGCGGACCTGCGCGAGGTGCCGTTCCTGGCCGGCCTCCTCGACGAGATCGCGGCGCTCCATCCCGGGCTCGAGGCCTCCCGCACCATCCACGAACTGACCCGCCGGGTGATCACCCGCTTCGTCGAGGACGTGATCGCCGAGACCGAGCGCCGGCTCGCCGGCCTCGCCCCCGCGGACGCGACGGCGATCCGCCTCGCCGTCGCCCCGGTCGCCTCCTTCTCGGAGCCGGTCGCGGCGGCGGACCGGGCCATCAAGCGCTTCCTGTTCGCCCGGATGTACCGGCACCCTGGCGTGCTCGTCGTGCGCGAGCGGGCCGCCCAGATCGTGCGCGACCTCTTCGGTGTCTTCGCCGGGCGGCCCGGCCTGATGCCGGAGGAGTGGCGCGCGGGCCTCGCCGGGCCGGCGGATCCCCGCACGCCGCGGCGGGTGGCGGACTTCATCGCCGGCATGACGGACAATTACGCGGTGAGCCAGCACCGGCGCCTGTTCGCCGAGACGCCCGACCTGCACTGGGAGCCGGGGCCGGCCTGAGCACGGCCCGGCTCAGCGGGCCGGGGCGATCACCTTCTGCAGGCAGGTCGTGCCGAGATCCCGGTAGCCGAGCCGCTCGTAGAAGCCGACCGCGCGGGCATTGCCGGCCCGCACCAGCAGCTGCACCTTCCAGACGCCGCGCGCGGCGAGCCAGATCTCGGCCGCCTGGACGATCGCCCGGCCGAGCCCGCCGCCCTGGCGCTCCGGGACCACCGCCACGTAGTAGAGCCAGCCCCGGTGCCCATCCTCGCCGACCATGGCGGAAGCGCTCAGGCGCGCGCCCTCCTCCGCCACCAGGATCGTCGCGTGAGCGGCCGCCCGCGCGAAGGCGATGTCCCGCCCGGGATCGTTCCAGGGGCGGGCGACCCCGGCCGCCCGCCACAGGGCCGCGAGGCCCGCCTCGTCGCCATCGCGGACCTCCCGGATGACCGGAACCGCGCCCATCTCCGCCTCAGGCGGACCTGTCGGGCAGGTTCAGCCGGATGTGCAGCTCGCGCAGCTGCTTGGGCGTGACCTCGGAGGGCGCCCCCATCATCAGGTCCTCGGCCCGCTGATTCATCGGGAAGAGCACCACCTCGCGGATGTTCGGCTCGTGGCAGAGCAGCATCACGATGCGGTCGACGCCCGGGGCGATGCCGCCGTGGGGCGGTGCGCCCATGCGCAGGGCGTTCAGCATGCCGCCGAACTTCTGCTCCAGCACCTCGCGGCCGTAGCCCGCGATCGCGAAGGCCTTCTCCATCACGTCCGGGCGATGGTTGCGGATCGCGCCCGACGACAGCTCGATGCCGTTGCAGACGATGTCGTACTGGAAGGCCTTGATCCCCAGGATCGTCTCCGCATCCGCCGGGTCGAGGCCCAGGAACCCGTCGTGGTCGTAGTTCGGCATCGAGAACGGGTTGTGCGAGAAGTCGATCCGCTTCTCGTCCTCGTTCCACTCGTACATCGGGAAGTCGGTGATCCAGCAGAAGGCGAACTGGTCCTTGTCGGTGAGGCCGAGGTCGTCGCCGATGCGGATGCGCGCCTTGCCGGCGAGCCCGGCCGCCTTGGCCTCGACGCCCGCCGCGAAGAACACCGCGTCGCCCGCCTTCAGGCCGGCCTTGGCGGCGATGGCGGCCTGCACCTCCGGCGGCACGAACTTGGCGATCGGGCCGCGGCCCGAGAGCACCCCGCCCTCCTCCTCGAACACGATGTAGCCGAGGCCGGGCGCGCCCTCGCCCCGGGCCCAGTTGTTGAGCCTGTCAAAGAACGAGCGCGGCTGGGCGCCGGCACCCGGGGCGGGGATCGCCCGCACCACGCCGCCGGCCCGGATCACGCTCTTGAACGCGTTGAAGGTCACGGCCTCGGCCGAGAATTCCTGCGTGACGTCGACGATGATCAGGGGGTTGCGCAGGTCCGGCTTGTCGACGCCGTACTTGAGCATCGCCTCGGCGTAGGGGATGCGCGGGAACGTCCCGGTGACGCGCCAGCCCTCCGCGAATTCCTCGAACACGCCGCGCAGCACCGGCTCCACCGCCTGGAACACGTCCTCCTGCGTGACGAAGCTCATCTCAATGTCGAGCTGGTAGAACTCGCCGGGCGAGCGGTCGGCGCGGGCATCCTCGTCGCGGAAGCAGGGCGCGATCTGGAAGTAGCGGTCGAAGCCCGCGATCATCGTGAGCTGCTTGAACTGCTGGGGCGCCTGCGGCAGGGCGTAGAACTTGCCTGGATGCAGCCGCGACGGGACCAGGAAGTCGCGCGCGCCCTCGGGGGAGGAGGCGGTGAGGATCGGCGTCTGGAACTCGAAGAAGCCGCCCTCGCGCATGCGCCGGCGCAGGGAATCGATGATCGCCCCGCGCTTCATGATGTTGGCGTGGAGCTTCTCGCGGCGCAGGTCGAGGAAGCGGTAGCGCAGCCGCGTCTCCTCCGGGTAATCGAGCTCGCCGAAGACCGGCATCGGCAGCTCGACCGCCTGGCCGAGCACTTCGAGATCGGTGATGTAGAGCTCGACCGCGCCGGTCGGCAGGTCGGCGTTCTCGGTGCCCTCGGGGCGCCGGCGCACGCGCCCGTCGACGCGGATCACCCATTCCGAGCGCACGGCCTCGGCGGCCCGGAAGGCGGCGGAATCGGCGTCCACCACGCACTGGGTCACGCCGTAATGGTCGCGCAGGTCGATGAACAGGACACCGCCATGATCGCGCACGCGGTGGCACCAGCCGGAGAGCCGGACCGTCGCGCCGACGTCGGAGGGGCGCAGCGCGCCGCAGGTGTGGGTACGGTAACGATGCATGGTGGGCTTCTTTGGCGCCTGTGCGGGTGCCGCCGCGGAGGCGCGTGGACGCGGCGCCCCGGGCGGAGGTCGGCGCACCCATTCACTTGAGCGGGCGTCAAGTCAAGCGCGGGCGGGCCCCCGCCGGATGCGGGGCGGAGATCGGCGGCTCGCCGCGCCCGCGGGCGCGGGGCCGGGAAAGCCCGGCGCGCGGGGGCCTCGATCCGTCACACCACTTGCCGGGACCGAACATCTCGCCAACCGCTACGACCGACGGCCAGGCAACTTCCTCGCTGCCATTAAACTTGCAGCCGTCTGCATCTGGATCAATGCATGTTGGGTCCGCTCCATAAAGGGCAGGGAGCGACCACTCGCAAAAGTGAGCAACTCGTCATCCTGCGAAGGTACGGGCTCCGAGGTGACCCTTCAGGCAGAGCGTGTCCTGACAATAGAAGAGATTGGGCTATCGATTCTGGGAGGTTTCGCGTCCCGTTTTGACGCGGTCGGCGGCGGCATGCGTGCCCCTACAACGAAGAAAAATGCGCTGGCCACGGCGAAAGCGGAAAAAAGTAAAAACATTGCAGCTCCACCGTATGCGCCTAACAAGACTCCCCCTAAGGTTGGACCGATAAAATTCCCAATCGTCGAAAATGAATGTGCTCCAAAATAACCACCACGATTGAGATCGTTAGAGATGTCATCAACCATCATATATTCAGACGGAACGACTAATATTTCCCCAAGCGTAAAAATCGTCATCGCAACCGAGAATGTTAAGAGATTGTTGGAGAACATAAAAGAGATCTCTCCTATAAAAAACAAACCGCACCCCATCACAAGTGCATGACGTGCCCCAACGCTCTCGATGAATCTTCTTGCTATGGGATTGCCGAGGAGAACCACGAAGCCGTTGATCGAAACGAGGTAAGCAAAAATGGAATTACCATTCTCGATACTTGTAGACAAGTACGGCGCCAGGGTCGCAGAGTATTGACCGTGAACCGCAATCAAAAGCGTCCCCCCTAAAACGAAGAAAGCTAATCGAGGATCGCGTATGGCAGCCCTCACACATGAAAAAACGGATGTATGCTGAACCTCTGTCGAAACATTATGTCTCTGATTATACGGAACTGTTACCAATAGCAGAGCGATTGCGAAAAATGCGTATAAAAAACTTGCTGAGAAAAACAGGATTGATGCTGTAGCGCCGGCGCTGACTCCAATCAGAGGTCCAATAGCCCATCCAACGTTATTAGTGGTGTACCGCCACGAGAAGAAGCGCAATCGCTGCTCTTCAGGGCAAACGTCGCTCATTAACGCGCGCGACACAGGTTCATAAACAGCTAGGGCGACGGCCGACACAATCTGCGCTAGACAAAACGTCAAGACGGATTCAGCAACGGCCATCCCCAAAAGCGCCACTGCTGTCATGAATAGCGTCAACGTCAGAACGGGCTTTCGCTCCATACGATCGGATAGCGATCCGGCGAATGGAGCTACTACGGCCCCGACTAATGGACCAGCACCCAACAAGGCGCCTATTATAGCTGACCCAAGTCCGAAGGACTCGTGAAGCTTTATGACGAGGAATGACAGCGTCATTGCCCGCGCAGTCGCCACCAAACCGGAGCAGGTAACTAGGAATAGCAAGTAGTTGCGGCGGTCATTACCCATTTTCATTCATGGCCTCGGCTCGATGACTCTGACCTTTGGGTACCAATGGGGTTTGGCGGCGGAGCGTACCACAACCCGCCCCGGTGGCTACCCACTTGAAAGGTCGAGACTACGATGGAACTCGCCTGCATGGCGATGTGAAATTTTGTAGAACGCCTTAACGCCACCCCTTGACGTACCGGGAGCAAAGACATTACGTGCGTGACTCACACACCTTTTTAAGCGTTGGTCGTGTCTAATTAGCTGGCAAACCCACACCAAGTCCTGTCAAATACACTGAAAGGTGATGGCGATGATGATGAACAAAGATGATAGTATGCTCAAAGCCAATGTAACGCGGACCGATAGAGACCATGACTGGGATGATTGGAGGTGGAATCAAAATAATTCTATCACGTTGCTAAGTCAGCTCGACGAATATCTCAATTTGTCGGATGAAGAACGTGATGTGTTCGGTCGCGTGGGTGAGAAGTATGTTTTTCGAGTAACGCCCTACTATCTGTCATTGATGGATAAAAACGATCCCAATTGTCCAGTTCGCCTGCAGCAGCTGCCAAACTTGGCAGAGCTCAACGATGTGTTTGATATCGAGAAGCTGGAGTCATTCCACAGATCGGAAGTAGGAACTGAAAATCCATTATGGAAAGAAGGGGCAACGCTTGTAAACTGCATTGTGCATAGGTATCCAGATCGAGTTCTTTTTCATATAACAAACCTATGTCCTGTCTACTGTAGACATTGCTCTCGCAAGGTTCACGTCGAGGTAGGCCCAATCGTAACGGCTAAAAGCTTACTCGATCAGGGTATTGATTACATTGCTTCAAACCAACAGATCAGGGATGTCCTCCTCAGTGGAGGCGATCCGCTTAGTTTAGTTGATAGCAAAATCGAGTACGTCATCAAGCGGTTGCGGGCGATACTCCACATCCAGATAATACGCATTGGCTCAAGATTTCCGGTTCTGCTTCCACAGCGGATCACGGTCGAATTGTGCGATATGCTGAAGAAATAGCACCCGATATGGCTCAACATCCATTTCAATCATCCAAAAGAGATCACTGAGGAATCCAAGCTCGCAATCTCAAGGTTGCTTGATGCGGGTATTCCGGTGGGAAATCAATCGGTCCAATTGAAAGGTGTTAATGATAGTGTCGAGGTGATGAAGGATTTCCTTCACAAGCTTCTTATGATCCGCGTCAGACCTTATTATCTCTATCATGCCGATTTGATCAGGGGGGCGGAGCATTTCCGAACGCCAATTCAAACCGGATTGCATATTATGGAAAATCTTCGTGGTCACACGACAGGTTTCGCAGTACCGACCTACGTCATTTGCACACCATTGGGTAAAACGCCGCTCGCGCCAAATTACCTTGTAGCACAAGGGCCGGACTACGCGGTTGTGCGCAATTACGAATGGCGGACCTGGAAAGATCCAGACTATCATTGACGCGATGCGTCAAAATTCTGGTGCGCCCACGAGTGGCGCATCAGAGAAAATTGCAATCATTCGGAGATGACGTCTCGACATCCTCTGAGCGGGAGTAATCGATCGTGCACCAACCGTTGATCTCAACATATGACCGAATTAGTTATGCTCGGGTTGATCTCTCGCACCCACCTGAGATTGCCAAAATAAAATCGGCGTTCGCGGAGAAATATCGTAGAGTCGCAGATTGCATGGATTGTGTTGCATTCGAGGTGCAAAGCAGCGCTACGCATCAAGCCATTATTTGCTTCAAAGAGGACGTCATGGCACTTGTGCTGATCGTGAATCACGAACAGACCTACTCTGAATCTCCGGTCGACAGCAGGAAAATCGACGACACATTGAAGAATATAGAAGTGGCCGTCGGGGTATCTGCTGGGTCGATCTACGCGACCTCGATACGATTTGAGATTAGCAGCATGGTAGCTTAACATATTTTTGCAAACTCAATAAATTCGGCAAAAGTAGGACATCGAGACGCTGTCAATGAGAGCGTCTTGAAGATATATAAGGATTGACGGACGCGAGAACTGTTACCAAAATTACTGCTGGCTCTGTCGCTCTTTATGGTAGTGTTTGACGTCAGTGTTCTGCGTGCGCTCTACAACGCCTACGTCGGCAGCAGTGGCTTCCCAAGCTCCTGGGGGAATCGAGCCCGAACGCCAGCGTCTCTCTAGAGCAGCACCCGATCACGTTGCAATCGGGTGCTGCTCTAGGTCTTTGATCTTGCCGCATTTTCTGCGACGAACCGGCATCCATTTCGTCGGAAAATGCTCTAGGTACACGCGTATGCTGGGTTTTTCGTTCCCATCATCTTGAGTTCCGTTGCGGCGGACGCCATCGGATTAACGGCTGCGAAGGCGCATTTGCCGGATTACTCGTCCTCACGATGGTCGTCTGCGCCATATGCCGGGCGCGTTTGCACGCCGTCGTGATCACGTTTGCACGCCGTCGTGATCAATTCCGCTCAGTGAGGGCTAAGCGCGCCTCGCGCGACCAGAGCAGGCGCCCCGCCGCGAGGTAGGTCAGGATCACGGTGAGGCACAGCATCTTGATGATGCCCGTGGTGACCTCGATCCCGAACGCGCCGAGATTGAAGAGCACGGCCAGCACGGCGTAGCAGATCAGCACCGCGATGCTGAACAGAACCGAGACGACGACGGCCACGGCCGCCCTGGTGAGGGTGCGGGCGGGGATCGGATCGCGGATCGTTGCGGAAGCGGACATGGACAACCCCCTCCTGGCGGGCGTCCCCGTGATGCGCCGCCTCCGCTCGCATCTCCTTGCGCTGGATCAAGGCTGCCGCGCCGCCCGGGCCTGGGCCGGCCTCAGCGCCCGATCGGCTTGGCCGTCCCGGCCGCGGCGGCGTTGAGGAGCTGGACGAGGCGCTCGGAATCGAAGGCCGGGTCCCGGGCGGGCTCCGCCCTGGCGGATTTCGCGCGGGGCTTGACGGCGACGGGGGCCGGGACCGGCGCGGCAGCGATCGAGCCGGTGGTCATCGGCTCCTCGGGCAGGGCCCGCACCGCCGCGACCTGCTGCGGCAGGGGCGCGGAGGCGGCCGGCAGCCGGTCGAGGTTGACGGCCGAGACGGCGCAGATCGTGGCGAAGCCGAGGACCGCGAGGGACCCGACGGCGAGCTGGAGACGCAGGGACAAGGCCGCACCCCATCGTGGGCAGGAAGGCGGCATCATGCCTCCGCAACCTTAACGATCCGCCCTCCTCACGCGGCGACCGCCGGCGCGACGGCGGGCGGCCCGGCCCCCGGCAACTCAATAGGCGTTGCGGAACGAGCTGCGGGCGAACAGGGTCATCGCCAGGATCTGGAGGTCGAACCAGAACGACCAATTGTCGATGTAGTAGAGGTCGTGCTCGACGCGCCGCTGCATGTCGGCGTCGGTCAGCGTCTCGCCGCGCAGCCCGTTCACCTGGGCCCAGCCGGTGATGCCCGGCGGCACGTTGTGGCGGCGGGCGTAGCGGGCGATCCGGCGCTCGAAGCTGCGGTCGTGCGCCAGCGCGTGCGGACGCGGCCCGACCAGCGACATGTCGCCCCGCAGCACGTTGAGGAGCTGCGGCAGCTCGTCGAGGTTGGTGCGGCGCAAGACGCGCCCGACCCGCGTGACCCGCGAATCGTTGCGGGTGGCCTGCCGGAACGCGCCCTCCGGCTCGGCCCGCATGCTGCGGAACTTGTAGACCGAGAAGGCCTCCTGGTTGAAGCCGTAGCGCTTCTGGCGGAACAGGCAGGGGCCTGGGCTGTCGAGGCGGATCAGGATCGCGATCATCGCCAGGATCGGCGACAGGATCACCAGCGCGGCGCCCGCCACCACGAGGTCGAAGCCGCGCTTGAGCGCCACCTCGCCCGGGCTCAGGGGCGCGCGCCCGACATTCAGGCCGGTGAGCCGGCCGACCCGGGCGAGCCGGATGTCGGCGAAGCGGTCCATGACCTGGCCGGGCCGCAGGTGGAGGGCGGCCGGAACGCGCAGGAAGGCGTCCACGCAGAGTTCGACGTCCTCCGCCTCCGTCCAGGGCACCAGCACGAAGATGTCGTCGGGGCGCAGGAAGCGCACCACCGAGACGGCGAGGTCGAGATCCTCCCCGATCTGCCGGCGCCGCTCCTCCGGCGCGATCCCCGCCGGGACGCCGCGCAGGTAGCTCGCCCCGATCACCCGCACGCCGAGCGCCTCCGCGTCGTGGCTGGCGTAGAAGCTCGCGATATCCTGCTCGTAGCCGATCAGCTGGACCCGCCGCACCGATCCCGAGCGGGGCGTGGCGAGGCGGCGCACCGCCGAGAGGCAGAGGCCCCGCGTGGCGAGCAGCACCGGCAGCCCGGCCGCGAAGGCGGCGACCGCGGCGACGCGCGAGACGTCGCTCGTCGTCTTGGTGAGGAAGCCGATCACCAGGAGGAGCGCCCAGGCGGCGAGCCACAGGCTCGCGCTGCGGCGCGGGTGGACGCCGCCCGCCAGGTAGGTCTCGATGCTGTACTCGCCCCGGGCGAGGTTCGGCAGGATGACCAGCAGGCCGAGCAGCAGCCCGACCTGGAGGGCCGCGCCGAGCGGCACGGCCGCGTGCAGCACCGCGGCGTGATAGACCGCCTGGGCGCTCAGCACCGTCCCGAGCACCGCGCCGAACTCGGCGAGCGCCGCGCCGACGCCGATCGCGGCCCGGACCAGCCCGCGGCGGCGGCGCGGCAGCAGCGCGCTCCAGATGGCGCGCCGCTCGGCCGCGCTGGCGGCGGAGCTTCCGAAAGGGGTGAACCGTTCGTGTTGCATGCGGGCAGCTGTTCCGGGTTGAGCCTCCCCGGGACGCGGCGGCGTCCCTCGGCGGCTCGGTCCTGCGGGCTGTCCGTGCCGGAATGGGACGCGGGCGCATCCGCCCCGGCGGGACGGGCCAAGCTGAGCAAGGCCGGGACCGGCGCCCGCGCAACCCGGCCCTGCAGCCGCCCCGGCATCCTCGCGTCCGGTGCGATGTTAGAAGCCCCCGGATCACCGGGAGAGCGGCCATGGATGCGCGGGCGAGGGACGGCGGGGTGGCGGGCGCGGCGCGCAGGCCGGCCGGGCCGGCAGCCGCCGTGCTGGCGGGCCTGAGCCTCGCCCACTTCCTCAACGACCTGATCCAGTCCCTGCTGCCGGCGATCTACCCGGTGCTGAAACAGGCCTACGGGCTGGATTTCGGCCAGATCGGGCTCCTCACCCTCGCCTTCCAGCTCACCTCCTCGGTGCTGCAGCCGGTGGTCGGGCTCGCCACCGACCGGCGCCCGCAGCCCTTCTCGCTCGCGGCCGGGATGCTGCTCCTGCTGGCTGGCCTGCTCCTCCTGGCGACGGCCTCCAGCTTCCCGGGCCTCGCCGTCGCGGCGGTCCTGGTCGGCACGGGCTCGGCGATCTTCCACCCGGAGGCGTCCCGGGTCGCCCGCCTCGCCTCGGGCGGGCGCTACGGCCTCGCCCAATCGGTGTTCCAGGTCGGCGGCAATGCGGGCACGGCGGCGGGCCCGCTGCTGGCCGCCTTCATCGTGGTCCCGCACGGGCAGGGCAGCGTCGCCCTGTTCGGCCTCGCCGCCCTCGCCGGCTGCCTCGTCCTCGCCGGGATCGGACGCTGGTACCGGAAGCGGCTCGCGCAGCAGCAGGGGGCGGCCCGGCGTCGGCCGGCCGCGGCGGCCGCGGAGCCCCTCTCGCGGCGCCGGATCGTCGCGACGATCGCGATCCTGCTCCTGCTGATCTTCTCCAAGTTCTTCTACATGGCGAGCCTGACGTCCTACTTCACTTTCTACCTGCTGCACCGCTTCGGCGTGTCGGTGCAGGAATCGCAGGTGCTGCTCTTCGTGTTCCTGGGCGCGGTCGCGGTCGGCACGGTGATCGGCGGGCCGATCGGCGACCGCTTCGGCCGCAAGGTGGTGATCTGGGGCTCGATCGTCGGCGTGCTCCCCTTCACCCTGGCGCTGCCCTCCGCGAACCTGGTCTGGACCGTGATCCTGACGATTCCGATCGGCCTAATCCTCGCCTCCGCGATGCCGGCGATCATCGTCTATGCACAGGAGTTACTACCGGGCCGCGTCGGCTTCGTCGGCGGCCTCTTCCTCGGCTTCGCGTTCGGGATGGGCGGCCTCGGCGCGGCCGCGCTCGGGGAACTCGCCGACCGCACCAGCATCGAATTCGTCTACGGGATCTGCGCGTTCCTGCCGGCGATCGGGCTGATCGCGGCCTTCCTGCCGCGACTCGACGGGGCGGCGCGGGCCTGAGCGGCGCGCGATCCCCGGCGCCGCCCCGGTCGTCAGCGGGAAATCTGTGCCGTCAAGGGCCTGAACCGCGATCCGGACGCCCCGCGCGGGACCTACTCGGCCGCCTCGGCCCGCGCCGCGATCGTTTGCACCGCCTCGAAACCCTCGAATTGCGGATGCGTCAGGTAGAGGGGCTTCGTGCCCGGCGCGCGGCTATGCGCCTTGCGGAACTGCTCGGAGCGCGTCCAGGCCTCGAAATCCTCCCGCGAGGCCCACACGGTGTGCGAGGCGTAGAGGACGTGGTCCTCGTGCTCCGGCCCGCGCAGGAGGTGGAACGCCACGAAGCCCTTCATCTCGCCGAGATGGCTGTCGCGGCCGAGCCAGACCTGCTCGAAATCCGCCGTCGCATCCTTGTAGACCTTGAACCGGTTCATCGCGATGAACATGCTGCAGTTCCTTCCAGATGCGGCCGCGGCCGGACCCGGCCGTTCCGTGATCGGCCGCGACTGAAGGCGATTTTCCGGCCCCGATCAAGGCGGCCTGGCCGGGCGCCGCACCACTCCCGCACCGCGTCGGGTGTTGATCGACGGCCAACTCAGTAATCTTTCTTCTGTATTCCTCTTGGGAATTCCAGGTAGCCGAGTAGACGCAGGTCCGGTTGCATGGCAGATCAATCGGGCGCAGCTTGGCACGCGAGGCCAGGATGAGCGGTGAGCGGCATCCGGTCGCGGAGCGGCAGCGCTGCCATCGGCCGGTATCGGCGGCGACGTCTTGGCGGCGACGTCTTGGCGGCGCCGCGGTGTTGTCGCCGCGCCGCGGCGTGTTGACCGGGCGGGATCCCCGCGGCGGGCGCGAGAGTTCAGGGCCGCACGGCGCGGGGCGCGAGCCCGGCGCCGTGCGGGACGGGGTGGGCCGCGCGGCCGGGTCCGGAAAGGACCCGGAGGCGATGCGGGTTTGAGACAGAGTGTCGAGGACACATGCCTAAGCAGACTACAGAGGTCGATCGCCTCGTGGGCATCCGGATCACGGCATTGCGCAAGGCGAAAGGTCTGAGCCAGACGGCGCTCGGCAACGCCGTGGGCGTGACGTTCCAGCAGGTGCAGAAATACGAGAAGGGGCAGAATCGCGTCGGGGCCGGGCGGCTGAGGGAGATCGCCCGGCTGCTTGAAGTCCCGGTCTCGGCCTTCTTCGAGGATCCGAGCGACACGCAGGGCAACGACGAGAACGTGTTCGGGTTCCTGAGCACCCAGGGCGCCATCGACGTGCTGCGCGCCTACGTGCAGATCGAGGACGATCAGCTGCGCCGAGAGGTGCTGGCGATCGTCCGCTCGGCCGCGAGGCTGAGCCGCCCCGCCGGTCTGGCGAACGGCGGCGCCGAGTGACGTGCTGCGCCGAGTGACGTGCTGCGCCGAGTGACGCGCGGCGCCGCGCCGGGTGCGTTGTCCGACGGCCTCCCGGCCCGGCCGCGACGGTCCGGCGATGCGGGGCCGGGGCTCAGCGCCCGCCGATGAGGTGGAAGAAGCTGCCGCTCACCCGGCCGAGCCGGTGGCCGGCGATTCCGAGGGAGCGTCCCTCCCCGTCGCTGACCCGGGCGAGGCCGCAGGCCGCGTCGGCGGCCGGCGTCAGTTCGCTGGCGTAGTGGAATTCGTGCCCGACCACGGTGTCCCCGGCCCGGCCGAGCGGCCCGTCGCCGAGGAGGGCGGCGAGCCTGTAGCCGAGATGGAGCTTGCGCCGCGCGTAGGAGGTGGCGACCGGCAGGAGCCCCGCCATGGCGTGGCGATGCCCGCCCGCGTCCTCCAGCCCCTCGCCGAGCACCATGTAGCCGCCGCACTCGCCGTGCACCGGTCGCGCGCGGGCGAAGGCGCGCAGGCCCGCGAGGAATCGCCCCGCCGCGGCGAGCCGGCCCGCATGCAGCTCCGGGTAGCCGCCGGGGAGCCAGCAGGCGTCGCAATCCGGGGGCGGCGGCTCGTCGGCGAGCGGTGAGAACGGCACCAGCTCCGCCCCCGCCGCCCGCCAGCCGGCCGTCATGTGCGGGTAGACGAAGGAGAAGGCCGCGTCCCGCGCCAGGGCGATCCGCTGGCCCGGCGGGTCCGGCAGGCGGTGACGCCCGGAAGCGGGCACCCGGCCGCCCGCCGCCCGCAGCAGCGCGTCGAGGTCGAGGGAGGCTTCGGCGAGGGCGGCGAGCCGGTCGAGCCGCGCCGCGAGATCGCCGGTCTCCTCCGCCTGCACGAGGCCGAGATGCCGCTCCGGCAGGACCAGGGCGGCGTCGCGCCCGATCGCGCCGAGCACCGGCAGCCCGGCCCGCGCGAGCCCCGCCTCGACGAGGCGGCGGTGGCGCGGGCTCGCGACCTTGTTGAGGATCACCCCCGCGAAGGCGAGGCGGGGATCGTAGAGCCGGCAGCCGAGCGCCACCGCCGCGGCCGATTGCGCCGCGCCCGAGACGTCGAGCACCAGCACGACCGGCCAGCCGTAGCGCGCCGCCACGTCCGCGTTGGCGCCGCTGCGGCCGGTCTCGGCGACGACGCCGTCGAACAGGCCCATCGAGCCCTCCGCGACGAGGAGGTCGGCGCCCGCCGCGGCGCGGGCCGCCACCGCGTCGAGGAGGTCGTCGTCCATGGCGAAGCTGTCGAGGTTGTAGCTCGGGCGGCCGGTCGCGGCGGCGTGGAAGGCGGGGTCGATGTAGTCCGGGCCGCATTTGGCGCCCGCCACCGCGAGGCCCCGGCGGGCGAGCGCGCGCAGGATGGCGAGCGTCACCGTGGTCTTGCCCGAGCCCGAGCGGGGGGCGGCGATCAGCAGGCCGCGGGTGGGCAGCGGGCCGCAGGCGGAAAGGTCGGTCACGGCATCGGACTCCTGGCGCACGCGGCGCGCCGCCTTTTACCCGGCCGCCCCCGGGTGATACCACCCGGGCCATGGACGAGATGCCCCCGAGCGGCCCCCTGCGGCGCGGCTGGACCACGGGCGCCTGCGCGGCCGCGGCCGCCAAGGCCGCCCTCGCGGGGCTGCGCACCGGCGCCTTCCCGGACCCGGTCGAGATCCCGCTGCCCGGGGGCCTGCGCCCCGCCTTCGCGCTCGCGGCGAGCGAGCGCCTGGCGGAGGGCGCCCGCGCCGGCGTGGTCAAGGATGCGGGCGACGATCCCGACGTGACGCACGGCGTCCTCGTCCTCGCGACGGTGCGTCCCGGCGCCCCGGGCTCCGGCGTGACCTTCCGGGCCGGCCCCGGCATCGGCATTGTGACGCGGCCCGGCCTGCCCCTGCCGGTCGGCGAGCCGGCCATCAACCCGATGCCCCGCCGGATGATCGCGGCGGCCCTGGCCGAGGTCGAGGGCCGCGCCCCGGACGTCGTGGTGGAGATCGCGATCCCCGGCGGGGAGGAGATCGCCCTGCGCACCCTCAACCCCCGCCTCGGCATCCTGGGCGGCCTCTCGGTGCTCGGCACGACCGGGATCGTGGTGCCCTATTCCTGCGCGGCCTGGATCGACACGATCCACCGCGGCATCGACGTGGCGCGGGCGAGCGGCCTCGCCCACGTGGCCGGCGCCACCGGCTCGACCTCCGAGGCGGCGGTGCAGCGCCTGCACGGGCTCCCGCCCGAGGGCCTGATCGACATGGGGGATTTCGCGGGCGGGATGCTCAAGTACCTGCGCCGCCACCCGGTGCCGCGCGTGACGGTGGCGGGCGGCTTCGCCAAGATGACGAAGCTCGGCCAGGGCCTCCTCGACCTGCATTCCCGGGCCGGCCCGGTCGATCTCGCCTGGCTCGCCGCGCGGGTCGCCGAGGCGGGCGGCGGACCCGACCTCGCCGCGCGGGCGGCCGGGGCGAACACGGCGCTGGAGGTGCTGCGCCTCGCGCAGGCGCGGGATCTGCCCCTGGCGGAGGTGGTGGCCCGTCACGCCTGGGAGACGGCCGCGGCCGCCCTGCGCGGCGCGGGCATCGCGCTCGAGGTGGTGGTGTTCGACCGCGAGGGACAGGTGGCGGGCGCGGCGCCGTTCCGGCGGGTCGGGTGAGGCGGTCCCCGCCTCGCAGGGGTTTCGTCCGGTCAGCTTGGCTTCTGGCGTGGCCGTTGCCTCGGCGGTGGGCGTTTCTTCTTGCTTTCGCGGGTGCGGAGGAGGATCCGGGACGACCTGTGGAGGAATGCGCGATGCCGGGCGTGGTCGCGCATCGCAGCGCGGCGGCATTGCAGGACCGCTTCGCCGCGCGTCGAAACGCGCGATGGATTGCTGACGGCGTGGCGGACCTCTGACCGCAGCCATTCACGACGGCGCAGAGCGCACCATCCTCCGCGAGTTCTCCACCGTGACCGGTTGCGATCGCGAGCACGTCATGTGCGTTCTTCGGACCATACTGTCTGACATCGCGGCGACGTGCGCCGGCAACTGCATGACGATGCATTGTGAAAGGTGATCAGCATCCGGAAGCTGGGATCGGGCCGAGTTCGCGGCAATCGTCGGGAGAAATCCTGAGCAGGAGAAAGGTGCATGCGTCTCTTGCGAGACGCGCTCGCCTCCGTGGACCGTTGACTGGCGTGGCGCGGGGCACAGACACTCCGGAACAGCGCTCAGAAGGCTTCATTCCCTTGCGTCATTGACTCTCAACGAAGCGCTCTTCAGCATGGCAGAAAGATTCGCTACCGAGATCTGCCGATGTCGATGAGATTCTTAGCCGGCTTAAGCTTTGCAGTGAGCGTCATCAGAAGGGCGTATTTTCGTCATTTTTATAAGCAGAAATGTAAAAATCTCATATATATACTAACAATAATTATCCTTATAGGAAATTCCGCTGTTGTGGTGCGTGCACAAGACGCACCTCTCGGGCAATGGTGCGACGGGGCATCGGGTACCTGCGCAGGGTCGCCAGAGGCGGCGTGCGCAGCTCAGTGGAGATGGTCCGGAATGGACAATGGCTTCAGCAGATTACTGGTGCCATCCATGACAGACGACAATCCATACTTTGCAGGGTGTCGGTGGACAAGCTTCCAATACCTCTGCCCTCAAGAGACAGGAGGCGGGATCAACTCGTGCTGGGTGAGGCTCCCGGCCTGGGTCAGCTTCAGCTGTCCGGACGGCTACACGCCTTACGGGAACAGTCGGTGCGTTCCTATACCGATTCGCGAACCCGTGGAGTGTGTTGCCAACAACACAGGAAACGTCAATCCAGTTGTTGGTAATCCAGTCATGGTGTCGTCAGGCTCAAAATTAGAGAAGAAGACAGATTTCTCGACATCGGATGGGAGATTCTATATTGGGCGCTCATACCGTAGCTTTCCACAAATCACAAATGTGTCGTCGTGGAGAGGCCCGGTCCGCGGCGACGTAAATGGCTGGCGCTTCGATTTTATGATGGAGCTCCACATCGGCGAAAATGGAAGAGTGACAATCCATGCTCCTGACGGCACCGCCCATGATTTCGCGCTGTCGAACGGATCATTCGCTGCCGCCAAGGGAGTGGTCCAAACCGGATACAGCCTGTCCTTCGTCGGATCTCCTCCTTCGAACTGGAACGATGTGACCGCCGCCTCGCAGCAATGGCGTGTCACAGATCCGTCCAGGAGAGTATGGATCCTCAAAACGTTCAACCGCGACATTAATGAAAAGAACAATTATATCATTGGTAGGCCTATAAGTTTATTATCGCCTGACGGATATCAGTTGAATTTTTCTTATGGCCCGTCTGATGAGCTCGCGGCGATCAGCGACAACCTCGGCAGGGCATTCTCTATTTCCTGGAGATTTTATAATATAACGGCAGTCAAAGATTTTGAGGGATCACGCCCGGTGCCGGAGGCTATCAGCCAGATCGGCCTTCCAGGCGGCGGTCAGCTTCGCTATACTTATGACCCTGCTCCGGCAAACCCATCCGTTGGACGCGTCCAACGCCTGACGAAGGTCGAGAAGATCGACGCGGCTGGTCACGTCACCGGGTCGTTTTCCTATCACTATGAAAACACAAGATTTCCCAATCTCTTGACGGGCATCTCCGACGAGAGGGGCGTGCGATTCGCGACATTCGCGTACGACGCATCCGGTCGGACCACCGCGTCGATGCATGCGGGATCGAATCAGACGTACAGCTTGAGCTTCGGAGGCACGGCCTCCTCTCCGACCACGACGGTCATCAATCCTCTCGGAAAAGCCGAGGTATACAATTTCACGCGCACGGGCGAGGGCGACGTACGTCTGGTGTCCATCGATGGTCAGCCGAGCGCGAATTGCGTCGCGAGCACCCGTCGCATCACGTATGATACGAACAAGTTCATCGCAACCGAGACCGATGAGGAAGGGCGGGTCACGGCGTACGTGCGCGACGCGCTCGGCCGGCCCACCTCGATCACGCGCGGATCCGGAACCCCGCAGGTCTCCACGACGACGATTCTGTGGCACCCCACCTTCAACCTGCCCGTGCGAACCGTCGAGCCAGGTCTCACGACCGACTTTGCCTACGGCGCCACGGGGCAACTGACCCAAGTCACCCAGACGGACACGACGTCTCAAACGGTCCCGTTCTCCACCAATGGACGCGTGCGGGCCTGGACCTATGGCTATGCGACGACCGGGCTGCTCACCTCCGTCGACGGACCCTTGCCCGGACCCGGCGATACGGTTTCCTACACCTACAACTCCAACGGCTTTCTCCAAACAGCGACCAATGAACTGGGACAGGTCAGCACCGTGACTGCCTGGAATGGCCGCGGACAGCCTACCTCCGTCACCGGTCCGGACAGCGTCGTCACCGCCTTTGCTTACGACGATGCCGGCCGCCTTACCGGCATGACGATCAATCCGGGCCCGTCGCAGACCGCCTGGAGCTTCAGCTACACTCCGGCGGGAGATCTCGCCACTTACACCGAGCCTGCCGGTGCCAGCTACACCCTGACCTGGGATGAGGCCCGCCGCCTGATCAAGGTCACCAACACCCTCGGCGAGAGCGTCACCTACGCCCGCGACGCCATGGGCAATGCCACCGCCAAGACCATCACGGCGGCCGACGGCTCAACCCAGATGTTCCGCCTCGCCAACACCTTCGACGAGCTCGGGCGCCTCATCAAGCAGGTCGGCGGCCAGGGCCGCACCTGGAGCTTCGCCTACGACAGGACCGGCAACCTCACCACCGTCACCGACCCGCGCGGCAAGGCTCTCGGCTTCGGCTTCGACGCGCTCAGCCGCCTCGTCACCGAGACCGAGCGCGACGGGGGCGTGGTCCAGCACGCCTACAACGCCAAGGACGAGGAGACCACCTACACCGACCCCCGCAATCTCGCGACCACCTATGTGCGCAACGGCTTCGGCGAGGTCATCCAGGAGACCTCGCCCGACCGCGGCACCACCGTCTACGACTACGACGCCCGCGGGCTGATGATCCGCAAGACGGACGCGCGCGGGGTCACCACCACCTACAGCTCCGACGCGGCCGGCCGGCTCACCTCCCGCTCCTACCCGACCGCGGCCCTCAACGAGAGCTTCGGCTACGACGACACCGCGGGCGGGCCGACCGGCCGGGGGCGGCTCACGCGGATGCAGGATGCGGCCGGCAGCTCGGACTTCTACTACGACGCGGTCGGGCGGGTGACCGGCGAGGTGCGCACCATCGGCGGCCACGCGCACACGGTGGCCTACACCTACGACGCGGCCGGCAGCGGCAGGCTCTTGTTCCTGACCTACCCGTCGGGGCGGGTGGTCACCTACGGCTACGACGCGCTCGGCCGGGTGAACTCCGTCGGGCTGAAGATGTCCGCGACCGCGCCCGAGCAGGTGATCGCCTCCTGGGCGGGGTACTTCCCGTTCGGCGGCCTGCGCGGCCTCACCTTCGGCAACGGGCTGAACATGTGGTCGAACAACGACCTGGAGTACCGGCTGGACGGGCTGTTCCTCGACCAGGCCTCGGGCGGCCCGAGCCTGATCACGCGCTACCACTGGGTCGGCGACGGGCTCAACCTGATGGCGCTGAACAACGACACGATCGACCCGGGCCAGACGCAGCGCTTCACCTACGACGACGCGGCCCGGCTGCTGACGGCGACGGGCCCCTACGGCAGCCTGAGCTGGAGCTACGACAAGGTCGGCAACCGGCTGAGCGAGACGCGCACGGTGGCGGGCACGACCAGTACGCAGTGTGAGCGGGCGTTGGATCCTCCTCACTTGTGGGCCTGCAATTTTCCCCACCCTCCCGGCCGCCCCTGAGCCTCCTGTTTGAGGCGGGATGCCCGCGCGGCGGCCGTCTCACCGAAGCTGGTCCCCGTGGCGGGAGGGAGCGGCGCGGTGGTCAGCCTCGGGGAACTCATGACGATCCTGGACCTCCACCGGCAGGGCCTCTCGGTCACCGCCATCGCCCGCCAGCTCGGCCTCGACCGCAAGACCGTCGCCAAGTACATCGCCCGCGGCCTCGAGCCGCCCGTCTACGGACCGCGATCCCCCCGCGCGCGGGCCACCGACGCCTTCCTGCCCTACCTGCGCGAGCGCCTGGCCGCCTACCCGCAGCTTACGGCCGTCCGTCTCTGGCGCGAGTTGAAGGAGCGCGGCTTCGCAGGGGCCTACACCGCCGTGAAGCGAGCCGTGGCCCTGCTTCGCCCCTCAGCTCCTCTGCCTATCGAGCGCCGCTTCGAGACCCCGCCGGGCGAGCAGGCCCAGGTCGACCTCGCCCGCTTCGAGGTCGTCTTCGCCGACGAGCCGGGCGTGACCCGCATCGTCTGGCTGTTCGCGATGGTGCTGGGCCACTCGCGCTATCTCTGGGCCCGCTTCGTCGTCCACCAGGATCTGCAGACGGTCCTGCGCTGCCACATCGCCGCCTTCCAGGCCCTTGGAGGCGCCCCGCGCGAGATCCTCTACGACCGCATGAAGACCGCCGTGATCGGCGAGGATCCCGACGGCTTGGTCATCTATAACCGCAGCCTTCTCGATCTCGCGCGCCACTACGGGTTCCTGCCGCGCGCCTGCCGTCCCTACCGGGCCAAGACCAAGGGCAAGGTCGAGCGCCCGTTCCGCTACCTGCGCGAGGACTTCTTCCTCGCCCGCTCGTTCCGCAACCTCGACGACCTGAACGACCAGCTGCGGCACTGGCTCGACACCGTGGCCAACGCCCGCCGGCACGCCACGACCAAGCGGATCGTCGCCGACGCCTTCGCGGAGGAGCGCAGCCAGCTGCGGGCGCTGCCGCCCGTGCCCTACGAAGCCGTGCTCAGCCTGGAGCGGCGCGTCACCCACGAGGGCTTCGTCTCGGTGGCGGGCAATCTCTACAGCGTGCCCGACACCACCCGCCGCCGCGCCCTGGAGGTGCACGTGCTGGCCGATCAGATCCGCATCTACGAGGCGGGTGAGCTCGTTGCCTGCCACCTGCCCCTGGAAGGGCGTGGGCTGACGCAGGTCGATCCAGCCCATCGGCGGCCGCGATCTCCCCCGCCCGAGCCACGAGACCCTGCCGAGCCGGTGGTCGTCAGGCGCGCCGGCGACCAGGTCGCGCGTCGCCCGCTGGCCATCTACGACGCCGTAGCCCGCCAACTCGCGGGAGCCGGCGTGCCCAGGACCGACCGGGGAGACGCGGCATGAGCGGAACTGGCGAGCTGATCCCCCCACTGGTCGAGCGGATCAAGGCCACGCTGGTAGGGCTGAAGATGCCGCGCGCCCTGGAGATCGTCGACACCACCGTGCGGCGGCTGGAGCGCGGCGAACTCAGCGCGCTGGAGGCGGTCGATGCCCTGCTGAGCGAGGAGCTGAGCCTACGCGAGAGCCGGCGGGTGAAGACCGCGCTGGTGATGGCGCGGCTCTCGACGGTCAAGACGCTGTCGGGCTTCGACTTCGCCTTCCAGCCCTCGCTCGACCGCACCCGCATCCTGGCCCTGGCCGAGCTGGGCTTCGTGGACCGCTGCGAGGTGCTGCACTTCCTCGGCCCGCCCGGCACCGGCAAGAGCCACTTGGCGGTGGCCCTCGGGGTCGAGGCGGTGAAGGCGGGCCGCAGCGTGTACTTCACCACCCTGGCCGACCTTGTGGGAACGCTGGCGCGGGCCGAGCGGGAAGGAACGTTGCGCGAGAAGATCCGCTACTTCTGCCGGCCGGCGCTGCTGATCGTGGACGAGATCGGCTACCTGCCGGTGGTGCCGGGCGGGGGCAACCTGTTCTTCCAGCTCGTCAACGCGCGCTACGAGCGGGGCGCGATGGTCCTGACCTCGAACCGCGGCTTTGCAGAGTGGGGGGAGGTGTTCGGCGATCCGGTGGTGGCGACCGCGCTGCTGGACCGGTTGCTTCACCACGCCGTGGTGGTGCAGATCGAGGGCTCAAGCTACCGGCTGCGCCAGCACACCGCGCTCATGCCCGAGCACATCCGCTCGAAGGCAGCCCTGCAGGCTCCGCCGCTCGCCCCGCCTCCGCGTCGGCGCGGACGCCCGCCCAAGAATGGAGGTGCTCACCTCGGCATCGCCTGACCGCCGAGCCCGCCGATCTGAGGAAAATTGCGCGCCCGAAATTGCGGAAGGTTCGAAGCCCGTTGACACGCAGACCTACGCCTACCCGGGCGGGTCGAACCGGCTGAGCGGGGTCGGCCAGGGCGGGACGGCGGTGCGCTCGTTCCTCTATGATGCGGCCGGGAACCTGACCGGGGACACGCGCGCGGGCACGGCCTACGCCTACGCGATCAGCGATGCGGGCCGGATCGCGCAGGTGACGGTCGGCGGGGTGGTGAAAGCCAATTACCTCTACGACGGCAAGAACCGTCTGTCGGTGCGCCAGGTGGTGAACAGCACGCCGTCGGGGACGCAGCACCTGATCCACGATGTCTGGGACCACGTGCTGGCGGAGACGGACGGGGCGGGCCAGGCGGTGCGGGAATACGTCTGGGCGGGCGACATCCCGGTGGCGGTGGTGGACAGTTCGGCGGGCGCGGGGAGCCCGACGCTCTTGTGGGTGCACGTGGATCACCTGGGGCGTCCGGAGCTGATGACGGACGCGACGAAGGCGGTGAAGTGGCGTGCGGTGTACGAGCCGTTCGGGGCGGTGTCGTCGCTGACGGGCCCTGCGGCGCTGTCGATGCGGTTCCCGGGGCAGTGGTTCCAGCTGGAGGCCGGGCTGGCCTACAACTGGAACCGGCACTACGATGCCACGACAGGACGGTACACCCAACCCGATCCGCTGGGGCTCAACCAGGGACCGCAGATATCGGCGCTTGCCACGCCTCGCCAGAGCGGCTTCTTGTTGCAAAGCGCGTTCGGGCTGGAAAGCAGCACTGATATTGCGGAGGCAGTGGGCGCGGCTGAGTTAAATTTGCGCGTTACCGGTGACGGAGTAAGCCTATACGGGTACGTTCGCCAGAGCCCGGTTATGTGGACGGACCCAACGGGGCTTAACCCGACTGCTATCGTACCTGCTGTTTGTATGATCAATCCGGGATTATGTGCTGGCGCTGCTGCTGCGGCGGCGGGGGTTATAGGTAAGATCTGTGAGCCTCTCTTCTCCAAGAAAAGTGGCAAAGAGCGCGCCACAGATATTCCAAGCTGGGCCAAAGGACAAAAGCCAAATCCGGGCGAAAGTGGACGAGATTTTGCAGATCGAGTCATGGATGCGCGATACGGAAAGGGAAATTATCCAAAAGGTCCTGGCTCTGAATACAACCAGATCAGGAAATACGGAGATAGGTCGAGGTGAGCTATGAATTCTGTTTTTGTTGTTCATCACACAAGGGAGCTGGAAGGAACGGAGGAGTACAAGTTTATAGGCGTATTCAGCAGCGAAAAAAGCGCTAAAGATGCCGTCTTGAAACTGTCAATGATCGAAGGATTTAGGGAGTATGTAGATGGATTTTCTATCGATCGCTACGAAGTAGATAACATTTCTTGGCAGGAAGGCTTTGTAGAGCAGTAGATTATTTGCAATTGCCTACATGGTTCGGCCTGATGCATGGCGCGAGTGAGCTTGCCCGCAGTAAATTTGTGCGGCTCCTATGGGCGCACGTGGGCCACCTGGGCCGTCGGGGCTGATGACGAAAATGCTTGATGCAATATTATCATGTTTAAAATAATCCTTGAGCTCGTTCGTCTACAACGACAATTGCGTAATATGAAAATTCGAGAAAACGGGCGACAGATAAATATATCGTTTAAAATCTCATGTTGCAAACCTAAAAATATATCTCGAGGAGCTTATGGGACTCATTAGCAAAAAGTCCATGAGCGATTTAAAGAGCGCTATAGGAAGGCTTTCATCGACAATTATTGCCACGGTAGTCTGCGATATATAACTTATAATGAAATGTCTCTTGAATTGAATTCTGTTATTAATTCATGTCGATGATGATGCACCTCAAAAAATATGAGACTCGAGACTCAATCGGCCTCAGACGGCGAAGAGGGCGTCCAGGGCGAGGGTCGAGGCGAAGTGGCGGGCGGGTGCGTGGGAGCGGGTCGCGACGCGCCGGAAGTCCCTGAGGCGGCAGAAGATCGCCTCGACCCGCCAACGGTCACGGTCGCGCCGCGTGTCGAGCCGGATCTTGCGGTCGCGGGTGCCAGGAATGACCACGCCGGTGCCCTGCTCACGCAGTTCACCTCGCAGCCAGGCGGCGGCGTCGCCCGTGTCGGCGATGGGCCGAGACATCCGACCCGGCACCTCGGCCAGCACGGTGGGCGCGGTCCTCACGGCGCCGGCGTTGCCGGAGACGAGGCGGATGCCACACCGGCGGCCGATCACGTCGGTGAGGACGTGGATCGTGGCGGTCGGACCTGCGCGCGGGGCGCCGATCTCCCGGGCGCGGGGCCCTCATTGTCCGCCGGGGCGGCACGCGGAGCCTTGACGGAGGTCGCGTCGCGGGCGGCGGCCTCGCCGGACCCTCCGGCCATGGCGGCCGACCTGAGAGTCCGGAAGCCGGAGCGCGCCCCGCCGTGGAAGCGATGGGAGACCGTGGTCGAGGGACCTTACTCGCCCGGGCAGTCCGTCCAGCGACAGCCGCTCGCGATGCCGTGCACGATGCCCGAGAGAATGGTGCGGTCGTCCTCGCGACGAGCGCCGGGCTGGTTGCCGGGCCTGAACGGCGCGATCGCCCGCCATGGCTCGTCCGACAGCCGGAGCAGCTCCGCCAGAGCCTCCGCTATCCGCGAGGCGCTCGGACTCACATCTCTCCCTTCATCGCAGGATCCTGACCCGGTCGAGACCCTGGCCTGAACGAATCGGACGGGAACCGGGTCACTCCTCCCCGCCGACCGCCCGGACCGCGCCGCCCGGCCGGAAGCGCCGGTCGTAATCCGGCGCGTAGAGCGCGCTCTCGCGAAAATCCTCCGCCCCGAGGGCTCGCCCGACCAGGATCAGCGCCGTGCGGTCGATCCCGGCCCGCGCCACCTGCCCGGCGATGTCGCCGAGGGTTCCGCGCAGCACGCGCTCGTCGGGCCAGGACGCCCGGTAGACCACGGCGGCCGGGCAATCCGCCCCGCAATGCGGGATCAGCTCGGCCGCGACCCGATCGATCACCTGGACCGACAGGTGCACGGCGAGCGTCGCCCCGGTCCGCGCGAAGTCGGCGAGCCGCTCCGTCTCCGGCATCGCCGAGGCGCGCCCGCTCGTGCGGGTCAGCACGACCGACTGCGCCACCTCCGGCACCGTGAGCTCCCGCCCCAGCAGCGCCGCTGCCGCCGCGAAGGCCGGCACGCCCGGGGTCAGGCTGTACGGGATGCCGAGCCCGTCGAGCCGCCGCAGCTGCTCGGCCACCGCGCTGTAGACCGAGAGGTCGCCCGAATGCAGCCGGGCCACGTCCGCGCCCCGCGCATGGGCCGCGCGCATCTCGGCCAGGATCGCGTCGAGGTCGAGGGGCGCGGTGTCGATCAGCCGGGCGCCCGGCGGGCACCAGGACAGGATCTCGGGCGCCACGATCGAGCCCGCGTAGAGGCAGACCGGGCAGCGGGCGATCAGGTCGCGGCCGCGCAGGGTGATGAGGTCGGGGGCGCCGGGGCCCGCGCCGATGAAGTGGATGGTCACGCCGGATCCCCCGTCTCCGCGAGCGCGCAGGTGGCGCCGGGGCTCGCGATCCGCGCCAGGACGAGGCGCCCCTGCGGCCCGACCGCCGCGAGCGCCGCCGCCTCCGCCAGCGAGCCGACGCCGCGCAGGCTCGCGACCCTGGCCGAGTGCGTCACCGCCCGCCGCCCCGCCGCCCGCAACGCCTCGACCGCGATGCCGATCACCGGCACCCCGAGCGCGCCCGCGGCCTCGATCAGGGCGGCGTCCGCCGCCCGGTCGTCCGCCGTCGCGAGCGCCCCGAGCCGGCCCGCCGCGACGCCGGCCCGGGCCAGCGCGTCGCGCACCAGGGCGGCGATCTCCGTCGAGCCGGTCGCGTGCCGGAAGCCGATCCCGGCGATGACCGGCCGCGCGGGCCGCGCCGCGGCCGCGTCCTCGCCCGACGCCTCGCTCCCGCCGCCGGGACCGGAGAGCGGATCGGGCACGCCGCGGACGGCGCATCCGCCGGCCGCGAGATCCTGCCACGCGGCGCTCACGGCTTCGTCGCCGCCCATTGCGTCACCGGCATCGCCGGGCGCCAGCCGCGCATCGTCCCGACCGGCTCCGCGCGGGCGATGGCGATCCGGCGCAGCGTCCCGCCGTGGCGCCGATGGGCATCGATCAGCACCGGCTCACTCTCCAGCGTCACCGCGTTGGCGACGAGGCGCCCGCCGGGCGGCAGCGCCTGCCAGACGCAGGCGACCAGGGCCGGGTCCGAGAGGCCCCCGCCCAGGAACGCCGCGTCCGGCGCCGGCAGGTCGCGCAGGGTCGCCGGGGCGCGGCCCTCCCGCACGGTCAGGTCCGGGACGCCGAGCGCGCGGGCATTGCGGCCGATCCGCGCCGCCCGGTCGGCCCGCGCCTCGAACGCCACCGCCCGGTTCGCCGGGTGGCGCAGGCACCACTCGATGGCGACCGAGCCGGACCCCGCCCCCACGTCCCAGAGCCGCTGCCCGGCAAGCGGCCGCAGGGCCGCGAGCGTGATCGCCCGCACCTCGGCCTTGGTGATCTGCCCGTCGGTCTCGAACCACGCCTCGTCGAGCCCCGGGGCGAGCGGCAGCAGCCGCGCCTCCGGCCCGGCCGCGACCTCGACCGCGACGGTGTTGAGGGGATCGATCTCCGCTTCGCCGAACTGCGCGGCGGTCGCCACGCGCCGCCGCTCCCGCTTGCCGCCCATCGCCTCCAGGACCGTCAGGCGGGAATCCGGGAAGCCGCGCTCGGTCAGGAGCCGCGCGAGCCGGCCCGGCGTCGTCCCGTCCCAGGACAGGGCGAGAAGCCGCGCGCCGGGCTGGAGATGCGGGATCACCCGCTCCAGGGCGCGCCCGTGCAGGGTCAGGCAGGCGCATTCGGCGAGCGGCCAGCCGAGGCGCGACGCGGCGAGGCTGAAGGCGGAGGGCTGCGGGAAGCCGATCATCTCGGCGGCGGGCACGCGCCGGGCCAGCTCCGCCCCGACCCCGTAGTGGAACGGATCGCCGGTGGCGAGCACGCAGGTCGGCCGGCCGCGCCGGGCCAGGATCGCCGCGTAGGCCTCCTGCATCGGGCTCGGCCAGACCAGCGTCTCGGCCGCGAGCGGCGCGGCGAGCGCGAGGTGCCGCGCGCCGCCGACCACCAGCCCGGCCCCGTCGAGGGCGGCCCGTGCCGCGGGCGACAGCCCCGCCCGCCCATCCTCCCCGATCCCGACCACCGCGAGCCAGGGCGACGGGATCGACAGGGAGCCGGGCTCAGGCGAGAAGGCGTCCATGCGCATCCTCCTCCTCGGCGGAACCACGGAGGCGACGGGGCTCGCCCGCCGCCTCGCCGAAGATCCCTCCCTTCGCCCGACCCTGTCCCTCGCCGGCCGCACTGCGGCGCCGGCCGCCGCGCCGGTCGCGACCCGCATCGGCGGGTTCGGGGGAGCGGAGGGACTGGCCGCGTGGCTCCGCGCCGAGGGCGTCGACGCCGTGATCGACGCCACCCATCCCTTCGCGCAGGTGATCTCGCGCAACGCCGCCGAGGCCTGCGCCCGCACGGGCACGCCGCTCCTGGCGCTCCGGCGCCCGCCCTGGGCCGCGGTGGCGGGCGACGCGTGGCACGAGGTCGAGACCGTGGCGCAGGCCGTCCCGGCGCTCGGCGAGACGCCCCGGCGCGTCTTCCTGACGGTGGGCCGCCTCGAACTCGCCGCCTTCGCGGCGGCCCCGCAGCACGCCTACCTGGTGCGCACGATCGAGCCGGTCGGCGACGCCCTGCCGGTCGCGGACCTGACCGCCATCACGGCCCGCGGCCCCTTCGCGGAGGCCGAGGAGCGCGACCTGATGCGGCGCCACCGCGTCGAGGTGCTGGTGACAAAGAATTCCGGCGGCACCGCCACCTACGGCAAGATCGCGGCCGCGCGCAGCCTCGGGCTGCCGGTCGTGATCGTGCGCCAGCCGCCCCTCCCGGCCGTCGCCCGGGTGGCGACCCAAGCGGAGGCGCTCGCCTGGCTGCGGAATCATCGCGCCGCCTCCACGCTGCGCGGCGTGTAGACGAAGGGCGGCGCGCCCTCGCGGGGGATCAGCCGGGTCGCCGAGGCCCCGATGATCACGAGCGTGGCCATGTCGGCGGGCGCCTCGCGGGCCTCGGCGAGGGGCAGGATCCGCACCGCCTCGTCCGGCCGCCCGACCGCGCGGGCGAGGATCACCGGCGTCCCGGGTCCGCGATGCTCGGCCGCGCGCCCGAGCGCCGCGGACAGCTGCCAGGGCCGCGCCCGCGAGATCGGGTTGTAGAGGGCGACCACCAGGTCCGCGCGCAGCACCGCGTCGAGGCGCGCCGTGATCACCTCCCAGGGTTTCAGGTTGTCCGAGAGCGAGAGGGCGCAGAAATCCCCCCCGAGCGGCGCCCCGACCCGCGCCGCCGCGGCGAGCATCGCAGTGATCCCGGGCTCGACCGTGATCGGCAGCGCCCGCCAGGCCGGATCCCCGGCCTCCAGCGCCTCGAACAGGGCCGCCGCCATCGCGAAGACGCCGGGATCGCCCCCCGACACCACCGCGACCCGCCGGCCCGCCGCCGCGAGGGCGAGGGCGTGCCGGGCCCGCTCCACCTCGACCCGGTTGTCGGAGGCGTGCCGCACCAGGTCCGGCCGCTCGGGCACCCGGGCGAGGTAGGGCGCGTAGCCGATCAGATCCTCGGCCTCGGCCAGGGCGGCCGCAGCGGCCGGCGTCAGGTAGCGCGGATCCCCCGGCCCGAGCCCGATCACGCAGACCGAGCCCGCGCGCTGCCCCGGACCGGCCGCGCCCCGGGGATCCGCCCCCCCCGAAGGCGCGCTCGCGGACGAGGCCGGGCTCACCGATGAGGCCGGGCTCATGGACGGGGCCGGCCTCATGGGCGCCGGCCCTCGCCCGGGACCAGGACGATCGAGAAATAGGGCGCGGACTCGTCGGGCTTCTCGGCGAGCGGCACGATCGCCTCGCCCGCCATCGTGCCGCGCTCGACGTAGACCGCCCGCCCGAGCAGCCCCGCCTGCGCCAGGGCCGCGCGCACCTTCGGCAGGTGCCGCCCGAGCTTCATGATCACGGCCGCATCGGTGTCGGCGAGGCGCCGCGCCAGGACCGGGCCCGGCAGCGTCGCCGGCAGCACCGTCAGCACGTCGTCGCCCCAGGTGATCGGCGTCCCGGCCCGCGTCCAGCAGCCCGACATCCCCGTCACCCCGGGCACCACCTCCACCGGGAAGCGGTCCTTCAGCCGCCGCCACAGGTGCATGAAGGAGCCGTAGAAGAACGGATCGCCCTCCGACAGGATCGCCACGTCCCGCCCGGCGCCGAGTGCCTGCGCCATCTCGGCCGCCGCCTCGTCGTAGAAGCGGGCGAGCGCGGACACGTAGGTCGGGTCCTCCGGCGGGAGTTCGGTCGTGTACGGGTAGGCGAGCGGCCATTCCCGCGCGGGGTCGCGCACCACCGCGTCGGCGATCGTGCGGGCGTTGCCCCGGCGGCCCGCCTTGCAGAAATGCACGAGGTGATGGGCGCGCTCCAGCACGCGCACGGCCCGCACGGTGAGGTAGTCCGGGTTCCCCGGCCCCATCCCGACGCCGTAGAGCGTGCCGGTGACGGCGGCGAGGGGGCGCTCCTGCGGGCAGGAGGGCGCCGGCGGCGGCCCGGTCAGCGCGTCCATCACTCGACCTCGCTCGCCAGCGCGTTGACCGCCGCCGCCGCCATGGCGCTGCCGCCGCGGCGCCCGCGCACGATCAGGAACGGAACCCGGCCGTCCTCGGCCAGGGCCTCCTTGGACTCCGCCGCGCCCACGAAGCCCACCGGCACGCCGATCACCGCGGCGGGCGGGGCCACGCCCTCGTCGAGGAGTTCGAGCAGGCGGAACAGGGCCGTCGGCGCGTTGCCGACCGCCACCACGGCGCCCGGCAGCCGCGCGCGCCACAATTCCATCGCGGCGGCGGTGCGCGTCGTGCCGAGTTCGGCCGCGAGGCCCGGTACGCGCGGGTCGGCGAGGGTGCAGATCACCTCGTTGCCGGCCGGCAGCCGCGCCCGCGTGACGCCGTCCGCCACCATGCGCGCGTCGCACAGGATCGGGGCGCCCGCCCGCAGGGCCGCCTCCCCGGCGCGCGCGAAATCCGGCGAGGCCGCCACGTCCGCCGGCAGGTCGGTCATGCCGCAGGCGTGGATCATCCGCACCACGACCCGCTCCGCCGCGCCCTCGAAGCGGGACAGGTCGGATTCCGCGCGGATGATCGCGAAGGAGCGCGCATAGATCGCGGCGCCGTCGCGGATATAGTCGAGGCGCGTGCTCATGCGGGCTCCCGGAATGCGTGCCTGAGGTCGGTGGCGGTCTCGGCGCTGTTTAGCCGCTCAAGCACCGCGTCGAAAGGGAGGGTGAGGCGCGGCGCGCCCCCCGCGTGACCGGCGAGCACCACCCCGTAGCGGCCGTCCGGCTGCCCGACGAGGGTGAGGTCGGCCGCGGCCGGATGCGCGCAGCCCTTCGGGCAGGCCGAGACGTGCAGGGTGAGGCCCCGCCGCGCGAGGTCCGGCCGCGCGGCGGCGAGCCGCGCCGCGTCGGCCGAGGCGGCCGTGCCGCCCGAGGCGCAGGCCGGGCGGCCCGGGCAGGCCGCGATGGCCCGCCTTGGATCGCCCGGATCGGTGATCAGGCCGGCCGCCGCGGCCGCCGCGGCGAGGTTCCGCGCCGCCCGCGGGCCCTCCCCCACGAGCATCACGCCGCGCCAGGGCGTCAGCAGGAGGGTGCCGTCCCCGTCGCGGGCGCTCGCCGCGGCGAGCGCGGCGAGCCGGTCGGCGTCGCAGCGCCCGAAGGGCAGTTCGGCGACGAGGCCGACGCGTCCCTCCCCGAGCGGGTGCGGCCCGGGATCGAGCGGCGGCGCGGCCGGCGGCGGCGGGCCCGGCGCGAGCCCGGCGGCGTCGCGCAACGCGCCCCGCGCCGGCGCGTCGAGCGCCCGCATCCGCCGCGCGCCGCTCCCCGCGAGGCCCGCCAGGATCGCCTCCGCGGCGGGCACGAGCCGGTCGGCCGGGACGGGCCGGGTCCAGGCGAGGCCGTCCGCCGCGCCGAGGCCGACCTGGAAGCGCTCGGGTGCCCCGGCATCCGGCCCGCCGAGCCGGCGGACCAGCAGATCCGCCTCGACCGGCCCGACCCCCCAGGCATCGGCCTCCACGGCCACGAGCGTCTTCGCCGGCAGCCCGGCCACGCGCAGCCCGGCCTCCTCCAGGGCCGCGATCACCGCGGCGAGCCCGTCCTCCCGCGCGGCGAGGGGCGAGGCGAGGGTGAGCCGCTGCGGCCCGCCATCCCGCCGCCGGTCGCCGAGCCCGGCCGCGTCGAGCCGCGCGGCGAGGCCCGGATGGGTCTCGGCGCCGACGCCCCGCACCTGCAGGTTGCCGCGCGCCGTCACGTCGATCAGGCCGTTGCCGAAGGCCCGCGCGCCCTCGGCCACGGCCAGGGCCTGGGCGGCGGTGAGCCGGCCGGCCGGCGGGTGGACGCGCACCAGCAGCCCGTCCCCCGTCGGCATCGGCCGGGCGACACCGGGGCACCAGCCGCGGCGGGGGGCCGGGTTCATTCCGCCGCCTCCCGGGATGCGGGGTCCAGGGCGGCGAGCGAGTTGCGCCGGCTCCGCCACAGCCCGCGACGGCGCAGATCCTCGAACCGGTCGAGGATCGCCCGCGCCGCGGCCGGATTCGCCGCCTCGATCGCCTCGCAGGTGGCGAGGTCGCCGATCCAGGCCCCGTAGAGCCGGTCGAGATCGGCGTCGCGCACCGCCTCGGTGGTGGCCGCCAGCACGAAGAGCGCGTCGAGCCCCTGCGCCAGTTCCTGCGCGCCGCGCCAGCCGTGCCGCAGCTGCGCGGCGATCCAGCGCGGATGGGCGAGCCGCCCCCGCACCAGCCGCGCCACGTCCTCGGCGGCCGTCCGCGCCCGGGGCGCCTCCGGCCGGCTCACGTCGAGGCTGTAGAGGGCGGGCGCCGCGCCGGCGAGCGCCGCCGCCGCGGCGAAGCCGCCCATCGCGTCCGCCGCCGCGTCGCCGTCGAGGAGGTCGCGCTCGGCCACGTCGAAGGCGTGCAGGTAGGCATCCGCCGCCGCCACCAGCCCGGCGAAATCGCCCTCCCCGGGCCCCGCCGCCTGCGCGGTGGCGGAGAGGTAGGCCCGGCCCAGATCCTCCCGGCCCGCGAAGGCGCCGTCGAGGGCGAGCCCCGCCGCCCCGGCCCCGTAGCGCCCGGGCGCGGCGCCGAAGACCCGGGCCACCGCCTCGCCGCGCCGCCGCGCCGCCGCGAGCGGGTTGTCCGCATCCTCCTCCTCCCGCGCCGCCACCGCCCGGGCCGCTTGGTCGAGGAGCGCCAGCGCCTCCGGGAACGTGTCGCGGAAGGCGCCCGAGACCCGCACCGCCACGTCGATGCGCGGCCGGTCGAGGAGGGCGAGCGGCAGCACCTCGAACCCGGTCACCCGCGTCGAGGCATGGTCCCAGGTCGGGCGCACCCCCATCAGCGCGAGGGCGTGCGCCACGTCCTCGCCCCCCGTCCGCAGGGTCGGCGAGGCCCACAGGTCCATCACGATCCGCGCCGGGTACTCGCCCTCGTCCTGCAGGTAGCGCCGCACCACCTCGGCGGCGGCCCTCTCGCCGAGCAGGGACGCCGCCCGGGTCGGCAGGGCCCGCGGGTCGAGGGTGGTGAGGTTGCGCCCGGTCGGCAGCACGTCCGCGCGCCCGCGCGAGGGCGAGCCCGCCGGCCCCGGCGGCACGAAGCGCCCGTCGAGCGCCGCGAGCAATCCCGCCCGCTCGCCCTCGGCGCAGCATTCGCGGCCCGCCGGCGCCTGCCCGAACACGTGCAGCCCGTCCCGGATCGTCACCTCGGCGAGGTCGCACAGATGCGCGTCGAGGGCGGGCAGCGCCTCCTCCATCGGGGTCGCCCGGTCGATCCCGGCCGCGTCGAGCAGCCCCGCCTCGTCGGCCCGCTCCAGGATGCCGCGCGCGATCAGCCCGGCCCGGCGCGGGTCGAGGACGCTCGCCGTCGCGTATTCCTCCACGAGCTCCCTCAGGGCCGCGGCCTGCGGGTCGAGCCCGGCCGCGGCGGTCTCGGGCGTGAGGTGCCCGATCGTCACCGCCCCGAGCCGGCGCTTGGCCGGCGCCGCCTCGCCGGGATCGTCGACGATGAAGGGGTAGATCACCGGCAGCGCCCCGACCGCGAGGGCGGGCCAGCACAGGGGCGAGGGCGCCACCGCCTTGCCGGGCAGCCACTCGGTCGTGCCGTGCGTGCCGAGATGGATCAGCGCGTCCGCCTGCTCCCGGAGCGCGAGGTGGAAGGCCAGGTAGGCGTGGCTCGGGACCGCGTCCGGGTCGTGGTAACCCGCCTTGCGGGATTCGGGATCGCCGGCCGCCCGTCCCCGGTCCGGCTGCAGCGCCACGAGCACCTGCCCGATCCGGGCGGCGCGGAACCGGAAGGCCCCCTCCCGCAGCGCCGGATCCTGCTCGGGCTCGCCCCAGGCGGCCGCGAGCGCCTCGCGCGACGGCGCCGGCAGCCGCGCGAGCCAGGCCCGATAGGCGCCGAGCGGCACCGCCAGGGCGGGCGCCTCCTCGGTGAGGCGCCGCATCAGCGCCCCCGGCGCCGGGCGCGGCCCGACCGCGTAGCCCTCCCGCGCCAGCAGGTCGAGGATCGCGACGGCGCTCGCCGGGGTGTCGAGGCCGACCGCGAAGCCCGCCCGCCCTCCCCGCGCCGGGTAGTCGGACAGGACCAGCGCGAGGCGCCGCTCCGCCGGCTTCCGGCGCGCGAGCCGGACCCAGGCGGCCGCCCGCGCGGCGAGGGCCGCGCAGCCGGCGAAATCCGGGATGGCCCGGCGCTGCGTGAAGCCCTCGCTCTCGGACACCTCCTCCTTGAAGCTGATCGGATATCCGGCGAGGCGGCCGTCGAATTCCGGCAGCGCCACCTGCATGGCGAGGTCGGCGGCGCCGAGCCCCCGCCCCGAGGCCGCCCAGGCCGCGCGCGGCGCCCCGACGGTGAAGGCCTGGATCACCGGGCAGGCGGCCGCGTCGAGCACGAAGCGCGCGTCCTCCCGCGCCGAGAAGGCGGTGGCCGCCACCACGATGGCGGGCGGGCGGGCCACGATCGCCTCCCGCAGGGCGGCGACCGCCTCCGGGTCCTTCAGGCTCGACACCGCGACGACGACGGGCGCGAGCCCCTCCGCGTGCAGGGCCGCCGCCAGCGCGGCGGCCGGGGCCGCATCCCCCCCGAGCACGGCCGAGCGGTAGACCAGCACGAGGGCCGTCGCCGCGCCCGGCCACGCGGCCGGCAGGCGCGAGGGCTCCGTCATCCCGCAGCCGGGGCACCACACGAAGCCCCGCGGCAGCGGCCGCGGCGGCTCCGCCCGCACCGGCGCGCCGAGCTCGCCCGCGATCCGCAGCAGCATCCGGCGCAGGTTCTCGGGCCCGCCGGCGCGGAAATAGGCGTCGAGGGTCTCGCGCAGCTCGGCCGGGACCGTGCCGAAGGCGGCGAGCCGCGGATCCGGCCGGTCGTCGCCTGGCAGGATTGCGAGCGGGATGCCGCCGGCCCGGCAGACCTGCGCGACCCGCTCGACGCCGTAGCGCCAGTAATCGAGTCCGCCGAGGCAGCGCACGACCACGAACCGCGCCCGCGCCACCACCTGCTCGGCGTAGAGGTCGACCGAGAGGGGGTGGCGCAGCCGCGCCAGCTTGGCGAGCCGCAGGCTCGGCATCGCCGCGGCGCGGCCCGCCTCCGCCTGCGCGGCCGCGAGGCCGGCGAGGTCCGAATCCGTGAAGGACAGGGCCACCACGTCCCCGGGCGACTGGCCCGGATCCACCGCCGCCTCGCCCTCGTCGAGCGAGACCGAATCGACGCGCAGGAGATGCATCAGGCCCCGCCGGACGGCTGCGCCCCGCGGACGAGGCGCGGGGAGGCCGCCGTGAGGGCGTCGGGGTCGCGGGCGCCCGTCATCACGCGGACCGGGACGCCGCCGACCAGGTCGTCGCGCGCCTCCCGGCGCTCCTGCCAGGCGAAGAATTCCGGCACCGTCCAGCGCCGCGACGCGGGCTCCGACATGGCTCCCCTCCTCAAGGCCCGGGGGCAGCCCCGGGCCCCCGGCAGGGGGCGTCCCGCCCCCTGCCCTCCCGCACCCTACCCCGCCAAGGCCGCCGCGACCGCCTCCCGGTCGAAGCCGGCGAGGCCGATCACCACGAGCCGGCCGTCCCGCGCCTCGCCGGCCCGCCAGGGCCGGTCGTAATGATGCGCGATCCGGCGGCCGACGCCCTGGACCACGAGGCGCATCGGCTTGCCCTCGACCGGGCAGAACCCCTTGATGCGCAGCACCCCGGGCACGTCCGAGGCCCGCGCCACCCTGGCCGCGAGATCCTCCGGCGAGGCCGCCGCCGCGACCGGGACCGCCACGCTGGCGAAGTCGTCGTGGTCGTGGTCCTCCTCGGTCTCGTGGTGGGAGGGGCGCGCCGCCAGGTCGCTCTCGGCCGCGGCGCCGAGACCGAGCAGCACGCGCGGGTCGATCGCCCCGTGCGCGGTCTCGACGAGCTTCACCGCCCGCGGCAGCTGCGCCTCCACGGCGGCGCGCACGGCCGCGCGCGCCTGCGCGTCGAGGAGGTCGGCCTTGTTCATCACCACGAGGTCGGCGCAGAGGAGCTGATCCTCGAACACCTCCTCCAAGGGGTTGTCGTGATCGACCGAGGAATCCGCCGCCCGCTGGGCCGCCAACGCCTCCGGGTCGTCCGCGAAGGCTCCCGAGGCCACCGCCGGACCGTCCACCACCGCCACGACCCCGTCGACGGTCACCCGCGAGCGGATCGCCGGCCAGTTGAAGGCCTGCACCAGCGGCTTGGGCAGGGCGAGGCCCGAGGTCTCGATCAGGATGTGCTCGGGCGGCTCCGGCCGGTCCAGGAGCTTGTTCAGGGCGGGCACGAAATCGTCCGCCACCGTGCAGCAGATGCAGCCGTTGGGCAGTTCCACCACCGCGTCCTCGTCGCAGCCCGGCACGCCGCAGGAGGCCAGCAGCGAGCCGTCGAAGCCGACATCGCCGAACTCGTTCACGATGATCGCGAGCCGGCGGCCGTCATTGTGCTCGACCACGTGGCGCACCAGCGTCGTCTTTCCCGCCCCGAGGAAGCCGGTGACGATCGTGCAGGGGATCTTGGTCAGGAGGGTCATGCGGGCAGCGGGGGGATGCGGGCGACGACGCCCTTGCGGAAGGCTTCCGGACGCTCGCGCCAGGGCACGATCCCGTCCGGGGCCGCGGCGTAGCGCGACAGGCCGTCCCGCAGGATCGCGACGGCGCCCGCCGGATCGAGGTCGCCGTAGACGTAGGTCCAGCGGCCGGGCGCGGCGACCGCCACCGTGCAGGGCCGCTTGCACACCGACAGGCACTCGACGGGCGTGACGCAGACGTCCTCGCCCGCGAAGGCCTCGGACAGCGCCGCGTGGAGCCGGGCGCCGGCCCGCGGCCCCTCGGGCGGATCGGCCTGCGCCCGGCAGGTGGTGCAGACGTAGAGCGTCAGGCTCATCGCGCCCCCTCGGGCCGGCGCGCGACCCAGTCCCAGGCCCAGCCGAAGCCGAGCCCGAGCACCGTCCAGAAGACGAAGCCGATGGCGAGGGAGCGGGCCGCGAACTGCGCCGCCAGGGCCGGCGGCAGCGCGCCGCTCTCGGTGACGTGCGGGCCCCCCCAGACATGCGGCGCGACGATGAGGGCGAGCCCCGCGGCGGTCGCGAGCGCCCCGCCACGGATCACCGCGAGGAAGAGGCCGGACGCGGTCGCGAGGGCCGTCACCAGCCACCAGCCCTGCCGCGCTTCGAGCGCGGCCCCGCCCATGCCGGGAAGCTCCGGCGGCAGGCCGACCGCCGGGGCGAGGCTCGCGGCGATGAAGCCGCCGATCGCGAAGCGCAGCGCCTCGCTGCGCGTGACGGTGCGGCCGGTGGCGAGCAGCACCGCGCCGAGGAGGAGCGCGTAGCCGACGCCGGTCACCAGGGTCGCGAGCGCCGTGAAGGCGAGGCGCGGCAGGCCCGGTGCGGGCTGCCACTCCTCCGCCTCGGCGGCGCCGCCGCCGTGCTGGTGCTCGGAATGGGCGGCGCGCACGATCAGCGCCGGCGCCGGGGCCAGAGCGGCGTGGTTCTCGTAGGTCTCGGCCTCCAGGATCAGCCGGGAGGTCAGCGCGAATTGCAGCCCCGACGCCACGAAAGCGGCGAGGAAGCCCGCGACCAGGGCCGCGGAGAGGAGTCGGATCGTCATCTCGGTCATCCTGCCAACGCGAAGACCGCGCGGCGCCCTCAGGGCGTCGCGCGGGTCATGTCCGCGAGGGTCTCGCGCCCTAATGGCAGGGGAAGTTGTTGGCGTGGCGCCAATCGTGCGCGGCGTTGTGCAGCGCGACGGCGGGCGAGAAGCCCGACGCGAAGATCAGCCCGATGCCGAGAGCGGCGGCGACGCAGACCGCCACGAGGCGTTCGCCGGTCTGGGCGGGAGCGAGGGCACGAAGAGCAGCAACCATGGTGAACTCCTGCCGCCCCGCCGGCGGCGTCGAGAGGAAGGGGTGACGGCAGGTCTCCTGGCTCGCGATGGTGGACCGTGCCCGCCGCCTTCCCGGATCGCTCCAGTGGCCGATGGCGGGCCCGCACCGCTCACAGTTGCGGGGGCAGCCGCGGCTTCCGGGGCTGGCCCCGCTCCGCGTTCCCTTTTCACCTCGTCGCCGAGGCACCGTCGCGGCGGAAGGTAGCGGCTCGGCCCCCCGCGCGCAATCGGCCGGAGGGCGGGTTTCCGGCTATCGCGCCCGCAATCGCACCCGCAACCGCGCGCGATCGCGGCAGGAGCCCCGGCTTCCGTCGCCGCGGGCCGGCCCGATCCGGGCTCAGCAGGCCGCCGGGACGGGGCGCGGACGGCGGTCCCGGCGAAGGGCCACCAGCATGGCGAGGCCCGCCGCCGCCATGGCGGCTCCCGCGAGCGGCACGGCGGGATGGCCGAGCCCCGCGTCGATCACCGCGCCGCCGAGCGCGGCCCCGACCGCGTTGCCGAGGTTGAAGGCGCCGATGTTCATCGCCGAGGCGAGGCTCTGGGCCTCGCGCGCCTCGTTCATCACCCGCATCTGGAGCGGCGGCACCAGAGCGAAGCTGGCGACGCCCCACAGGGGGATCAGGATCGCGACCGCGACCTCCGCGCGCAAGGTCGCGGCGAAGACCAGGAGAAGGGCCACCATCCCGGCCAGAGCCGCCGCGATGGTGCCGTCCACCGAGCGGTCGGCGAGGGCTCCGCCGAGCCAGTTCCCCGCCGCCAGCCCGATTCCGAACAGCACCAGCATGGCGGTGACGGCGCCGGCGGACATCCCCGCCTCGACCTGCAGGATCGGGACGATGTAGGTGAAGACCGTGAACATCGCGCTGAATCCGACCACGGTCAGGCCGAGCGCGGCGAGGACCGGCCCGCGGACCAGCGCGCGCAGTTCCCCGCGCAGGTCGGCGCCGGCCTCGGCCTTCAGGTCCGGCAGGGCGAGGGCGAGCGCCAGCATGGCGAGGACGCCGATTCCCGCGATGCCCCAGAACGCCGCGCGCCACCCGAGCGCCTCGCCGATCCAGGCCGCGAGCGGCACGCCGCCGATGGTGGCGACGGTCAGTCCCGAGAACATCGTCGCCACCGCCGCGGCCCTGCGCTCCGGCGGAACGATCTGCGCCGCCACCACCGCGCCGACGCCGAAAAAGGCGCCGTGGTTGAGCGAGGTGACGAGCCGGGCGGCGACCAGCATCGCGTAGCCGCCCGCGAGGGCCGCCAGGACATTGCCCAGGGTGAAGATCCCCATCAGGCCGACCAGCAGGCGACGGCGCGGGAGGCGCGCCGCCGCGAGCGTCACGAGCGGTGCCCCGACAAGGACGCCGAGGGCGTAGGCGCTGACCACGAGGCCCGCCGCCGGGCTCGAGACGCCGAGATCGCCCGCGATCAGCGGCAGCATGCCCATCGGGGTGAACTCCGTCACGCCGATGCCGAAGGCCCCGACGGCCAGGGCGAGCAGGGCGGGATTGCTCTTCATCGTGATGATCCTCGTCGTTCCGCGACATCAGGTGGCGGAACGGGTCTCGGCGCGGTAGCCGATGGGCGGGACCGAGATCCGTGCGCGAGGCTCACGAATGGGACGGGACGGGGCCGATCGGGCCGGCGAGATGAGCGCCTTCCTGGCAGTGGTCGCGGCCGGCAGCCTCGCCGGAGCGGCGCGCCGGCTCGGCCTGACGCCCTCGGCCGTGAGCCGAATCGTCGCGCGCCTCGAAGCCCGGCTCGGCGTGCGGCTGATCGTGCGGACCACGCGCAGCCTGCGCCTCACCGCGGAGGGCGAGGTCTATGGCCGGGCGGCCCGGCGCATCCTCGCCGACCTCGACGAGACCGAGCGGGCGTTCGCCGACCAGGGCCGGCCGCGCGGACGGGTGCGGGTGAGCGCGGCGACCGCCCACGGCCGGCTCGCGGTCGTCCCGCTGCTTGCCGATTTCGCCGCCCTTCACCCCGAGATCGTGGTCGAGATCGACCTGTCGGACGAACTCGCCGACGTGCTCGGAGGGCGCGCGGACGTGGCGATCCGCTTCGGGCCGCTCGCCGACGGCCCGCTCACCGCGCGGCGCCTGGGCGAGACCGGCCGCACGGTGGTGGCCTCGCCCGCCTACCTCGCCCGCGCCGGGACGCCGCTCGTGCCGGCGGACCTCGCCGCCCACAATTGCCTCGAGTTCAGCTTCCGGCGCGTCGAGCCCGGCTGGCCCTTCCGCGAGGACGGCCGCGATCACCTCCTCGCCGTACGGGGCAACATGCGGGCGAACAACGGCGAGACGCTGGTGCAGCTCGCGCTCGCGGGCGTCGGCGTCACGCGGGTGGGCGACTTCCACATCGCCGACGACCTCGCGGCGGGGCGGCTCGTGCCGCTGCTCGAACCCTTCAACCCCGGGGACCGCGAGGCGATCCACGCGGTGTTCGTGGGCGGCGCCTCGATGCCGGCCCGCCTGCGGGTGCTGGTGGACTTCCTCGCCGAGCGCATGCGCGGGATTGCCGGCTTCGCTCGCGCCCGCGCCGGCTCTGTGCCATAGGCGCGGGCGACGGGTACGCGTGGCTTGGTGGAGAAACCCGGGTGGCGAGTGAACCGGCGGCCCTGCCCCGCCTGACCCTGGTGCTCGGCGGCGCCCGCTCGGGCAAGAGCGCCTACGCGGAACGGCTCGTCCAGGCGCTGCCGCCGCCCTGGCTCTACGTCGCGACGGCCGAGGCCTACGACGACGAGATGCGCGCGCGGATCGCCGACCACCGCGCCCGCCGGCCCGCCGGCTGGGAGACCCGCGACGCGCCCCGCGCCCTGCCCTCCCTGCTCGGCGAGAGCCCGGCCGGCCGGCCGGTCCTGGTCGACTGCCTGACGCTGTGGCTGACCAACGCGCTCCTCGCCGAGGCCGACCTCGCGGCCGAGACGGCGGCGCTGGTCGCGGCCTGCGGGCACCATCCCGGCCCCCTCGTCCTGGTCTCGAACGAGGTCGGGTTCGGGATCGTGCCGGACAACGCCCTCGCCCGCCGCTTCCGCGACGAGGCCGGGCGCCTGCATCAGCGCCTCGCCGCCATCGCCGACCGGGTCGTGCTGGTCGCGGCGGGGCTGCCGCTCGTCCTGAAGGGAGGCTGAGGATGGAGACCGACGAGGCCGCGCGCCACCGCGCCAAGATGGCCAAGCGCAAGGCCGTGCAGGACGCGGAGGTGGCGGGCAAGACGATCGAGAAGGGCCTCCTCATCGTCCATACCGGCCCCGGCAAGGGCAAGTCGACGGCGGCCTTCGGGCTGATGCTGCGGGCGCTCGGGCGCGGCTGGCGCGTCGGCGTCGTGCAGTTCATCAAGGGCGCCTGGGAGACCGGCGAGCGCCTCGCCCTCGACCGGTTCGGGGATCAGGTCGCGTGGCACACGATGGGCGAGGGTTTCACCTGGGAGACGCAGGACCGGGCCCGGGACGTGGCCGCCGCCGAGGCCGCCTGGGCCCAGGCGCTCCGCCTGATGGCGGATGCCGGCCTGCGCCTCCTCATCCTGGACGAACTCAGCATCGCGCTGCGCTACGATTACCTACCTCTCGGCGAGGTGGTGGCCGCGCTGGCCGCGCGGCGCCCGGACCTCCACGTCGTGGTCACCGGGCGCAACGCCAAGCCCGAACTGATCGCCGCGGCCGACCTCGTCACCGAGATGACCCTCGTCAAGCATCACTTCGCGGCGGGCGTGCGGGCGCAGGAGGGGATCGAGTTCTGATCCCCTCCCGGCCTTGCCGCTCATCCGACATCCGCCTCGCGACGCAATCAACCGGATGGCGTATCAGAGGCCGCTGAACTTGTAGCTGAAGCCGGCCCGCACGAGGTTGCCCTCGGTCTGGAAGCGCGAGGTGTAGGAGCCGGGCGAGCCGGCAAGACCGGTGTTGTTGACGAGCAGGTTGCGGCGGCCGAGGTCGTAGTGCAGGTACTCGGCCTTCAGGGTCACCGCGGCGGTCTGGAAGCCGAGCAGGCTCAGCACGTTGAACTTGGCCAGGAAGCTGTCCGCCGGGATCGCGTACTCGATGCCGCCGCCATAGGCGTAGCCGGTCTGGACGTCGCTGGTGCGGCCGGTATAGGCCAGGGCAAGGCCGCCATTGTAGAAGTTCGCCCCCGTCGTCACGTCGCCGAAGGCGAAGCCGCCGAGGCCGAACACGAAGAACCGGTCGAACGCGTAGCCGGCCCGGCCGACCACGGTGCCGAGGTAGTTCAGGCTGTGCTTGTAGGTGCTGACCAGCACCGGAACGGTCGGGCTCAGGTAGCCGCGGTTCTTCTCGATCGCGGTCCAGGACACGTCCGCCTGGACGCCGACCACGAGGCCGTTGCCCGGCGTGAACTGGTAATTGTAGCCGATCCCGCCGCCCACGTTGGCGAAGCCGTCGACCTCCGCGAAGGTGGTCGGGGTGCGCAGGAGCGCCGCCACGTTGGCCTGGTTGAAGGCGGTGTTGCCGACCGTGGTGATGCGCTGCCGCTCGGTGAAGACGTAGTCGGTGTGCAGTCCGGCGTAGAAGCCCGTCCAGGTGAAGACCGGCACGGCGGCGAAGACCGGCGGCGGCGCCGCGCGGAGCGGCAGGTCGGCGGCCCCGGCGGCGCCGGAGAGGAGCGCCAGGGCGGCGCCGGTCAGGAGGGCGGTCTTCGTCATCGGCGCGGATCCGGGTTGTTCGCAGAACTACACCCAAAGATAGAGTGAAGCGTGGCCGCAGCCTATGGCCATCCTGCCACAGGGCCCGCTCAAGTCGCGCGCTTCTGGTCCGCCGGCGGCTCTGGTAAGGCGGCGCTTTCCCCGCGCGAGGGCCGCCGATGAATGCCCGCACCCTGATGATCCAAGGCACGGGCTCGGACGTGGGCAAGTCGCTGATCGTGGCCGGGCTCGCCCGGGCCTTCACGCGCCGGGGGCTGAGGGTGCGGCCCTTCAAGCCGCAGAACATGTCGAACAACGCCGCGGTGACGGCGGAGGGCGGCGAGATCGGCCGCGCCCAGGCCCTGCAGGCGCGGGCGGCCGGCGTGGCGCCCTCCGTCCACATGAATCCCGTCCTGCTCAAGCCGCAATCCGAGACCGGCGCGCAGGTGGTGGTCCAGGGGCGCCGGGTCGGCACGGCCCGGGCCCGGGAGTACCAGGGCTGGAAGCCGCGCCTGATGGCCTGCGTGCTCGACAGTTTCGGGCGCCTGCGCGCGGAGGCGGACCTCGTCCTGGTCGAGGGGGCGGGCTCGGCCTCGGAGGTGAACCTGCGCGCGGGCGACATCGCCAATATGGGCTTCGCCCGCGCGAGCGGGACGCCGGTGGTGCTCCTCGGCGACATCGACCGCGGCGGCGTGATCGCGAGCCTCGTCGGGACGCGGGCGGTGCTCGACCCGGAGGACGCGGCGATGGTCCGCGGGTTCCTGGTCAACCGCTTTCGGGGCGATCCGGACCTGTTCGCGGACGGGATGGCGCTGATCGCGGCGCGCACGGGCTGGCCGGCCCTCGGGCTGATCCCGCACTTCCCCGAGGCGGCCCGCCTGCCGGCGGAGGACGTGCTCGGGCTCAGGGGCGCGGAGCGGCCGGGCGGGCGCGTCGTGGCGGTGCCGGTGCTGCCGCGCATCGCCAATTTCGACGATCTCGACCCGCTGCGGGCGGAGCCGGGCGTCAGCGTGGTGCTGGTGGCGCCCGGCCGTCCCCTCCCGGCCGAGGCCGACCTCGTCCTGCTGCCGGGCTCGAAGACCACGATCCCGGACCTGATCGCCTTCCGGGAGCAGGGCTGGGACATCGACCTCAAGGCGCATGTGCGCCGCGGGGGACGGGTGCTCGGCCTCTGCGGCGGCTACCAGATGCTCGGCACGCGCATCGCGGACCCGCACGGGATCGAGGGCGAGTTGCCCGAGATCGAGGGTCTCGGCCTCCTCGACGTCGCGACCGTGATGACCCCGGACAAGCGGCTCGCCCCGGCCGAGGGCGTGAGCCTGCCGGACGCGACCCCTTTCCGCGGCTACGAGATGCATCTCGGCGAGACGCGCGGCCCCGACGCGGCCCGCCCGCTGCTGCGGCTCGCGGATGGCCGGCCGGACGGGGCGGTCTCGCCCGACGGCCTGGTCTGCGGCACCTACGTCCACGGGCTGTTCGCGGATGACCGCCAGCGCGCCCTCTGGCTCGGCCGCCTCGGGGCGGCGCCTTCCGGCGCCTCCTACGAGGCCGGCCTGGACTCGACGCTCGACGCGCTCGCCGACCACCTGGAGCGCCACGTCGATCTCGACCGGCTGCACGCCCTGGCGGCCGGCTGAGGGCCGCGCCCGGCCGGCGCCTCGCCGGCGCCCCCGGCCCGGGCCGGCGCGTCCCTTGACCGCGGGCTCCGGCCGTGGTGTGTCGACCTGCACCGGCGCCCGGCCCCGTAGCTCAGCTGGATAGAGCAGCCGCCTTCTAAGCGGCAGGTCGTAGGTTCGAGCCCTACCGGGGTCGCCACTCGAATGCTGCGCGACAGGGCCATGCCCATCCCCGCCGGTGAACGGCCATCCGGCCCGGACAATGACGTTACGTGACCCGCGTCGTCGCCCGGGGGGTCGAATCCGGGGGCGCCCGACGCCGCCTCTCCGTTGCCTCCACCGCCGACACGCCGCGGGGAGCACAGCAGATCGGGCAGCGACCCGCCTGCGGGGCGCCTCTCGGGCGAGGCAATGCGCCCGCCCGGGCCGTCAGGACAGACCGATCCACCCGTCCTTCACGGCACGGTGCGCATAGTAGCTCACGATCAAGGTCGCACCGGCCCGTTTCATGGCCAACAGGCTTTCACGGACCGTCGCCGCTTCATCGAGAGCGCCGGCATCGGCCGCGAACTTGATCATCGCGTACTCGCCGCCGACCTGATAGCTGACGAGCGGCAGGGGCGTGCGGTCCCGCAACCGCGTCAGCACGTCGAGATAGGCCAAGCCTGGCTTCACCATGAGCATGTCGGCGCCCTCGGCCTCGTCCAGCAGCGACTCGAGCAAGGCCTCCCGCCCGTTCGCCGGATCCATCTGGTAGGACGAGCGGTCCCCGATCGGCTCGCAGGCCGCCGCCGCGCGGAAGGGACCGTAGAACGCCGACGCGAACTTCGACGAATAGGCCAGGATCGGCGCGTCGTGATGGCCCCCCTCGTCCAGCGCACGGCGGATGGCAGCGACCTGCCCGTCCATCATCGCCGAGGGAGCCACCATGTCGGCCCCTGCCTCGATGGCGACCCGCGCTTGGCGACCGAGGTTGGTCAGCGTCGCATCGTTGTCGACTTGCCCCTCACGATAGACGCCGCAATGGCCGTGATGCGTGTATTCGCAGAAGCAATTGTCGGTGATCACGATCAGATCAGGGACTTCCCGCTTGGCGATCCGCACCATCCTCGCCATGAGACCGTTCGGGTCCCAGGTGTCGCTGCCGTGGGCGTCCTTACGATGCGAGATTCCGAATAGTATCACTGCCCTGAGGCCGTCCGCGGCAAGTCGCGCGATCTCCCGGGCCAGCATTCGCTCGGGCACGCGCGTGATCCCGGGCATCGTCGGGATCGGGATCGGGTCCGTGATGCCCTCCTCCACGAACACCGGATAGATGAGGTCGTGCGAGGACAGGCTGGTTTCGCGCACGAGCGACCTCATCGCCGACGTTCGGCGGAGCCGGCGCGGCCTGCGCAGGGGAAAGTGGGCCGTCACGGCACCCTCCCGGCCGACGCGCGGCCAGTCGTTGCAGGGAGCGCCGCGAGAGCACGCTGCCGGGTGACCAGTACGATCCCGATCGCGATCAGCAGGCCTCCCGCGATCTCATTCCACGACACCACTTCGCCGTGGAGGACGAAGGCCATCACCGCCGCGAAGAGCGGACAGAGAAAGAGGAACCCGCTCGTGTGAACCGCTCCGCCGATCCGAAGGGCGGCAAACCAGAGCCCCATCGCGCCCGTCGAGGCAGGTATGGCGAGCCATAGAAAATACAGCCACGTCGTCGTGCTGGCCGGCAGGCTGAAATCGTCGCCGCGGACCAGCGCGACGAGCGCGAGCGCCATGGACCCGAACAGCATCTGCCAGAACGCCAGCACCCAGGCGTCGACATGCAGGTTGAAACGCTTGGTGACGAGCGTCGCCAGGGCCCAGCATGTCGAGCCGAGCATGACCAGGAGCTCGCCCCGGCCGACCGCTCCATGAATCACGGTACCCGCGCCGATACAGATCACCACGCCGATGAACGAGATCGCGAGCCCCGCCCATACCTGCCCGCGGACGGGTTCCCTGAGGACGAGGCCGGCGAGCAGCGCGACGAGCAGCGGATTGCTGGCCATCAGGATGGCGGCCATCGGTGCCGTGGTCGAGGTCAGCCCGATGTTCAGGAAGGCCATGACGCCGGTGGATTGCAGCAGGCCGATGATGGCGAGCCGGAGCCAGGGCAGCGGCGGGCCGCCTTCCCCGCGCGGCCGCAGGAGGCGCGGGATCAGGACAGGCAGCAACGACACTGCGGCCAGGGCGAAGCGCAGCGTCGCCAGCCACATCGGCTGAACGTCCTGGAGAACGGCCTTGGTGGCTACGAAGGACGACCCCTGGAGAAAGGTCGAGAGGAGCACCAGGACGAGGTAGGATCGCGATGATCTGCCTTGCATCATGGGCGAGGACGATACGCGCGGCGTCGCTGTCTCGCGTCGCGGGTCCGGTCAAACGCTACGTCAGATCGGACAGCGTGAGGTGCGCGTCGCCCAGAGGCGCTGGAACGCCCGCGTCGAAGTAGCGACTGGGCCTTTCCCCCATCACGCCCCGGAACATGGCCGCGAACGCGCCCGGCGTCTCGTAGCCGAGGTCGATCGCCACGACGCTGATCGGCTCGCCGGCCGCGAGGCGTGGCAGGGCGCAGAGCGCGCGCAGCTGCTTTCGCCACACCAGGAAGCTGCTTCCGAATTCCCGCTTGAACAACCGCGCCAGTGTTCGCGACGACGCTCCGGCCTGCCTCGCCCAGTCTCCCAGGTCACGGCCGTCTCCGGGGTCGTCGATCAGCGCCTGACAGAGGCCTGCCAGCCGCTTGTCCTTCGGCATCGGCAGATAGAGGACGCCGTCGGCTTCCCAGGTGATCTCGTAGAGCAGCAGATCGAGAACGCGCCGCTCGTGCTCGGTCGGCTCCCGCTCCAGCGGCATCCTCGCCACGCGCAGGATCAACTCCCTCAGGAGAACCGATACGCGGACCGATCGGGGCGTCTCGGGAAACGACGCGGGGCAGGCCTCCTGCGCGATGTAGAGCGTTCGGAGGGACACGTCGCATCGAGCCCGCATCGCATGAGCGATGCCGGCCGGCATCCAGACGGCGCGCTGAGGCGGCAGCAGCCACAGGCCGTCCGCCGTCGTCACCTCCATCACGCCCGCGGTCGCATAGATCAGCTGCGCACGCTTGTGCACGTGCGAGGGAACATGGAAGCCGGACGGGAACTCCTTGGGCATCGCGACGATCCCGTGGCGCGACGCCTCGTAGTCCTCGGGATCGGTGCTCTTGGCAGGATCGGTGCTCTTGGCGGGATCGGTGCTCTTGGCGATCATCTCTCGGATTGTTCAACGGGCCGCATCCGGCGTCCACCCGTGACCGGCGTCGTCCGTGCGATGCGACGGTGCTCCGACCGACGCCGAAGGGTGACTCGTCGAACGGGGAGCGGAGCGGCTAGAGCGGCACCCGATCACGTTGCAATCGGGTGCCGCTCTCGATCTTTGATCTTGCCGCATTGTCCGCGACGAACCGGCATCCACTTCGTCGGAAAATGCTCTAAAGATCCAGCAGCTTTCGCGCGTCTGACACCGACGCGATCTCGCGGCCGAAATCCTCAGACAGTTTGACGATGCGTTCGACAAGCTGTGCGTTGCTCCGCGCAAGCTCGCCGCGCGAGTAGTAGACGTTGTCCTCGAATCCCGTTCGGACGTGACCGCCGAGCAGAATGGTATGCACGTTGATGGGAAGCTGAGCCTTGCCGATCGCCAGGGCCGACCAGGGCCTTCCGGATGGAATGCATTCGGAGAGATGAAGAAGGTTCTTGCACGTCGCCGACGTCGCGCCGCGGATCCCGAGAGCGAATGTGAACAACGGTTTGTCAGGAAGAAGGCCCTCCTTCATCAGGAGCCTGGCTTCCTCGATCACGCCTTCGTGGTAGACCTCGATCTCGGGTTTGACTCCGAACCGTTGCATGTCGGCGGCTAACGCCCGGAACATCTCTGGAGGATTGATGAACGGCTTGCCACCGTGATTGATCGAGCCGCAATTGAACGAGGCAATTTCGGGTTTGAATTGGAGATGGTTCCAGGCTTCAGAGACAGACTGACCTTTGGGGAGATTCAAGCCCGAAGTGCTGAAATTGATGATGATGTCACAGCGGTCGCGAATACGATCGATGATCTCCCTGTAGGTGCTTGCTGCATAGGATGGCGATCCGTCAGGGTTGCGCGCGTGGATATGGGCGATCGCAGCTCCGGCATTCCAGCACTCGACAACTGATTGTGCGATCTCTTCTGGGGAGTAAGGGACATTGGAATTTTTTTCGCGATTGGTGATACCGCCATTCACGGCTGCCGTGATGATAAGTTTTTCCACCGGAATCTCCTCATTATCAGCGCCGCAGGGCAGATTATCCGAACAATTCGGCAGCGCCCCGCATCGGAGGATAGTGAGAAGTGTTAGACACCTACAGCATGTCCGGCGTCGCGCGAACGGACAATCCCTACGTCAAATCGGACATCTTGCGATCCGCCATCTCGCAAGCCGTGTCGGACACCGATGCCGATCGAGCGTCCGTGAGGGTCGAGCCGAGGTGGGAGGGGCCGGAACGGCATGGCGGGAGATCAGGCCGGAGAGGGACTCCGGCGCCCGCGTGCGCCGGCGCCGGACGGGCCGGCCGGTCGCGATGAACCGCCCCCGGGCTGGGCGGCAGGTCGCGGCTTCGTCACGTCGCGGCTTCGTCGCGTGGAGCCCGCCGGCAGCGGCAGCCCGGCTCCTCGGTGGGCGCCGCCGGGTGGGCCCCGCGCCGGGACGGCATGCCGCCGGAGGCGGGCGGGCCCCGCTCCGGCCGGCGCGACGCCGCGAAGAGGCGGCGGGATCCGCCCTGCGGCACGGCGGGGAGGGCGGCAGCCGGCCGATCTACTGCTCGCCGCCTCGGCAAACATCGTACTCGCCGCAGAGCTGCGACAGCATCTTTTTCGTTTCGCAAAGAATAGCTCTCGCAATTGCCTCGCAAGGATCGTTCACGATCAGCTGGAAATCGGGGTCATAGCGGTTCCATCCCGTTACGGGAACGACGGAGATTTCGACGAGGTGGCCCAGGCCGGCATCGCTGAGCCTTTCCCGCAGGAGGCTCGCGATTTCCTGTTTCGTCTTGATTTCGCGCAACATCGGTCCAGCTCACTGCTGCGGCGGTTGGCTGACATCGCCGAATCTGCCATAGGCACGCAGATGAGACTTGCTGGACAACAAGTTCTGATGCGTAAAAATTTGACCAGGGAGCGATTTCGGCGCCCCGCGATGCTGCACCTGCTCACTCTGCCGCACGGTGCAGGGTCTTTCGCGCACGTCGCGGGCGCCGAACCGCGCAGCGCCGGGCGATGACACGGTCCGAGCACGGCGATGCGCCGCCGGACGCGACCTGGAACGTCATCACCGGCTGCTCGGCGGTCTCCGCCGGCTGCCTCCGCTGCGACGCGATGCGGCTGTCCGGCACCCGGCTCCGGCACCACCCCTCGCGGGCGGGGCTGACGCGGGACGGCGAGGCGGGTCCCGTCTGGACGGGGGAGGTGCGGTTCAACGAGGCGTGGCTGGACCGGCCGCTGCGCTGGCGCCGGCCGCGGATGATCCGCGTCTGCGCGCACGGCGACCTGTTCGCGGAGGCCGTCCCGGAGAGGTGGATCGACCGCGTCTTCGCCGTCATGGCGCTGGCGCCGCACCACACCTTCCAGGTGCTGACGAAGCGGTCGGCGCGCATGCGGGCCTACCTCGGCGATCGCGGCCGCGGCGGCCGGATCATGGACGAGCTCGGGCACGCCGCCCGCGCGCATGCCGGCGCCCGGGCGCTGGCGGACGGGCTGAGGGACCTCCTCGTGGTGCAGCGCAGGCCGCTGCCGAACGTCTGGCTCGGCGTCTCGGCCGAGGACCAGGGCCGCGCCAACGAGCGGATCCTCGACCTGCTCGCGACGCCCGCCGCCCTGCGCTGGATCTCGGCGGAGCCGCTGCTCGGCCCCGTCGACCTGCGCGCGCTCCGAATCGCCGCCCATCTCGACCTCGACGCGCTGACGGGCGCCGTCTCGGCGAGCGCGAGGCTCGATGGAGGGGCCGACTTCCGCACCGGCCTCGCCGCGCTCCCGCTGCTGCCCGAGGGGCGGCAGGGCCTCGACTGGGTGGTCGTCGGCGGCGAGACGGGACCGGGGAGCCGGCCGATGCATCCGGATTGGGCCCGCGCGCTGCGGGACCAGTGCGCGGCGGCCGGAGTCGCCTTCCGCTTCCATCAGCACGGGGACGGGAGCGTGGGCGGCGGACCGCCCGAGCCCGACGGAGGGCTCGCGGAGGGCGGGCGGACCGGCGGGAGGGCCGCCCGTCGCCTCCTCGACGGCCGCAGCTGGGCCGAGGTGCCGGACGGCCGCCGGCCCCCCGAGACGCGCCGCGGGGAAGCGGCGCGCGGTTGAGGGCGGCGCGCGCCGCGGGAGAGGCGCCGGGAGCGCCGGCCGCGGCTTACCCGCGGTCGCGAGCGAGATCGCTCGCGCCCCGAGGCGCCGCCGCGGCGGCGCCCGCTTGCGGCCGGCACGATCTTGGCCGAGGAGGATCACGGGGCCGGAGCCGGCTCCGCGCACAGCCCGAGGAGCAGACATGATCAGCCGCGGGGTCATCGCCGCCATCGGCATCGCCGTCCTCGCCACCGTCGTGGTGTGGCTGTGGGTGATGCCCGACGAGCCGCAGAGGGCGCTGGAGGACGGCGCCGGGGCCGCGGCCTTGGCCACGCTCATCGTCGGGGCGGCGATCCGCCGGGGCCTGTCGTGAGCCTTCTCCGTCCGGGACGCCGCTCCCCCGAGCGCGCGCGCGGCCGCCTGGCGGCCCGGACGGGCCCGGCCTGACCGCCCCTCCCCGTCCGGCACCCCGATCGACGCGCCTGGTTCACCCCCGGGCCCAGGCCCAAGCACAAGCCCAGGCCCAAGCACAAGCCTAAGCCCAGGCCCGCGGCTGCGACGCGGCCGTGCGCTCGCGCGGGGTCGGACGCCGACGAAGCGGCGTTCCGGACCTCGTCGGTCCCGCATGCCCCGGCGTCGAGGCTCGACCGGCCGCGGGCCGGCGCGGCGTGTCTCACCACGAGAGCGCGATCGTGCGGTCCGGCTAACCGTGGGTTAACCATAACGCGAACAAATTCCCCTGCGTCAACGGACGCGCCGGACGGGCCGGCCGCCCGACGCTGCGCGGCGGCCTCGTGCGCCGTCGCGCCGACCGGCGGCGCGGAACGTGCCCGCCTCCATCGAGGATGTTCGAGACGATGATCCGGCGATCCCCTCTCCGCCCGCTGATCGCCGCCGGGGCGGTCGGCCTCGGCGCCCTGTGCGGCGGCTGCGTCACCTCGGGCCAGCGCGAGCCGCTGAACGAGGCGCCCGAGGTCACGAAGCCCTCCCCGACCGGCCTCAACCTCGAGGCGCTGCCGCCGCCGGCCCGCGCCATCGACATCGCCGTCTACAGTTTCCCCGACCTGACCGGCCAGAACAAGCCGAGCGATACGTTCGCGGAATACTCGCGCGCGGTGACGCAGGGCGGCGCCGCCTTCCTGGTCGATGCCCTGCGGCGCACCGGCGGCGGCCGCTGGTTCCGGGTCGTGGAGCGCAGCGGCCTCGCCAACGTCCTGCAGGAGCGTCAGCTCATCCGGGCGACGCGCCAGGAATTCGACCAGGACCGGGCGAGGCCGCTGCCGCCGATCCGCTTCGCGGGCCTCCTCGCGGAGGGCGGCATCCTGGCCTACGACGCCAACATGGTGACCGGCGGGATCGGCGCCCGCTACCTCGGCATCGGCGGCGACGTGAAGTACCGGCGGGACATCGTCACGGTCGGGCTGCGCATCGTCTCGGTGCAGACCGGCGAGGTGCTGACGAGCGCCACGGTGACGAAGACGATCTACTCGATCGCGCTCGCCACGAACACCTTCCGGTACGTGGCCGTGAACAAGCTGCTCGAGGTCGAGGGCGGCATCACGCGCAACGAGCCGACCCAGCTCGCCGTCCGCGAGGCGATCGAACTCGCCGTCTACGCCACGATCATGGAGGGCGCGGACAAGGGTCTGTGGAAGTTCCTCAAGCCCGACGTCGGACGGGCCCTCGTCAAGGCCTATCGCGACCGCGACAAGGACGGCTCTCCCCCGATCCAGGCGGAGCCCGCGGACGCGCCCGTCGTCGCCAAGGGCTGATGGCGGGTGCCGCGACGCGGGGCCGGCGCCCCGGTGCGGGCCGGGACGCGGCCGAGACCTCACGCGGAGCCGAACGTGGACGACCGGGATGCGCGCGACGGCGAGCGGCAGGGGACGGGCGACCTGTGGGGACCCGACCTCCTCGACCGCATGGGGATCGGGGCGCTCCTCCTCGCCGCCTCGGGCGACGCCGTCGAGATCAACCGGACGGCCGCCGGCCTGCTGCGGGGCGCCGGGGCGGACGAGGCGGGCGACGCGGTCCTGGCCCGCATCCGGCACGCCGCGCGGGACGACCCCCACGGACGGATCGAGTGCGAGGCGCCGCCGGGCGCGCCGGCGCGATGGCTGGCCTTTCGTTCTCTCCCGATCGGTCCCGAGCCGGCTCCGCGCCGGCTGGTGATCCTGGTCGATCCCAAGGCGTCGACGCCGGTCCGCGAGATCGTGCTGGAGAAGGTCTTCCAGCTGACGGCGGCGGAGGCCCGGCTCGCCGCGCAGCTCTCCACCGGCATGCCGCTCGCCCGGATCGCCAAGGCGCGCGGCGTCAGCATCACCACGCTCCGCACGCAGCTGGCCGCGATCTTCGAGAAGACCGGCACGTCGCGGCAGGCCGAACTCGTCGTGCTGCTGGCCCGGACGAGTCTCATCGCCTGACCGAAGGGCGCCGCCGACGGAGTGCCCCGTGACCTCCAGCGAGGGTTGCACCATGAAGCAGAGAAAGCGTCGCGTCTCCGCGCTCCTGCCGGCCATCCTGGCGGCCCTGTCGCTGCCCGGCCCGTGCGCGCACGCCGCGGAGCATGCCAAGCCGGCAGAGGCAGCCAAGCCGGCCGAGGCAGCCAAGCCGGCCGAGGCAACCAAGCCGGCCGAGGCAACCAAGCCGCCGGACGCGGGCAAGCCCGGGCCGGCTGTCCCGGCGAAGCGGGCCGACCGGCCGCGGCCGGGCCGCCTGCGGCTCAGGCGGCCGCGCCTCCCGGCCCCGCCAATGGCCCCGCCAAGCCGCTTTGCGACGAGGAATGCGTGCGCCAGGCCGTGCCGCTCGCCGTGCAGGCCTGCGCGCCGCGGATCGAGCGCGAGGCGCCGCGCGATTTCGACTGGCTCAGCCGCCCGGTCGGCAGCATCTTCCAGCAGGCCGTGCCGCCGCCGGAGCGCAGCACGGTCGCGCATTTCCGCGGCGACTCGATCCGCTTCCTCGATCCGCAGGGCCAGTGGGTGAGGGTCACCTACGATTGCGAGTTCGACACCGCCACGCGGACGGCGCGCGGCGTGAAGGTGCGGCTCGGGCGCCTGGACGGGCGGGGAGCGGCGCCGGCCGCTGGGCGCCGGAGCGCCGAGCCCCCGGCCCCGCCCTCCCCGCCGCCGCAGGCCGAGGCCGAACCGCGCAAGCCGGTGCGGCTCAAACCCCGCGAGCCCAGCGCGATCGAGATCGAGCAGGTCGTCCCGTCCGGGAGCGCGCGGTGACCCGCCCGCGCGCGCTGCTCCTCGCCCTCGCGGCACTCTGCTGCGGCACGGGACCGGCCACGCCTCAGGCACTGACCGGCGTGAACGAGTGCACCCGCGCCGGCGACTTCGCGGCGGTGCGCGCCTGCATCGACAGGGCCCTGTCGCCGGGACTCCAACCCGTCCCGCCCTCCCCGCTTCCCCCGATCACGCCCGAGCGGCCGCATGCTTCCCGACCGGCCCGCGCGCTCCCGGCCGGTCCGGCCGGCGATTGGCTCGCGCCCGACGATGCGGCGCAGACCAGTGCTTCGGAGCGGGTGATCGACCTGACGGGTGAGCCGGAGACGGCCGGCCCGGCGAGCCGCGCCGCGCGCCCGGACCCGCTCGACACGGCTCCCGCCGAGCCGCTGCCGCGTAGGTAGTCTGCCCGCGCCCATCGCGGCACCGCGGGCGATGGCGGCGGCACGTCGCGGTTTCCTCTTGTTCTCCCGGCATTTCGGCGCCTCGCGGCGGGGGCGCCCGCCGCCGCGCGCGGGCACCGGGTCGGGGTCCCGCGCCGCGCTTCATCAGAATGAATGATGCGGGCCGGCCGCGATCATAATACCTAACGCTGCGTTAATACGGACGTTCGACTGTGCTGGTGACACGCAATTGTCACCGAAGACGCTCCAGTTCGACATGTCTGTGCATCGTGAAGATCAGTCATCTATCGGGGAATGCAAATGTCGAGGAATTTCGCGGCGGTCGTCGCCGGTCTCGCGGGTGTCGTGGTCGCCTCCGCCGCCCTGGCGGGCGATTCCAACGTGGCCAATCTCAGGCAGACCGGGCAGCGCGCGTTCATCGACCTGACGCAGACCGGTCAGGGCGGATCCGTGACCTTCGAGCAGAGCGGCTTGGAGAACGGCCGCGACGCGAGCGGCGCCGAGGCCGGCACCATCACCCAGGACGGCCAGTACAACATGATCTCGGGCGTCCAGGAGGGCAACCGCAACACCTTCGCGCTCAGCCAGAGCGGCGGCAAGGGCAATGTGATCCAGCTCAATCAGGCCGACACGGAAAACAACACGCAGGTCACGCAGACGTCAGGACTGTTCAGCGTGATCTACGTTGGACAGAATGGCTACAAGAACGACAATATCATCATCCAGAGCGGCACGAAGGACAGCTCGATCTGGCTGTCTCAATTCGGCCAGAAGCACTACGCCGTGCTTTCGCAACAAGAAACGACAAATTCTTCGATCGCCGTCTCTCAATACGATCTGAGCCAGACGGCAGACGTGACTCTATATCGGACTGCCGACTCGACGGTGCTTCTGCGTCAGAGCGGCGAGGCGAACCACGCGGTTCTCGGGCAATGGAACACGAGCGCCAGCCTGATCACGGCGGTGCAGGCGGGTTACGGCAACCTGATGCAGGTGGTCCAGCGCTGACCATGGCGCGGGGGCGGGCGCGCCCTCCGATTCGTCGGGCGCGCCCGGGCCGGATCGCGTTCGCGTATCGAGGGCGTGAACGTCGAGAACTTGCCCGTTCTCCTGCAAGGCGGCGTCTCGACGCGTTGACTTTAGGTCAGGTGCGGGCGACGGTACCGCGCGCGCCGGCTCCCGGGCTTGCACCGATCGGGCTTGCAGCGCGGGCCGACGCGCGGGTGAGCGTGGCTGTCCCGCGAGCGCAGCGCGCTGTCCGGGAGAGATGGAACTCCGCGATGCCTGTTCCCTCGAAGCGATCGCTCATGGCGTGCGCCCTCGCCGCGGTGGCGGGGGTGGCGCGGGCCGAGCCGGCGGGTCCGTCGCAGGGCCCGGCCGCCCGCGTGACGCAGGAATACGTGAGGATCGGGGGCGAGGTTCTGCCGATCGCGATCCTGTCGCTCGGGGATCCGCGCGCCGCGGCGCGCTCCGTCGGCTCCGGGGGCAGCCTCAACGTCACCACGGTGCGGCAGGTCGGCGACGGGAACGTCGCGAGCGTCACCAGCGTCGGCGACCGCACCCGCGCCTCCCTGAGCCAGGAGGGCAGCGGCAACCGCGGCGCCCTGTTCCTCTCGGGAGACGGGGCGACGATGGACGTGGTCCAGCGCGGGGACGACAACGCGACCCGGCTGATCGGCGGGCCGGGGACGACGGTCACGATCCGCCAGTTCGGGAGCGGGAACGCCGTGTCGGGCGTGGCGCCGGACGGCCGGACGGTCTCGGTCCGGCAGGTCGGCGACGGATTATCGGCCGGCATCGCGCAAGCCGGTGCCCCCACCGACATCGCCGTCTCCCAGACCCGCCTGCGCTGAGGCGCGCCGACTGCCTCCTCGATCCCCACACGGAGTTTCCGCAATGGTTGCGTTCACGCGGATGATCGGTCTCGCGGCGGGGCTGGTCCTGCTCCACGCCGCCCGGCCGGCCGAAGCGAGCAGTCTCGTCTACCAGCCCGTCAACCCCGCCTTCGGCGGCCCCCAGCTCAACGGGTCGTGGCTGCAGGCGGAGGCCAATGCCCAGAACATACCGCAGGCCGCCGCGCAGCGGCGCCAGCAGATCACCGGGGCGGCAGCCTCCGCCGCCCGCGGCGGGATCCTGACGCCCGGCCAAGCCTTTGCCCAGCAGTTGCAGACGCAGCTCTACAGCTCGCTGGCCAACCAGATCACGCGGGCGATCTTCGGCGAGAACGCGCAGCCGAACGGGCAGTTCAGCTTCCAGGGCACCACGATCAGCTACACCCGGGTCGGCAGCAACGTGTCGATCACGATCAACGACGGCAGCACGGTCACCACGGTGACGGTCCCCGCAACCCCGTAGGACGCGACCAGCCCGCGCGGGGGCCGCATCGGCTGCGCGCCCCGCCCCTCGGCGCGGCCCGGGACATCCGGCCGTGATCCGCGCTATGATGGCTGCCCGGCAGGGCCGGTCCGACGCGGCCGATGCCGGGAGGGTCCCTCCGATGCGATGCGCCTCGCTCGCGGTGATCGTGGCTGCCCTGGGCGGCGCGCCGGCTCGGGCGCAGTCGGAGGTCGAGACGGCGCTCCTGCTGATCGGCGGCCACCAGGCGCACGGGGCCGGGCCGGCCGGGGAACTCCGCGACACCGGCTTCGGGATCTACGAGTTCAGCCGCACCACGACCTGCCCCAATCCCCGCGACGTCGGCTGCGGCGTGCACGTCCTCCTGAAGAAGCTGGGCGATTGTCTCTGGATGGCGAGGACGCGGAGCATCGCGCGCTTCGACGGCGCGGGGCGGCCGGATTTCGCGGCGGGCGGCGGGGTGGTCGATCTGCACGAGCTCAGCGGCGTGCGGGGCGAGCCCGCCCCCGCGGGCGCATCGGGGAGCCGCGTCGTCCTCTACGGCGGCCCGCGGCTGATCTGCGCCGAGAGCCGGGAGGGGACGACCTGCCGCAGCGAGATCACCCACGCCAGCGACCTCGCGGCGCCCGCCTCGCTCGCGCTCTACCAGGAGGCGGCGCAGCGCATGAAGGCGAGCTTCTGCGAGACGCGGTAGCAGGAAATCGGGGCGGGTGGCGTTCCGCACATCGTTGCGGGCGTGCCCGGTCCAGTCTCGTCGGGGATGATCGACGACGAGGCTCAGTCATGATGCGCGCAGCGGCCGTGAGACGGCTGGTGGTGATGATCTCCGGAACCGCCGCCCTGGTTCTCGCGGTGCCGGCCGAGGCGCAGTGGGGCGGCTACGGCGGCTGGAAGCCCGACCGGGGCGGCCGCGACGGCGGCGCGCATTGCGGCCGCTTCGCCGGCTGCGGCCCGCGCCCGGTCGGCATCGGCGGGCCCAGACCCGGCAAGATCTGCTACAACTTCGCCGGGAGGCCCTACCTCTACCGGGGCGGCGGGCGCTGCCCGATCAGCTGAGAGGTTGAGCGGCCTGACCCGGCGCGACCACTCGGTCGGAGCAGGACCATGGACGAGGGTTGATCAGTGCGGATCGGAGCCGGACGAGTCATCGCCGGCCGCGGAGCGCTCATCCCGGATCCAGTGATGCCGTCGGGATGGCGGCTGCGGGCGTCGCTCAAGCCGCGCGGGCTCGTGATCCGGGATCCGCCGCGATCGACCGGATCCCGGATCAGCCCTCCCAGACCTGCCCCGGGCGCAGGGCGAGGAAGCGCTCGGGCGGGACCTCGGCGGCCGCCAGCGCGGCGCCGAGGGCGGCCTCCGGCTCGGCGATGCCCTCGTTGGTGAGGCGGAACGTTCCCCAATGGTGGCCGAGGGCTTGGCGCGCCTCGACGGCCTGCGCGATGCGCAGCGCCTCCTCCGGATTGACGTGCTGGGGCTGCATGAACCAGCGCGGCTCGTAGGCGCCGATCGGCAGGGTGGCGAGGCGGACCGGGCCGAAGCGCTCGCGCACCGGCGCGAAGATCGCGCCGTCGCCGTAGCCCGTATCCCCGACATGGTAGAGGGTGCCGTGCGGCGTCGTCAGCACGAAGGCGCACCACAGGGCCATGCGCCGATCGTTCACCCCCCGGGCGGACCAGTGATAGGCCGGCACGAGGTGCACCGTGATCCCGCCGCCGAGATCGACCTCGCCGCCCCAGTCGCGGGTCTCCACCGTGATCGCGTCGTCGTAGGAGCGGATGATGGCGTCGTTCCCGAGCGGCGCGACGACGAGCGGCTGGTGGGTCGCCCACAGCCGCGCCAGCGTCGGACCGTCGAGATGGTCGTAGTGGTTGTGGGTGATCAGCACCGCGTCGATGGGCGGGAGGTCCGCGAAGGCGATCCCCGGCGGATTGACGCGTTTGGGCCCGGCGAAGCCCACCGGGCTCGCCCGCTTGCCGTAGACCGGGTCGACCAGGATGTTGCGGCCCGCCACCTGGATCAGCAGGCTCGCATGCCCGATATGGACGACGCGCAGGCCCGCCACCCGCTCGGGCGGCACGTCCGCCGCAAAGGGGCTCGGCCAGCGCCGCGGCCAATTCTCCCGGCTCCGGCCGAGCTGCCAGCGCGCCAGTTCGACCAGGTCCTTGTCCTGGGCCTGACCGGGCGAGAAGAAGCGCGTCCCGTCGAAGTGGTCGCTGACCGGCCCCCGGTAATAGGGATTCTGGCTGCGCCGGTGGGCCGCGTAGCCGACCCCGCCCAGCGTCATGACCGTGACGGCGCTCGCGAGACTGATGAGGCGCCTGCGCTTCATGAGGGCCAAGCTGGCGGAGTGGCGGCCGCGGTCAAGGGCGCAGCATTAGGGCGGATGGCCGCGGCGCCGGTTCTTGCGCCGGGGGACGGGCCGCCTACATTCCGATCATCGTCAACAACCGAAAGGAGGTGGTCCAGTGTCTCATTGTCATCAGCCGCAGGCATCGGTGGCCCTGACCTGGATCGTCGCCTCCGGCTTCGCAGCCTGAGCGCACGACACGGGTCGCCGGGCTGCGGTTCGGCAATGGAAGGGTCGCTCCGGGAGACCGGGGCGGCCCTTCGTCGTATTCGGGAGCGTCCCCGTCAGGCGAGGCGCTCCATGGCCGCCGCCTCCGCCTCGACCAGGAGGCGGCGCAGCGTGGCGTTCTCGGCCTCGAGTTCGCGGATGCGGTGCATGAGAACGGCCGCCGGCACGTCGGCCCCCGGCGTCGGGGCGGCGGGGGCCGCGACCGCGGCATCCTCCTGGAAGGCGACGCCGACCCCGTCCGCCCGGCGCCAGCGCAGGGCGGCCTTGTAGACCTTGTCCTTGGCCGGGATGTGCAGGTCGAACGCGTCGGGCAGCACCGCCGTCTCGCTGAGCGCGAGCCGCGCGCCGGTCGCCGACAAGTCCCGGACCAGGCAGTCCATCGACGAGTTGCCGTTGTTGAAGACGATGCGTCCCTTGAGGAAGGTCCTCAGGCGCACCTCTCTGCGATGCTCAGACATCCCGCCCGCCCAGCCATTCGCGATCGCGATCGCGACGCGTGCAGGATGCGTGCGGGACGTTAAGGAACCCTCGACGCGATCGTCGGGTGGTCAGGTGCCCGCGCCCTCCATGCGCTGGAACAGGTAGAAGCCGTTGAAGCGCACGGCCGTGGCGGCGGCGTGCCGGTCGAATCCGAACGGGTGCCGGCCGGCCCCGTCGACCTTGCCGTCGAACACCCAGCGCGAGCCGGTGACGAAGGCCGGTACGGCGTAATCCTCCGGTACGGCGCAGATCAGCCCGTCGGGCTCCTTCAGGCGGAACAGATTGTAGCAGCGCACAGGACACCTCCCGATCTGCTGGATGCCAGCACTCCGGTTATCCAACAAATCTGACGAGACTATGTCAGAGCCGTGCGACCGTGTCTTGAGATATGGCCCCGGCCAAGCAGCGCAATCCGCGCCAGTTCCCGGCATCATCCCTCACGATCGTGTGTGCTGCGCTGCGGAATGTGGTGGCCGAATGAGCGGTCGAGGGACGGATTGCAGACTGAATTCATCGCCAATTGTGCAGGATCTGATCGATCGTGGCCGTTTCGAGCTGCTGTCCGAAGCGCTGCTGGTAGAGGGTGAGCATCGCGTCGTGGGTCTCGTCGCAGGAGGAGCACAGCCCGTCCGTCGCGAGCACGACCCGGTAACCCCGGTCGACGGCCCCGAGCACGGTGGCGAGCACGCAGACGTCGGTCTCGCCCCCGGTGATGACGAGAGTCTCGGCGCCGAGATCCCGCAGGGCGTGGTCCAGGCCCGGCTCCAGCCAGGGCGAGTAGACGTGCTTGTCGACCACGCGGGCGGGCGGGGCGAAGCCCGCAAGGTCCGGGACCAGCTCCACCATCTCCTCGCCGAGGGCGTCGATGGTCATGCTGGACCAGCGCTCGTAGTAGCGGCGCCAGGTTCCCCTCCCCTCGCCCGGATGGCGGGCCGGGACGAAGCGGGTGAACACCGTCCGCTCGGGGCTGCGGGCCGCGAGCTCCCGCACCCGCGGCAGGACCCGCGGCAGCCAGGGCGTGTGCCACGCGGTGTCGCGGGCGAACAGGTTCTGCATGTCCACGCAGACATGGATCGCGTCCTCGCCGAGCGGTCCATTCGGCAGCGCGTCGGTCGTCTCGGGCGTCGGCGTAGCCATGATGCTCCTGTCTCCCGGCGATGGCAGGCCCGGGGCGGGACAACCCTGCCGGGGCGCCCCTTGTTTCGCGGCCCGCATGGTTTCGGCGCCGTGAACCGGATCGGCGCATTTGAGCGGGACCTCTCAGCCGGCTCTTGGGCCTCTTCGCGGCCCGCGAAGTGCCGGCGGCCTTTCACTAAAATTGCGCGGAACCGCTTCAGCGGGTCCCAGCAGGCGGCGCGCGATCGTCCCCTCAACGAAGGGGATGGCACCGATGAGCAGGAAGACGGGGACGATCTGGACGCGCGCCGCGGGTCTCGGCGCGGTGGCGATGCTGGCGCTGCTGGGCGCCGCGCCGGCGGCGCGGGCCCAGACCGTCGCGGCCCTGCCGGCGACGACGCTGGCGGCGCCCAGCCTCGGTGCCGCCCGCCCGATCGCGGCCTGGGTCGAGTTCTGCCAGCGCTACGCGGCGGAATGCGCGGTCGACCCCTCCGAGCCCGAGACGATCACGCTGAGCCCGCGCGTCTGGCAAACCATCCTCACGGTCAACCGCGGCGTGAACACCCGCATCCAGCCGGTGACCGACCAGGAGCATTGGGGCGTGCCCGACCACTGGGACCTCGCCGAGGACGGCACGGGCGATTGCGAGGACTTCCAGCTGCTCAAGCGCAAGCTGCTCGCCGAGGGCGGCCTGCCGCGCCGGGCGATGCGCATGACGGTGGTGATCGACGAGAAGGGCGAGGGCCACGCGGTGCTGATGCTGCGCACCGACCGCGGCGACCTCGTGCTCGACAACAAGACCAGCGCGGTGCTCCCCTGGCACCGGACCGGCTACACCTTCATCAAGCGCGAGTCCCAGAGCGCGGTGGCCTGGGTCTCCCTGGGCGGCGCGACCGGACCGACCATGACGGCCAATCGCTGACGAATCAGCGCCGAATTGGACGTCTCGAATTGGAACCGAAATGCGGCGGGGACGTTCATTAAGGTTTAAATTTTTCGGTTGAGCGGGTCCCTGCACCGTGGCAGCCTGCGTGCAACGAATTTGCACATGGGTCGATGGGGCAGATGCGGGTTGTGTTGGTTGGCCCTGGCCGGGCGAGCGGTGTCGATCGCCAGGGCCTCATCTCGCGCTGCGCCCGTGCCGCGCAACTCGGTCTCGTGGGCGCCACGCTGCTGATCGGCGGCGCCACCAGCCAGGCCCAGACCCAGACCCTGGCGGCCCTCCCGGACGCGAGCGCGGCGATCGAGCGCGGCGGTTCGGCCAAGCCGGTGAGCGCCTGGGTCGAGTTCTGCCAGCGCTATCCGGGCGAGTGCGCGGTCGACGTCAACGAGCCGGCGGCGATCACCCTGACGCCGGCCCTGATGAAGACGCTGGTGGCCGTGAACCGGCGGGTCAATTCCCGCATCAAGCCGCTCACCGACCAGGCGCATTGGGGCGTGGTCGACCGTTGGGACTTCCCCGACGACGGCTACGGCGATTGCGAGGATTACCAGCTCCTGAAGCGCCGAATGCTGGTGGAGCGCGGCCTGCCGCGCCGCGCCCTGCGCATGACGGTGGTGATCGACGAGATCGGCGAGGGCCACGCGGTGCTGATGGTGCGCACCGACCGGGGCGACTACATCCTCGACAACAAGACCAACGCGATCCTGCCGTGGCAGCGCACCGGATACACCTACGTGAAGCGCGAGGGCCAGGAGGGTCTGGCCTGGGTGTCGCTGAACGGCGTCGCCTCGCCGGTCACCACCGCGAACCGCTGAGAGGTCGACGATCGAGCGGTTCCCGACGCCCCTTCTGACCTGGCGTGCCGCGAAGCCTGGATCCTCGGTAGCTCGCAGGTGTGGCGGGTCACATCCTCCCTCGTGCTGAGAGGCTCTGAGGCTCGCCGCACGCGCGCCGCAGCATGGGTCAGCGATCCCGCCCGATCCCTCGCACGTCCGCGGCGTGGTCGCGCAGGCCGTCCGGCACGTGTCGCCATCTCCGTGTCCGAGCGAGTCCTGTTCAGCCTCTGAGACGGGATCCGGTTGATCACGGCGGATCCCGGATCGCGAGCCCGCGCGCCGCCCGAGCGAAGCCCCGATCCGCCATCCCGAAGGGATCAAGCGGATTTGGTATGTGGGGCCTGCGAACGAGGCCCGCGGTCCCGTGCGGCTCATCGTGGGGCCGGCGCACCTCCGTCCCGCGATCGCTCCGGGCAACCGGAACCAGCGGGTGCGCGCCGCCGCCGGATGATCGTGCCCTCCCCGCTCAGGCCCGCGCCACCAGCTGCGCGATGTCGAGGACGAGGCGGCCCGACAACAGGCTCCAGCCGCAGGCGATCATCGTGGCCACCATCACGAACGGGATCGGCCGGCCTTCCAGGCGACGCCCGCGCACCGTGTTGCGCAGAATGATGAAGGGCGCCCCGAAGGCGAGGAGCGGCAGGGAGGCCAGGGCCGCCACGCCGCCGCCCTGCAGCAGGCTGAAGCTCGCGCGCCGCGCGGTCACGCACTCGAACCCGTTCGCCAGCAGCCCCGCGAAGGCGAGGCCGAGCACCAGGGTCTGCAGGTTCTCGATGGCTGTCGGCGTGAGGTTCATCGTCGGCTCCGCGCGGGACAGGGACGGCGCCACTCTGCCGGGCCGGTCACGGCCTGTTATAGTTAATCCTTCGTTATCCACAGAAATGAATGCGATATTCCGTTTCGGCACGGTGCCGATGCGGCGAACACCGCGTCGACCGGTAAGCCGGTGTTAAGCGTCCCGGCAGATCGTCACTGCACAGCGCCGCGCGGGCGGCAGGTCGGTGGGGATGGCGGCGATGGGGCCGGGAGCAGGCGTCGCGATGACGCGCAGGGCGCGGGTCACGCCGCGCCGCATCGCCATCGACCGCCCCCTCCTCCTCGCGGGCGGGCTCACGCTCCTGCTCGCGCTCGCCTCCACGGGCCTCGTCGCCGCGTGGCTGACCCGGCCGCCGGCCGCGACCGGCCTGCGCCGGACCACCGACCCGGCCGGGCGCGCGCTCACGCTGCCGGCCGCGTGGTTCGTCGCCGCCAAGCCCGCCGAGGCCGCAGCGAACCGCCTCGACCTCGTCATTCCCTGGAGCGACCTCTCGCTTCCCGGCGGCGGCGATGCCCTGCGCGTCACCGTGACTCGTGCCCCGGAGACCGAGGCGCCGCTCAGTCCGGCGCGCCGCTACGCGCGCTTCCTGACCGCGGACGTCGAACCCCTGGCGGATGGGCTGGTGCGGCGGCGCTTCAAGGCGGGCTCCCCGTTCGAGGGCGAGGATCTCTACCTGGCGCAGGCGGACGGCACGCGCTTCGCGGCGCGCTGCGCCGCCGATCCCGGCCCCGAGCCCGACAGCGCCTGCCTGAGCGAGGTCCAGATCGGCGACTTGGCCCTGCGCCTGCGCTTCGCCGATCACCGCCTGCCTGACTGGGCCGGCGCGCTGCGGGCCCTGGAACGCCTGTTCGGCGGCGCTCCGGCCGAGGGCTGAGGGCGCCCCGGCCGGCCGGGCTCAGTCCTCGAGGTCGGTGTCGAGGATCGCCATCGAGAAATTGTAGGAGCGGTCGCCGTCCTCGTCGTCGACCGACAGGACGCCGATGAACTCGTCGCCGAGATAGACCTCCGCCGAGTCCGTCTTCCTGGGGCGGCCGACGAGCCGGAGGGAGTGGTTGGCGAATTTGCGGCGCAGGTAGCCCTCCACCTTCGCCATTTCGGTCTTGTTCACGCTGGCCTCTTCGCGTTTGCCGTGACGGCGCCCCGGCCGCAGCGATGCGGCCCGGAGGGTGCGTCGCGGGCGTCCGGGAGCATCGGCGGCTGCCTTGCCATGGGGGCCGGCGCGGGGCAAGCGCGCGGCGCCGCTCAGATCCCTTCCATGGCGTGAATCAGGGGATCGACGCCCACCAGTTGATCCATGGCGCGGGACGGCTCCGAGCAGCCCGCCGTCCCGACGACCCGGGCCGGGACGCCCACGACGGTCGTGCCGGGCGGCACCGGGTGCAGCACCACCGAGCCGGCCGCGACCCGGGCGCAGGCCCCGACCTCGATGTTGCCGAGGATCTTGGCCCCGGCGCCGATCATCACCCCGTGGCGGATCTTGGGATGGCGGTCGCCGCCGTGCTTGCCGGTCCCGCCGAGGGTGACGGCGTGGAGGATCGAGACGTCGTCCTCGATCACCGCGGTCGAGCCGACCACCAGCCCGGTCGCGTGGTCGAGGAAGACGCCCCGCCCGATCTGCGCCGCAGGGTGGATGTCGGTCTGGAACACTTCCGAGGAGCGGCTCTGCAGGTAGAGGGCGAGGTCGCGCCGGCCCCGGTCCCACAGCCAATGACCGAGGCGGTGGGCCTGGATGGCGTGGAACCCCTTGAAGTAGAGCACCGGCTCCAGCGCCCGGCCGGTGGCCGGGTCGCGGTCGATCACCGCCCCGATATCGGCCCGGAACGCCTGGCCGAGGCGGGGATCGTCCGCCACCGCCTCCGCGAAGCTCTGGGCGATCAGGTCGGCCGAGAGCGAGGGATGGCCGAGCCGCGCCGCGACCCGGTGGGCGACCGCGGATTCCAGGCTGCCGTGGTTGAGGATCGTCGCGACGATGAAGGAGGCGAGGCGGGGCTCCTCGCGCACCACCACCTCGGCTTCCTGGCGCAGGCGGCGCCAGACCGGGTCCACGATCCCGGCGATGGCGTCCTGCCGGGTCTCGGAGGGAGCGGGGGTGGACGACATCAAACTTCTCCTCGGCAGGAGGATCGACGGAGGTATCGCTGCGCGAGGCCGGCATATCCGAACCGAAAACTCCCGCATAGGCTGGGAAGGCCGCGCCCCGGCGGCAAGACCCGCCACCCTTTCAGGGCGGCAGATGTGTCATGCGTCGCCCGCGCGGCAGCCCCTGCGCGACACCGAGTCCGAGCCCGCCATGCGCCCCTACGAACCACGCCGACCCTCCGCCGGCCGCCGCGTCGCGCTGCGGGGCCTGCGCCTGCACCTGCGCGAATGGGGGGCGCCCGAGGCCCCGCCCCTCGTGCTGCTGCACGGCAGCCGCGACGCCTCGGCGACCTTCCAGTTCGTGGTCGACGCGCTCGCCGGCTCCTGGCGGGTGATCGCGCTCGATTGGCGCGGCCACGGGCTCAGCGACTGGGCGCCGGGCGGCTACTGGTGGCAGGATTACCTCGCCGACCTGGACGCGCTCCTCGACACGCTCGGCTTCGCGGGCCCGGTCCCCCTCGCCGGGCACAGCCTCGGGGGCAACATGGCGCTGCTCTACGCGGGGCTGAGGCCCGCGCGGATCGCGCGCGTGATCTCGCTCGACGGGTTCGGGCTCCCCGATCGGGATCCGGCGCAGGCGCCCGCCCACCTCCGGCGCTGGCTCGACTCCGTCTCCGGCCCGGCGCCCTCGCCCGTCTATCCGAGCCTCCCGGCCCTCTGCGCGCGGCTCACAGCCGCCAACCCGGCCCTCGACACCGCCCGCGCCCTGTTCCTCGGGGGCCATCTCGGCCGGGAGCGGCCGGAGGGCGGCTGGACCTGGGCCTTCGATCCGGCGCATCGCCGGCCCTTCGCGACGCTGCATCGCTTCGCCGAGACCGCATCCTGCTGGCGGCGGATCGCGGCGCCGACGCTCTTCCTGGGATCCGGTCAGCCTTTCCCGCCCGCGCTCGCCGGCGAGATCGAGGCGCGCGCGGCCCTGGTGCCGGGCGCCCGCCTCCTGCGCCTGCCCGGTACCGGGCACAACCTGCACCACGATGCGCCCGAGCAGGTCGCGGCCGCCATCGAGGCGTTCCTGACCGGCTGATCCGGCTCAGCGGCGCTGGCGCAGGCCGAAATGGTTCTCCACGAGGCCGGTGAGCCGGGCGGCGGTCTCGGCGACCGTGAGGTCGGTGGTGTCGATCACCGCACGGGCCCTCGCGTAGAGGGGCTCGCGGCTGAGCAGCACCGCCTTCAGCTCGCGCAGCGCGCTGTCGTTGTCGGGCAGCCGCGGCCGCGCGGCCCCGAGGGCGGTCTGCTCCCGCACCCGGCGCAGGTGGTCCTCCGGCTGGGCCTTGAGCCAGACCGTGAAGAAGGCCGAGAGCAGCAGGTCGAGGGTGAGCGGCTCGGCCACGATCGCCCCGCCGGTCGCCAGCACGACCGGTCCCTCGTCCACCGCGAACTTGCGCAGGGCCGCCTGTTCGAGGCGCCGATAGCCCTCCTGGCCGTAGATCGCGAAAATCTCCGCCACCGACAGGCCGTTCTCCCGCTCGATCTCCCGGTTGAGCTCGACGAAGCGCCAGCCGAGCCGCTCGGCCAGGATGCGCCCGAGGGTCGACTTGCCCGCGCCGCGCAGGCCGATGAGGGCCACGCGCTGGGGCTCCACCTCCCCGGCCTGGGTGCCGCCGACCCCCGAGAGGATGCGCTTGGCCTCCGCGATCTGGGCGCCGGAGGCGGTCTCCAGCAGGTCGCGCACCACGGGCCAGTCCGGCGACGCGTCGACGGGGGCGATCAGGTCCTCCAGCGGCACGCCGATCGCGTGGGCGACGCGCCGCAGCAGGATGATCGAGACGTTGCCGTGCCCGGTCTCGAGCTGCGCGATGTAGCGCTCGGACAGGCCGGAACTGTGCGAGAGCGCCTTGCGGGACATCGCGCGCACGGCGCGCGCCGTGCGCACCCGCTGGCCGAGTTCGGCCAGGAAGCGGCTCTCGGCCTCGGCCGCCGGCGAATCGGCGCCGGCCGGCCGGCCCCGGCCGCGCCGCTCCCTGACGACGGATCCGCGGCGGCGCGCGCGAGGGAGGGTGGGGAACCTGAGGGCATCGCCTTGTCGCTTCGTGAGGAGAGTCCGATCCCGCCTCGTGGCGGGATCCGCGGCCGCGGCCGGCCTCGGATCGGTCAAGGCGCCTCCTTTACGCCATAGGGGCGCCGGTGGCGACAGGGCGTCCCGCCGCCGCGGCGCGCGGAAACCGACCGGTCGCGCGCGGATCGCGGCCCGCTTGGCAAGATCCGGACCGTTTCCGCCCCGTTTGGCCGCCGAACCGGCGCGACATCAGGAGATCCGCTCGACCGCGAGCGCGACCCCCTGCCCGACCCCGACGCACATCGTGGCGAGCCCGAGCCGCCCACCCCGGCGGGCGAGTTCCCGCGTCACCGCCCCGGCGATGCGTGCGCCCGACATGCCGAGCGGGTGCCCCAGCGCGATCGCCCCGCCATGCGGGTTGACGTGCTCCGCGTCGTCCGGCAGCCCGAGCCCGCGCAGGCAGGCGAGCGACTGCGACGCGAAGGCCTCGTTGAGCTCGACCGCGTCGAAATCGCCGGGCTTCAGCCCGAGCCGCGCGCAGAGCTTCTCCACCGCCGGGATCGGCCCGATCCCCATCACGCGCGGCGGCACGCCGGCCGAGGCGAGGCCGAGCACCCGGGCGAGCGGGGTCAGGCCGTGGCGCCGCGCGGCCTCGGCGCTCGCCAGGACCAGGGCGGCGGCGCCGTCATTGACGCCCGAGGCGTTGCCGGCCGTCACGGTCCCGTCCCGCCGCACGAAGGGTTTGAGCCGCGCCAGGGCCTGCGCGTCCGTGTCGGGCCGCGGATGCTCGTCGGTGTCGACGCGCCGGTGCTCGCCCCGCCGGGTCGGGATCTCGACCGGCACGATCTCCTGCGCGAAGGTCCCGTCCGCCTGCGCGCGCGCCGCCCGCTGCTGCGAGCGCAGCGCGAAGGCATCCTGGTCCGCGCGGCTGATCTGGTAATCCTCCGCCACGTTCTCGGCCGTCTCGGGCATCGAATCGACGCCGTACTGCGCCTTGAGCACCGGGTTGATGAAGCGCCAGCCGATCGTCGTGTCGTGGATCTCGGCCTGGCGCTGCCACGGCGCCTCGCTCTTGCCCATCACGAAGGGCGCGCGAGTCATCGATTCGACGCCGCCTGCGAGGGCGAGGTCGATGTCGCCGGCCCTGATCGCCCGCGCGGCGGCCCCGACCGCGTCGAGGCCCGAGGCGCAGAGCCGGTTGAGCGTCGCGCCCGGCACGGTCTCGGGCAGGCCCGCGAGCAGAAGGGCCATGCGGGCCACGTTGCGGTTATCCTCGCCGGCCTGGTTCGCGCAGCCGAGGAAGACCTCCTCGACGCCCTCCTTCAGGGAGGGGTGGCGATGCACCAGGGCGGCGAGGGGCACCGCGGCGAGGTCGTCCGCCCGCACTTCCGCCAGCGCGCCGCCGTAGCGGCCGACCGGCGTGCGCAGGTAATCGCAGATGAAGACGTCCCGCGTCGCGCCCATGCGTTCCTCCCGGCTGGCTGCGGCCGCGCTTTCGAAAACGCGGTACGGCCGACCATAACGGGGAACGGGGGCGAGCGGAAACGACCGGTCTGCAGGTCCGGATTGCCGTGGATCGCAGGGCGGCGGCGCGGGCCCGGCCGCCGGGAAGGTCCGGGCGCGGGAATCCGCGCAGGAGCGCCCTCGCGGCTCGGCTCAGGGCGTCGCCGGCCCGGTGGTCTCCGGCGCGGCCGAGGCGGTCATCGGCACGGGCTTCGCCGGCTTCTTGGCGGCGAAGTGCCGGAACTCGACCGGCCGGCGCGGGGGCAGCGGGACGGAGATGGTCTCGGGCTCCGGCGCGGCGGCCGCGGCGACCGCATCCGCCGAGGCGACCAGCGTCCGCGCCTCGCCGCCGGCCGGGACGGCGGGTGCCGCCGCGGGGGCGGCGGCGGCTGGCGCCGCTTGAGCCTGGGCGGCGGCTGGCGCCGCTTGAGCCTGGGCGGCGGCTGGCGCCGCTTGGGCCGCGCCGGGCGCTTCGGCCTGGGCCGGCACGGCGCCGCGCAGCCCGTAGGTCGGAACGGGAAGCCCCGCCACCGGCGAGGCGGCCGCGTAGGCCAGGACGGGCGTCGAGGCCGGGACGGAGACCGGCCGCTGCGGCGGGAGCGGGGCCGAAATCAGCGCCGGGGCGGCGGGCTGCGGCGCCTCGGCGGCCGTGGCCTGGCTCGCCTGCGGGGCTGCTGCCGCCTGCGGGGCTGCCGCCTGCGGCGCCGGTGCGGCCGCGACGGCGTTCGAGAGCGCCGCCACGGACGGGTCGGCCGAGGCGGTCATGACCGGCGCCCGCGCGGTCGAGCCGCCGAACAGCTTGCCGAAGAACTGATTGAGCGGGTTGGCCGCGGGCTTCGGCAGGTCCGGCGGGGCTTCCAGTTCCGCCACGTCGGTGCGGATGCCGGCCCGCTTGGCCGCGTAGTAGTATCCCCGGGCGTAGTAGCTGTAGGCCTGGGCCTCGTTGCCGCGCGCGGTCTTGTAGGCGCCGGCCAGGTAGGCGACGCCGTAGGTGAGGTTGACCTTGGCGTCGAGCAGGCCCGAGGCGGGGCCCGTGTAGCCGAGGGCCCGCGCGGTGCCGTGCTTGATCTGCATCAGGCCGAGCGCGCCGCCGCGGCCGACCGCGCGCGGGTTGTAGCCGCTCTCCCGCTTCACGACCCGGTGGATGAAGCTCGCCGGCACGCCATTCGCCCGGGCCTGCGCCTCGATCAGCGCATCGATGTTGTCGCGGGGCGCCTCCAGCGCCAGGGCCGGGAGGGGCGCCGCGACCGCAAGGACGGCGAGAGAGAGGCGCTGGCGCATGCACGGACCTGTGGTTGCGATCATGTGCGGGTTCGCACATGCGTCGGGGGTCCGTGGTCCGGGCCAATTGCGGCAGGAAAGCGACTTGGCAGTCACAGACCGGCAAAGAACCCGGGAGGCTCGGCGGTTTCCGGTCGCGCTGTGGCCCGTGAAGCACAGCCGTTCGCGAACGGACCAGGGAGACCGGCCGGGGCTTCGCGCCGGTGAATTAAACCATTGGATTTCATCACATTGTAACATTCGAATGGGCGCGACCGGCGGTCAGCCTTCGGGCCGCGACTCGGCGAGCCAGGCGCCCTCGAAGCGCAAGACCGGCTCGCCATGCTGGTTCACGCCCTCGGCGCCGTGGTGGATGACGCCCCAGCCCGGCCGCGAGCGGGATGGGCGGACCTCCCGCACGGTGATGGCGTAGCGGATCGTGTCGCCCGGATAGACCGGCTTCAGCCATTTCAGGTTGCGGAAGCCCGGCGACGGGCCGCTCGCCGCCACGGCCTCGCCCCGCGCCCTCGCCTGCGCGATGCCCCGCTGCCGCGCGGCGACCAGGCGGTTCATCCAGGCGGCGGCGGTGTGCCAGCCCGAGGCGCAGAGCCCGCCGAAATGGCTCGCCCGGGCGGCCTCCTCGTCCGTGTGGAAGGGCTGCGGGTCGAAGGCCCGGGCGAAGGCGAGGATCTCGTCGCGGGTGAAGTGGTAGGGCCCGAGATCGTAGGTCGCGCCGGGCGCGAGCGTCTCGATCGGACCCGCCGGAAACGCCGTCGCCGGATCCGGGGCGGCGTCCGGGCTCCCGCCCCGGGGCGGGGCCGGGCGGGGCGGCAGCGGCGGGGCGCCGCGGCGGCCGAACATCGCCCAGAAATCCTGGCTCATCACCCGCTCGTCGGCGGCGTTGGCGAGGTCGAGGCGCAGGCGCACGAGACCGCGGTCGGGTTTCGAGACGGAGGGGCGGCTCTCCAGCACGGTGAGGGTCGAGGTCAGGGCATCGCCCGGCCGCACCGGGCGAAGCCAGCGCAGCTCGTCGATTCCGGGCGAGCCCATCGAGCTCGACTGCAGGACGACGCTCTCGGCGAGGAGCCGCATCCCGAGCGCGCAGCTGTGCCAGCCGGACGCGATCAGCCCGCCGACGAGGCTGTCGCGGGCCGCCGCCTCGTCGAGGTGGAAATCCTGCGGGTCGTAGGCGCGGGCGAAGGCGAGGATGTCCTCGCGGGTCACCACGCCGGGTCCACCCCGTCGCGTGAAGCCTGGCACGAGGTCTTCGAAATGGTAGCGGTGCATCGCGGCGGGTCCGGAGGTGGGATCCCCCGGCTAGCATCCGGGCGCCGCCGCTTCCAGCTTCGGCCGCGGGCGACCGCGCGCTCAGCCGAACGCGCCCGCCGCCTTGTGGGCCTGCCGGATCGGTTCGGGCAGCCGGTATTTCGGCGCGCAGGCGAGGACCAGGGCGACGGCGCTCGGGATATCGGCGCGGTGGCCGGGGGAGATGAAGAGCGGGTGAGTGCCCGTGCGGGTGCGGACCACCGCCCCGATCGTCTCGCCGCGATGCACCAGCGGGACCTGCGACCCCTTCTCCTCCGGCAGCGGCGCGTTGTGGCCGACGAGCCGGGTCTTGCCGCAACCGACGGTCGGGCGCTCCAGCCACAGCCCCATATGGGAGGCGATGCCGATGCGCCGCGGATGGGCGGTGCCCATCCCGTCGAACAGGAACACGTCGGGCACGGCCCGCAGCCGCCCGAGGGCCTCCTCCAGCACCGGCCCTTCGCGGAAGCTGAGCAGGCCCGGCACGTAGGGGAACGGCGTCGGGCGCTCGGCCGTCACGGTCTCGACGACGCGGAAATCCGGGAAGGTCGAGACCACGATGGCCGCGTGCGAGCGGTTCTCCTTCACGCTGACGTCGACGCCCGCGACGAGGCGCACGGCCGGGAGGTCGATCGGGTCGGTGGCGATGACCTCGGCGGCGAGCCGCTTCTGCAGCGCGACCGCCTCGCCCGGGGTGACCTCCCAGGCGTGACGCGGGTGAAGCTCCATCCGGGGGGTCTTAAGCCCCGGGGCTCAGTTCGCGAAGCGGAAATGCAGCACGTCGCCGTCCTGCACCACGTAGTCCTTGCCCTCGAGCCGCAGCTTGCCGGCCTCGCGCGCCCCCGCCTCGCCCTTGAGCCCGACGTAATCGGGAAACGCGATGGTCTCGGCCCGGATGAAGCCCTTCTCGAAGTCGGAATGGATCACGCCGGCCGCGGCCGGCGCCCGCGTGCCGCGGGTGATCGTCCAGGCCCGGGCCTCCTTCGGGCCGACCGTGAAGTAGGTGATGAGCCCGAGGAGGTCGTAGCCGGCGCGGATCACCCGGTTGAGGCCCGGCTCCGAGAGGCCGACCGCCTCCAGGTACTCGGTCTGCTCGGCCGGCGGCAGGACCGCGATCTCGCTCTCGATCTTGGCCGAGACCACCACGGCCTTGGCGCCCTCCTCCGCCGCGCGGCCGAAGACCGCCCGCGAATGGGCGTTGCCGCCCTCGGCGGATCCCTCCTCGACGTTGCAGACGTAGAGGACGGGCTTGGCGGTCATCAGCCCGAGCTGGGCGAAGAGCCGCTCCTCCTCGGGCTTGCGCTCGACCAGGCGGGCGGGCTTGCCGTCCCGCAGCAGGGGCAGGGCGCGCTGCACGAGGTCGAGCGCCTCCTTGGCCTCCTTGTCGGCGCCCTTGGCCTTCTTCTCCAGCGCCGCGACGCGCTTCTCCAGGCTCTCGAGGTCGGCCAGCATCAGCTCGGTCTCGATCGTCTCGATGTCGGCGATCGGGTCGACCTTGCCCTCGACGTGGGTGACGTCGCCGTCCTCGAAGCAGCGCACGACGTGCGCGATGGCGTCGACCTCGCGGATGTTGGCGAGGAACTGGTTGCCGAGCCCCTCCCCTTTGGAGGCGCCGCGCACCAGGCCGGCAATGTCGACGAAGGTGAGGCGCGTCGGGATGATCTCGCGCGAATTCGCGATCCGCGCGAGGTCGTCGAGGCGCGGATCCGGCACCGCGACCTCGCCGACATTCGGCTCGATGGTGCAGAACGGGTAGTTCGCCGCCTGCGCCGCCGCCGTCTGCGTCAGCGCGTTGAAGAGCGTCGACTTGCCGACATTCGGCAGGCCGACGATTCCGCATTTGAAGCCCATCGGTTCAGTCCCTTCGCAAGGAGCGGCCGGTGGCCGGCGCGGCCCCCCCGCTCGCGGTCGCGGGCGGTCGGATCAAGCCTGCTTGTCCCCGACGCGCTTGACGTCGTCCCAGCCCCGGCCCTGCAGCGCGAGGTGGATCCGGTTCTGGAAATTCGCGTCCTCGCCCGCCGCGAGGAGCGCCGCGTGGTCGGCCAGCGCGTCGCAGAGGTCGTCGACCCAGGGGCGCTCGGCCTTGGCGAAGTCGTTCAGCACGTAGGCGTGCACCAGCGCCTTGTCGCCCGGATGCCCGATGCCGAGCCGCACGCGCCAATACTCGTTGCCGCACTGGGCCGTGATCGAGCGCAGGCCGTTGTGGCCGGCATTGCCGCCGCCCTTCTTGACCCGCACCTTGGCGGGGGCGAGGTCGAGTTCGTCGTGGAACACCACCACGTCGTCGAGCGCGATCTTGTAGAATCGCTGTGCCTCGGCGACCGCCCGGCCGGACTCGTTCATGTAGGTCTCGGGCTTGAGCAGCAGCACGCGCTCCGTCCCGATCACGGCCTCGCTCGCCTCGCCCTGGAACTTGCGCCGCCACGGCGCGGCGCGGTGACGGCGCGCGACCGCGTCGAGCGCCATGAAGCCGATATTGTGCCGGTTCGCCGCGTAGCGGGCCCCGGGATTGCCGAGGCCGACGAACAGCCGCATGGCGCGTCAACGCTCCTCGAACGGGAAAGCGCCCCGGCGGCGGGCCGGGGCGCCAAGCAGAATGGCGTGCGGCAATTCTGCTCAGCCTCTTGGTTTCGCATCATTGTTCGCTGACGCGGCCCTTCGGCACCGGCCGGGACCGGCCGGCGGAATGATGCTTCGCGCAGGATCCGATCACGGCGCGATCGGGTCCTGCTCCAGGTTCTCGCGCGTGCCGCCCCGTCCGCGATGCGCGGCGGCCACGTCGTCGCGAAATGTCGGCGCGAAACGCCCCCGCGTCTCGCCGGGCGAGCCCTCGGCTCAGCCCTCCTTGGCGGCCTCGGCCGCCGATCCGGCCCGAGCCGCCTCGGCCACCGCGGCCTCCTCGGCCTCGACATCGGCCCCGAGCTTGGTCGGCGGCACCAGGGTCGCGACGGTCTCGGAGGGAGCGAGGGCGAGGCTGGCGCCCGTCGGCAGGACGAGGTCGGACACGTGCACCGTGTCGCCGATATCCTTGCCGGTCAGGTCGACATTCACCGCGTCCGGGATGGCGTCGGGCGACACGGCCAGCGTGATCGTGTGCAGGACGACGTTGAGCGTGCCGCTCTTCTGCTTCAGGCCCGGCGCCGCGTCCTGGTTGACGAAGTGCACCGGCACCTCGACCTCGATGGTCTGGCCGGAGACCACGCGCAGGAAGTCGACGTGGAGCGGCGTGTCCTTGACCGGGTCGAGCTGGTAGTCGCGCGGGATCGCCCGGATCGTGCGCCCGTCCACCGCGATCTCGAAGACGGTGCTGAGGAAGCCGCCGCCGTAGATCAGGTGGTGGGTCTGGTTCGCGTCGAGGGAGATCGATTGCGGCGACTGGCCGCCCCCGTAGATGACGGCGGGCACCCGGCCCTGGCGACGAACGGCCCGGGCGGCCCCCTTGCCGACCCGGTCGCGTGCCACGGCCTCAAGCGGCTTCACGGCGCTCATGGCGTGATCCTTCAAGATGATGTGAGTGGCTCAAACGCCGAAGGCCGCCCGTTGCGGAGCGGCCTCGTCAACCGGCGTCGCCGCGCCCCGGCCTCCAAGGGTGCCCGGATGCGCGGGCGGGCTTATAGCGGGGCGCGAGCGGCGGGGCAAGGCGGCGAGGCGAGACTTTCCGCCCGTTTCGCGCGAGTCCCGCAAGGAGCGCGAAACCATCAACCGCGGCCGCTCCCCGGCCCGCGCATCCGGGCGAGCAATCCTTAACGCTGGCACCCGAGAGTGAGCGCACCTTCTCGGGGAGCCGCCGATGACGCGTCCGCTACACTGGGCCTTGGGCGTGCTGGTGCTGAGCGCCGTGGCCGGCAACGGCACGGTCGCGCGCTTGACGGGGGGCTCAGGGGAGGCGCGGCCGGCCGGGGAGGCCGCCTCGCTCGACGCGGAGGGCGCGCCCGTCGTCACCCTGCAGCAGGATTGGAGCGGCCACTACCTCGTGCATCCCCAGATCGAGGGGCGGCGGACCCGCATGCTGGTCGACACGGGCGCGACACTCTGCGCCCTCACCCAGGACGATGCCGAGCGCGCGGGCATCCGCCTCGCCGAGCGGGACTTCACCCGGCCGATGGCCACCGCCAACGGGGTGGTGCGCGGCGCGCCGGTGCGCCTCGCCGAGGTCCAGGTGGGCGGCATCACGGTCCGGAACGTGGAGGCCGTCGTGCTGCCCCGCGGGCGCCTCGACACCAGCCTCCTCGGCATGTCCTTCCTGCGGCGGCTGCGCGGTTTCGAGGCGGCGGGCGGCCGCCTCACCCTGCGGGGCTGACCGCGCCGCTCGGCCGCGTCGGCGGGGTGCCGCGCCGCCATTCCCGGACGGCGCGGCGCGCGGCGCGGGTCAGCCCGCGAAGGTCGCGGGGCAGCGGCTGCCGGCCTGGTTGCCGTTCGGCAGCGTCACCTCCGGCCCGTTCCCCGAATATTGCGTCCCGTTGCGCACCGGCCAGGGGATCGTCTCCGACAGCGTCGTCAGCCGCGTCGCGTTGTAGAAGTTCGAGCCGAGCAGGGGCGTGTAGGTCATGGTGACCTCGACCTGGATGTAGCGGGCGCCCAGCTTCTTGTAGGCGTCGGGCGGGACCGGCGGAGTCGTCGAGGGCAGGGCCGAGAGGATCCCGGGATCGGAGGAGCCGCTGACCTGAGCCCCCGAGCAGACCTTCACCTGGGTCGCGGCGTCGTCGTAGACCCCGATCGCCTTGAACGTGAAGGTCGCGCTCGACGCGTCGTAGGGCTGCATCACCGCCTTGGCGGCCTTCACGATCAGCTGCAGCGTGCTGGTGGAGACTTGATCCTGCTCGCGCGAGACGAGGTCCGCCATGGTGCGGGCCGCGAGCGTGACCTTGCGGCTGTTGTTGATGAACTGCGTGACCTCGGTCGCCCCGAAATACAGCGCGAGCATCAGCGGCAGGACCAGGGCGAATTCCACCGCCGCCACCGCCTCCGCGTCGCGGGCGAAGCGGCGCAGACGGCGCGCGACCTGCGGGCGGGGCGTCATTTGTAGGGCTCCGTCCGGAAGGCCACCGTGGATTGCAGGATGCGCTGGTTCGTCCCGAACGTCGCCGGGTTGATCATGCTGAAGAAGATCGGGAACGGCACGGCCGCCTGGACCAGCACGATCTTGCCCGGCCCGGGCGGCGTGCCGACCGTGTCGCCGTAATGGCTGCCGAACCCGGGGGTCCAGGTCTTCGTGGTGGAATCGACCGGCTTGAGCGCACCGAAACTGTCCGTGTCCTCGAGCGTGCGGATGTCGACCTTGACGGTCGAGCAGTCGAAGATGGTCACGCGGTTCGCGCAGAGCTTGGTGCGGAAGGCGTCGAGGGCTTGGCTCGGCGTCAGCGCGCCCGACTGCGTCGCCTGGGACTGGAACGACCCGGTATAGACGGCGCGCGCCGTGTCGGTGACCGCGGCGTCCAGCAGCTGGCCGGCGAAGAAGGCGATCGCCGTCTCCATGATCGCCGCCAGCAGGCTGATGAAGGGGATCGCCACGAGCCCGAACTCGACCGCGGTGGCGCCGCGGCGCGCCCGCGCGAAGCGGCGGAGGATCGGGAGAACCGAGTGACGCAACATGCCTCGAACCCGCGGCCGGCGCGCCCCGCGCCGGCGACCGATCCGAGGTTAGGCGTCGAAGGCTTGCCGAACCGTTGACTGCACGCGGCTCATTTCGCGGTCGCCAGGGTGTTGCGCTGGCCGGCCTGGCTGCTGACCTCGGAGAAGTATCGCTGCGCGTCGCCGAGCTGGACGGCCGGCTGGCAGGCCGGGGTGCAGGAGTAGGATTCCCGCTCCAGGCCGCGCTGCACCGTCACCACCGAGGTGGTGGCGGCCTGCACGCTGATGAAGGATTCGGCCAGCATCGCGCCGGAGCCGTCGAGCGCGATCAGGTTCGTGGTGCCGAAGCTCTTGCCGGTGAGGATGACGAGCCCGTTCCGCTGCAGCGAGACGTCCGCGATGATCGGGTTGCCGACCACCACGGTCGCGGTGCGCTCCGGCAGCCGGATGATCTTGGCGTTGTCGACGGAGACGACCACCGTGGCCTGGTCCCCCGCCCCGCCGGCCGCCGCGGCCGGGAGCAGCGCGGCGAGGACGAGGGCGGCGCTGAGGGGGGCGCGCAGGAGGCGGATGGGGCGCACAGGCATCGGGGCGGGCCTCGGCGGGACGGCGTCACGTCAAGGGATGCCGGCAAGATGGTTGAGAAAGCCCTAATCGCGAGACCGCAGATCACGGAAGTCGCGACCGCGCGGGCGCTGAGACGTCGCGGGGAGAGATCATGTCGAACGGGCCGATCGGGCGCGACCGGACCCGGTCCGGGGCGCCGGAATCTGCCGGTTTCATCCTGTTAACCATCGGGCCCGGTCGCATTCAGACACGCAACAGCGCGCATCCCTTTAACCCAACCTCAACGGGAGGGGATTACGTTCGCCCCAGTTCCGCTCGGCGGTGAAGTCGCTGGTCGACGGAATGAAACCGGGAACGAGTTCGAGGAACTGTGCCATGAAGACCATGCTCAAGCGTTTCGCCAAGGACGAGAGCGGCGCCACCGCCATCGAGTACGGCTTGCTCGCGACCCTGATCGCGGTGGCCCTGATCACGGCCGCCCAGTCGGTCGGGTCGAACCTGAACTCGATGTTCCAGAAGGTTGCCGGCAACCTGAAGTGACGGCATCGAAGCGGTCCGGCGGCGGTCCGGACCGTCTCGCCGAGACGGCTCCCGGGCATGGGCGTGCGCGCCCCTGCCGGCCGGGCGCCGCGATCGGCCCGGCGGCGCGCACCGGGCGCGCGACCTGATCGTCCTCGATCCGGCGGTCGAGAGACCGGCGGTCTTCGGCGTGGGCTCGGCGGATGCGCCGGGCCGTCCTACCGGCGAAGGGCTGTCGACCATGGCCAGCATGTTCCTCCTCGTCGTCTTCCCGTTCCTCATGGCCTACGCGGCCGCGAGCGACCTGCTGACGATGACGATCCCCAACGCCCTGTCGCTCGCGCTCCTCGCGGTGTTCCCGGTCGCGGCGCTGCTGCTCGGCCTGTCGTGGGGCGAGTTCGGGGAGCATCTCGCGGCGGGCGGCATCACCCTCGCGGTCACCTTCGCGCTGTTCTGCTTCGGGCTGATCGGCGGCGGCGACGCCAAGCTCGCCGCCGCCACCGCCCTCTGGCTCGGCTTCGAGCCGCTCGCCGATTACGTGCTGGCGGCCTCCCTGGCCGGTGGCGTCCTGACCCTGCTGATCCTGCAGGCGAGGGCCTATCCCCTGCCCCGGATCGCCGCCTCGTGGCCCTGGGCGCTGCGCCTCCATGACACCCGCACGGGCGTGCCCTACGGGATCGCGCTGGCGGCGGCGGCGCTCGTCGTCTGCCCGAGCGCCCCGCTCTGGCGCGCGCTGCTGGGGGCCTGAGCGGGCTCGCAGGCGGGGTCGGAAGGAAGCGTTTCGTTTTCGCACAACTCGCGCGAGTGGAGCGGAAACGCTTGGGAGGAAAGGGTTAACCTTAATTTCAGGAATGCATGGTGAGGTGAGCGGGACGACGGCGCCGTGCCGTCCGAACCCGTTCCGGCAGATCCATGAGATCCTCCCGTGCCCTCCTCATCGGCGTCGCCGCCGTGACCGGCTTGGCGGCCTTCTACATGATGAGCGGCAGCCCCCCCGCCCCCGCCCCCGCCCGTCGTGGTGCAGGCGCCCGCCGTCCCCGACACGGTGGACGTGCTGGTGGCGGCGGCGGACCTGCCGATGGGTCAGACGCTCAAGCCCGCCGACCTGCGCTGGCAGGCCTGGCCGAAGGGCTCGGTGAATGACGGCTTCATCCAGCGCGGGCAGAATCCGCGCGCCCTCGAGGACACGGTCGGCTCCTTCGTGCGCGGCCCGTTCCTGGGCGGCGAGCCGATCCGGCGCGAGAAGCTGATCCGGGCGAATGGCAGCGGTTTCCTATCCGCGATCCTGCCCTCCGGCATGCGCGCGGTGGCGATCTCGATCGACGCCCGCGGCAGCAACACCGCCGGCGGCTTCATCCTGCCCAACGACCGGGTCGACGTGCTGCGCACCTACCGCGACGACGAGGCGTCCCGGGCGACGACCTCGGACGTCCAAGTCTCCGAGACGATCCTGCAGAACGTCCGCGTGCTCGCGGTCGGCCAGACCGTGCAGGAGCGCAACGGCGAGCGCGTGGTGACGGGCGACACCGCCACCCTCGAACTCACGCCCGCCCAGACCGAGCAGATCACCCTGGCCCAGAAGGTCGGCCAGCTCTCCCTCGCCCTGCGCAGCATCGCGGATGCCGGGATCAGCCAGCCCGAGAACCCGGAGCCGCAGAAGGAATCCGCCCTGACCGTCGTCCGTTACGGCGTCTCCCGCCAGGTGCCGCGCCGGTGAGCCCCCTCCCCGCCGGTCGCGCCGAGAAAGCCCGCACCATGACGAGATCCCTCTCCTCCCGGCCGCTGCGCGCGCTCCTGAGCGCCGGGCTCCTCGCCCTGCCCGCCCTGCTCGGCGGCCCGGCCCGGGCCGAGAAGGCCCCCGCCATCGCCGCGCCGGTCCTGTCGATCGGCCCGCAGGAGGCCGAGATCGCCCGGCGCATCGACCTGACCCAGGGCCGGTCCCTGGTGATCGACCTGCCGCGGGACGCCAAGGAGGTCTTCGTCGCGAACCCGAAGGTGGCCAACGCGGTGGTGCGCTCGACCCGCAAGGTCTTCATCATCGGCGTGGAGAACGGCGCCACCTCGATCTTCGTCATGGACGCGGAGGGGCGCCAGATCGCCTCCCTCGACGTGACGGTCGGCCGCGACCTCAACATCCTGCGCCAGACGCTGGCGACGAGCCTGCCCTCGGCCCGCTTCGAGGTCCGCCCGGCCGGCGATTCGATCCTTCTGTCCGGCACGGTGAACTCGGCCACCGAGGCGCAGCAGGCCCTCGACATCGCCAACGCCTTCGTGGGCATCGCCGGCGGCACGGTCACCCGCGGCGCGGTGATCAACAACATCACGATCCGCGGCAAGGACCAGGTGATGCTGCGCGTCACCGTCGTCGAAGTGTCGCGCACGGTGCTGAAGCAGTTCGGGGTCAGCCTGAGCGGCAGCTGGTCGGGGCTCAACCTGACGAACGCGACCCAGTTCGCCCTCAACGGCGATCGCGGCCTCGGCAACCTGATCGAGGGCACGATCAACGGCGGCGCGGGCGCCTCCCTCAAGGCCACCCTGAAGGCCTTCGAGCAGGCCGGCGTCTCGCGCATCCTCGCCGAGCCGACCCTGACGGCGATCTCGGGCGAATCCGCCAAGTTCACCGCCGGCGGCGAGATCGCGGTGCCCTCAGGCCTCAGCTGCACCACCGCCAACAACTGCATTCCCGGCATCACCTTCAAGCAGTACGGCGTGGTGCTGAACTTCACCCCCGTGGTGCTCTCGGAGAACCGCATCTCGATCCGCGTCGGGACCGACGTGACCGAGATCGATCAGCAGAACGCCTACAGCTACAACATCGGCACGACCTCGACCTCGGTCCCGGGCTTCACCATCCGCAAGTCCGAGACCACGATCGAACTCGCTTCGGGCGCGACGATCATGACGGCGGGCCTGATTCAGCAGAAGAACAAGGCCGCCGTGATGGGGCTGCCGGCGCTGATGAACCTGCCGGTCCTGGGCGCCCTGTTCCGCTCCCGCGACTATCAGCGCGACGAGACCGAGCTGATGATCATGGTCACCCCCTACATCGCCAAGGCGATGGATCCGGGCGAGGTCAAGCGGCCGGATGACGGCTTCGTCGACGCCACCGACGGGCAGGCCATCCTGCTCGGTCGCTTCAACCGCCTCTACGGAGTGGTCGGCGCCGCCCCGCTCGCGCCCAAGGCCTATCGCGGCAAGTTCGGCTTCATCACCGACTGACCGGCGCCCGGACGCCCCGCCGCCCACCCGCCCATGACACGGATGCCCGCGATGATCCGCCTCCCCGCCCCGCCCCCGCACCGCCGCGCGGGCCGCCTGCCTCGGAGCCCTCGCCCTGTCGCTGGGCGCCTGCGTCTCCAACCGGGCCGCCACGACGGGATCGATCGAGCCGGCGTCGGTGCAGGCCCGACACCCGATCGCCCTCGCGGACGCGCCGCGCAACCTGGACGTCTTCGTCACCGGCATGGGGCACGTCGATCCCCGCCAGGCCGACGACGTCGACGCCTTCCTGCTGGAATTCCGCCGCTACGGCCGCGGCGTGCTGGTGATCGAGGTGCCCCGCGGCGGCCAGGCGCCCGGGCCGGCCGTCGCCCGCACGGCCGCGCTCCTGCGCGAGCGGGCGCTCGCCCGCGGGGTCTCGGCGCGGGAGCTCGTCGTCGCTCCCTACCCGGTCGCGAACGCGTCGGTCGCCGCTCCCGTGCGGCTGAGCTTCCAGCGCATGCAGGCGAAGGTGACCAGCACCTGCGGGCTGTGGCCGAACGATCTCGGCGTCAGCGACCCCGCCGTCGACGTGTCGAACCGGACCCACTGGAACCACGGCTGCGCCTACCAGTCGAACTTCGCCCGCCAGATCGCCGACCCGGTCGACCTCGTGCGCGGCCGCCAGGAAGGCCGCATCGACACGATCTCCCGCACCCAGGACATCGAGAGCCTGCGGGCCGGAAAGGATCCTTCAACCACTTGGAAGCAGGATGGCCAGGCCAGTGTGAGGTCGCAGGTCGGTCAGTGAATCGCGGCGCAGGGGGCCGCGTCCGCGGCGGCCTGCACTGACCGCCGGATCCGAGTTCACCGAATCGCACTCCGCCGAGCGCAAGTCCGCGAGCCACCCCATGTCTGACAGGACCGACACGGCCGACCGGGTGATCGCGCCAGTTCCGCGCATCACGATCCAGGCCTTCTGCGACACGCCCGAGGTGGCGGAGGTGATCGAGGCCGCGGCGGAGGACCGCCGCATGCACAAGGCCCACCTGAAGGTGCAGATGGGCGGCGCCGCGGCGGCCGTGGAGGCGTTCCGCAGCGCGCCGACGCCGAACGTCCTCGTGATCGAGATGCACGGGCCCCGCGCCAACCCGCTGGCGCAGCTCGACACCCTGGCGGAGGTCTGCGACCCGGGCACCAAGGTGGTGGTGGTGGGCCACGTCAACGACGTGCTGCTCTACCGGGAGTTCATCCGCCGCGGGGTCAGCGACTACCTGATCGCGCCGATCGACCCGGTCGGGGTGATCGCGGCGATCTCGGACCTGTTCACCGAGCCGGGGGCCGAGCCCCTCGGCCGCACCGTCGCGGTCGTCGGCGCGAAGGGCGGCGTGGGCGCCTCGACACTCGCCCACAATCTCGGCTGGTCCATCGCCCGCGACTACGCGACCTCGACGGTGATCGCCGACCTCGACGTGGCCTTCGGCACCGCGGGCCTGAACTTCAACCAGGATCCTCCCCAGGGCGTGGCCGAGGCGGTGTTCGCGCCCGAGCGCATCGACGCCAACTTCGTCGACCGCCTCCTGTCGAAATGCACCGACAACCTGAGCCTGCTCGCGGCCCCCGCCACGCTCGACCGGACGAACGATTTCGGCGAGGGCGCCTTCGACGGCCTCGTCGACATCCTGCGCGGCATGGTGCCCTGCATCGTCCTCGACGTGCCCCATGTCTGGACGGCCTGGAGCCGCAAGATGGTGATCGGGGCCGACGAGATCCTGATCGTCGCGGCCCCGGAACTGGCCTCCCTGCGCAACGCCCGCAACCTCGTCGACCTGCTGCGCCAGGCGCGCCCGAACGACCGGCCGCCGCGGCTCGTCCTGAACCAGGTCGGCATGCCCAAGCGGCCGGAGATCGCCGCGGCGGAATTCGCCAAGGCGCTCGACGTGACCGCCGCGGCGGTGGTGCCCTTCGACCCCGCCCTGTTCGGCGCCGCGGCCAATAACGGGCAGATGCTCGCCGAGGTGCAGGCGGGCAGCAAGGTCATCGACATCGTGACGGCACTGGCGGGCACGGTCACCGGGCGCGCCGAGGCCAAGAAGTCCCGCCCGACGCTCCTCGACCCCATCCTGTCGGCCCTGGCGCGGCGCAAGGCGTCCTGAGCCTCGCGCCCCGGGGCCGGCCAGGGGCGGTGGTCGACAGCCGTGATCCCGTTCCGGTCGTGGGGGGTCGCGGCTCTCCCGCAACGACCGTAGCGAAGGTGCCGCAGGACCCATGTTCGGCAGGAGACCCGGAGCGACGGCGTCGAGGCCCGCGGCCGCGCCCGTCGCCCCTTCCCCCCAGGCGGCCACGGCGCCCGTCCTCAACGATTCCGCCGCGCCCCGGGTGGAGACGCCGCGGGCCGCGCCGATCGTGGTCGAGGCCGCCCGGTCCGAGGATTACTACCGCACGAAGAGCATGATCTTCGGCGCGCTGATCGAGGCGATCGACCTCGCCCAGCTCGCCCGGCTCGAGGCGGACGCCGCCCGCGAGGAGATCCGCGACATCGTCACGGAGATCATCGCGCTCAAGAGCGTGGTGATGTCGATCGCCGAGCAGGAGGACCTGCTCGACGACATCTGCAATGACGTGCTCGGCTACGGGCCCCTGGAGCCCCTGCTCGCCCGCGACGACATCGCGGACGTGATGGTGAACGGCGCGAACCGCACCTACATCGAGGTCGCCGGCAAGATCCAGCTGACGAACGTGCGCTTCCGCGACAACCAGCAGCTGATGAACATCTGCCAGCGCATCGTCAGCCAAGTCGGCCGCCGGGTCGACGAGGCCTCCCCGATCTGCGACGCGCGCCTGCCCGACGGGTCGCGCGTCAACGTGATCGCGCCGCCGCTGGCCATCGACGGCCCCGCCCTCACCATCCGCAAGTTCAAGAAGGACAAGCTCACCCTCGACCAGCTCGTCCGCTTCGGCTCCATCTCGCCCGAGGGCGCCAAGATCCTGCAGATCATCGGACGGGTGCGCTGCAACGTGGTGGTGTCGGGGGGCACCGGCTCGGGCAAGACGACCCTCCTCAACTGCCTGACGCGCTACATCGACGACGACGAGCGCATCATCACCTGCGAGGACGCGGCCGAATTGCAGCTGCAGCAGCCGCACGTGGTGCGCCTGGAGACCCGCCCGCCCAACCTGGAGGGCCAGGGCCAGATCACCATGCGCGACCTGATCAAGAACTGCCTGCGCATGCGGCCGGAGCGGATCATCGTCGGCGAGGTGCGCGGACCGGAGGCCTTCGACCTGCTGCAGGCGATGAATACCGGTCACGACGGCTCGATGGGCACGCTGCACGCCAACTCGCCGCGGGAGTGCCTGTCGCGCATCGAGTCGATGATCTCGATGGGCGGCTACTCCCTGCCGTCGAAGACGATCCGCGAGATGATCGCGGGCTCGGTCGACGTCATCGTCCAGGCGGCGCGCCTGCGCGACGGGTCGCGGCGCATCACCCACATCACCGAGGTGATGGGGATGGAGGGCGAGGTCATCATCACCCAGGACCTGTTCGTTTACGACGTCGTCGGCGAGGACCAGAACGGCAAGCTGATCGGCCGCCACCGCTCGACCGGGATCGGTCGCCCGCGCTTCTGGGACCGCGCACGCTACTACGGCGAGGACCGCGCGCTCGCCGCCGCCCTCGACGCCGCCGAGGTCCGCGACACCGGGGGCGAGGCGTGACGAGCTTCGACGCCCTGATCGTGGCCGGCCTCCTGGCGGTGACGGCCTCCTGCCTCGCCTACGCGGTCGTCGTCCCGCTTTTGCCCTCCGAGGCGCGGGCCGCCAAGCGCCAGCAGGCCATCGCGGGGCGCCGCTCGCCCATGGAGCGCGTCCAGGCGGTCAACCGCCGCGAGCAGGTCGCCAAGAGCCTCAAGGAGCTCGAGGCGAAGGAGAGGAAGGCCCGGCCGAGCCTGGAGCTTCGGATCACGCAGGCCGGCCTCAGCATCACCAAGAGCCAGTTCTACGTCGCGAGCGGCGTCCTGGCGGGTGTCTCCCTCGTGATGGGCTTGGTGATGAGCGGCAGCCCGCTGACGGCGATCGCCCTCGCCTTCGCGGCCGGGCTCGGGCTGCCGCAATGGCTCCTCGGCTACCTGCGCAAGCGGCGGATCGCGCGGTTCGTCCTCGAATTGCCGAACGCGATGGACGTGATCGTGCGCGGCATCAAGTCGGGCCTGCCGGTGGGCGATTGCCTGCGCATCATCGCCCGCGAGGCGCCCGAGCCGGTGCGCACCGAGTTCCGCGCCCTCGTCGAGTCGCAGGCCGTGGGCGTGTCCCTGAGCGAGGCCGCCACGAAGCTCTTCGAGCGCATGCCGGTCTCGGAGGCGAATTTCTTCGCCATCGTGATCGGCATCCAGGCAGGCGAGTCGGGCGGCAATCTCTCGGAGGCGCTCGGCAACCTGTCGCGCGTGCTGCGCGACCGGCGGCGCATGGCCGACAAGGTGAGCGCGATGAGCATGGAGGCCCGGGCCTCGGCGGCGATCATCGCCTCCCTGCCCTTCGTGGTCGCGGTCCTGTGCTACTTCTCGAGCCCCGACTACATCTCGCTCCTCTGGACGACGCAGGTCGGCCAGATCGCGATCACCCTCTCGGGCCTCTGGATGGTGGTCGGGGTGCTGGTGATGAAGCGCATGATCACTTTCGAGATCTGAGCGTCCCCCGCCGCGCGAGCCCCGGCCCGGCGGCGGGCAAGCCAGGACAGGAACCACGGCAGGATTGCATCGGGCAATCCTGCCCAGGCAGGGGCCGGGCGCCGGCCCGCGAGCGAGACGCCGGATGCTTCAGCTCCTCTCCTACCTGATCGACCCGCAATTCGTCGGCGCGGTGCTCGCCGCGGTGGCGGCGGCGGCGACGGCCTTCACGCTGCTGCAGCCCTTCCTGGAGCCGAACCGCCTCGCCCAGCGCATGAAGAGCGTGGGCGAGGAGCGCGACCGCATCCGCCTGCGCGAGCGCGACAGGCTCAACCAGCGCGGCAATCTCCGCCAGCAGCCCAAGGCCTACATGAAGCGCGTGGTCGAGCGCTTCAAGCTCGACAACTGGCTCGCCACGGAGGACGCCAAGAACAGGCTGATGATGGCCGGCTACCGCGGCCCGCAGGCCGAGACGGCCTTCCTGTTCTTCCGCCTCGTGATGCCGCTCGGCTTCCTGGTACTGGCGGTGTTCTACCTGTTCGTGCTGCAGGTGCTGAACCAGCCGTTCTCGATCCGGCTCCTGATCGTGATCGCGGCGACCTACGGGGGCGTCAAGGCCCCGGAGATCTTCCTCAAGAACCAGACCGACAAGCGGCAGGCGCAGATCCGCAAGAACTGGCCCGACGCCCTCGACCTGCTGCTGATCTGCGTGGAATCCGGCATGGCGATCGAGCTCGCCTTCCGGCGGGTCGGCGTCGAGATGGCCAACCAGTCCATCGTGCTGGCGGAGGAACTGGCGCTGACGACCGCGGAGCTGAGCTACCTCACCGACCGGCGCGTCGCCTACGACAACCTCGCGATCCGGACCGGCCTCGATTCCGTGAAGGCGGTCTGCACCGCCCTCATCCAGGCCGAGCGCTACGGCACCCCGATCGGCCAGGCCCTGCGGGTGCTCGCGCAGGAGAGCCGCGACCAGCGCATGAACGAGGCCGAGAAGAAGGCGGCCGCGCTGCCGCCCAAGCTCACCGTGCCGATGATCCTGTTCTTCCTGCCCGTGCTGTTCGTGGTGATCCTCACGCCTGCGATGGTGCAGGTCTTCGCCGCGAAGTAGCGCGGCCCCGCCGGGCCGGGCGCCGCGACGACGCGCGTCATACGAAATCCGATGATTGCTTCGCCATGCGGATGTCGGCTTCGCTCACGCGCCGCGCGGGCTTGGCATCCGCTGTCCGGACGATCACGTCCGGACAGTGGATCACTTGATCTCCGCGCAGGCGAGGCGGGCGCCCGCATTGCCGATCGGCTGGGTCGCGTGGTCGTCCTCGCCGGCGTGGATCACCAGGGCCGAGCCGTCCGCGTCCTTGAGGCCGCCCTCGCCGGTCAGCGCGGTCTCGCTCGACACCTCCGCGTTCACCGAGCCGTCCGCGTTGGCGAAGACGTTCGGCAGGTCGCCCTCGTCCGGGCCGTCCGGGTTGAGCAGTCCGTGCTTGCTGGATTCATGATTCACGTGACCCTTGGACAATTCGAACTTGGCGGTGTCCGAGCAATTCGCCACGGCATGGAAATGGATGCCGTGCCAGCCCGGGGACACGCCGCCCGGCTCGATGGTGAGCCGCAGGACCAGCGCGTTGGCGCCGTCGCGAATCTGGATTTTCCCGATCGTCGCGCCCTTGTTGTTCACGACCGGCGCCTCGTAGACCTGAACCGCCGGCGCCTGGGGCTGTTGTGCCCCGGCCGGACCGATCGCGCCGAGCGCGACGGTGCCGGCGAGCAGGATGCCTCTCGTCATCGACCCTCTCCTCTCCACGGCCGCATAAGGTAAGGGAGACGAGGCGTGGCCGACAGGGGCCGGACCGGACGGGAGGGCGTTTTGGCAAGCGAGGAGCGGGTGCGGGCCGACCGCCTCCTGGTCGAGGCCGGGCTGTTCGAGAGCCGGGCCCGCGCCCAGGCGGCCATCGCGGCGGGGCTGGTGCGGGCGGACGGGGCGCCGGTGCGCCGCGCCTCGGACCTGCTCTCCCGCGCGGCGGTCCTGGGCGCCGAGGCGCCCCACCCCTTCGTGTCGCGGGGCGGGCTCAAGCTCGAGGCGGCGCTCGACGCGTTCGGCGTCGATCCGGCCGGCCTGACCTGCCTGGATCTCGGCGCCTCGACCGGCGGCTTCACGGACGTGCTGCTGCGGCGCGGCGCGGCGCGGGTCTACGCGGTCGATGTCGGGCGCGGCCAGCTCCATCCGCGGATCGCCGCCGACCCGCGCGTCGTCTCCCACGAGGCCACCGACGCCCGCGGCCTCGCGCCGGACCTGTTCGCCGCGCCGCCCGCCCTCGCGGTGGTCGACGTGAGCTTCATCTCCCTGCGCCTCGTCCTGCCGGTGCTGCCCGCCCTCCTCGCCCCGGCGGCGCGCCTCGTCGCGCTGATCAAGCCGCAATTCGAGGCCGGGCGCGAGCGGGTCGGGCGCGGCGGCCTCGTGCGCGACGCCGCCGTCCAAGCGGAGGTCTGCGCGGGCATCCGCGACCTCGTCGGCGCGCTCGGCTTCCGGGTCGAGGGCCTGATCCCCTCGCCGATCGAGGGCGGGGACGGCAACCGCGAGTTCCTGATCGGCGCGCGCCGGAGCGAGGACAGGGCATGAGTGGGGCGGATCCGGAGATGACCGTCGCCATCGCGCGTCTGGGCGCGCGCGGCGACGGGATCGCGGCGGACGGGCTCCTGGTGGCCGGCGCCCTCCCGGGCGAGAGCGTGCGCGCGCGGCCCGAGGAGAGCCGCGGCGGCCAGCGCCGCGCCCATCTGGAAGCGGTGCTGACCCCCTCGCCGGACCGGGTCGCGCCCTTCTGCCCCTATTTCGGCCGCTGCGGCGGCTGCGCGATCCAGCACCTCGCCCCGGAACCCTACGCGGCCTGGAAGCGCGATCTGGTCGCGACCGCCCTGGCGCGGGCCGGGATCGCCGCGACGGTGGCGCCGCTGCGGGACGCGCACGGGGCCGGGCGTCGGCGGGCGACCTTCCACGTCCGGCGGGTCGAGGGCGCGCTCGAGGCCGGCTTCATGGCGGCGCGCAGCCACGCCCTCGTCGCGATCGACCATTGCCCGATCACCGAGCCCGCGCTGCACCCCGCCCCGGACGCGGCCCGCGCCCTGGCGCGCCCGCTCGGCGGCGGCAAACCCCTCGACGTCCAGGCCACGGTGACCGAGGCGGGGCTCGACGTCGACCTGCGCGGGCACGGGCCGGCGGATGGGCGCGCACGCCAGGCCCTGGTGGCGCTGGCGGGCGACCTCGATCTCGCCCGCCTGTCGCTGCACGGCGAGGTGCTGGTGGAGCGCCGCCCGCCGCTGCTCCGGGTCGGCCGCGCCGCCCTCGTGCCGCCGCCGGGCGGCTTCCTGCAGGCGACCCGGGCCGGCGAGGCGCTGCTCGGCGACCTCGTTGTGGCGGGCGTCGGCGACGCCAAGCGGGTCGCCGACCTGTTCTGCGGATCGGGCGCCTTCTCGCTGCGCCTCGCGGAGGCGCGCGGCGTGCACGCGGTCGAGGGGGACGCGGCGGCGCTCGCCGCCCTCGACCGGGCCGTGCGCGGCGCGCCGGGCCTGCGCGCGGTGACGACGGAGCGCCGCGACCTCTTCCGCCGCCCCCTCCTCGCCCCCGAACTCGACCGCTTCGACGCGGTGGTGTTCGACCCGCCGCGGGCCGGGGCGGAGGCGCAGGCGGCCCGCCTCGCCGGCTCGAAGGTGCCGGTGGTGGTCGGAGTCTCCTGCGATGCCGGAACCTTCGCGCGCGACGCCGCCCTGCTCATCGCCGGAGGCTACCGGCTCGACGAGGTGGTGCCGCTGGACCAGTTCCGGCACTCGCCGCACGTCGAACTCGTCGGGGTGTTCCGGCGGCCCGCGCGCCGGCGGCGATGACGGCCGGGTCCGGGAGCCTCGCGGACCGACGCCGCGGAGCGCCCGGCCTGCCGCTTCCCCGCATCCGGGCCCCTCACACCAACGGCTCAGGATGCTGACGCATCGAGCCGTTGGTCCATCTCGAATTTGCGATTTCAAGCCAAAGACTTGGCGAGAATTCGAGAGCAGCACCACCGGTCATTTTCAATGACCGGCGGTATCAGAACAGGCTCCCCTGCGCCGGTGCCGGGCGTGCCGGGGGTGGGGGCGGCGCGGCCTCGTCCTCTCCCGCCAGCAGCGCCGGGTCGTCGTTGCGGTGGTCGTTCACGCGGGGATGCGCGGGGGCGAGCGTCAGCCACTCCTCCGGGCAGGGCCGGCACAGGGCGGAGGCCCGCGCGGCGTCCACCTGGCCCAGGTCGAGCCAGGCCTCGACCCCCTCGGGCGACAGGATCGCCGGCATGCGCTCGTGCACCGCAGCCAGGAGCCCGTTCGCCGCGCAGGTGACGATGGCGGCCGTGTCGATCTCGGAGCCGTCCCGGCTGCTCCAGGTCTCCCACAGGCCCGCGAGGGCCATCGGCCGCCGGTCGGCGCGGCGGATCAGGAACGGGGCCGCGCCGCGCCCGGCCCCGCGCCGCCACTCGTAGAACCCGTCCGCCAGGAAGACGCAGCGCCGGTAGCGCAGGGCGTTGCGGAAGCTCGGCTTCTCGGCCGCGGTCTCGATCCGGGCATTGATGATGAGCGGGAACTCGGCCGGGTCCTCGACCCAGGCGGGCAGGAAACCCCAGCGCATCAGCACGAAGCGCCGCCGCCCGTGCTCCGCCGTGACCACGGGGACCGGCTGGGTCGGCGCCACGTTGTGCCGGGGCGGGAAATTCGGCCGCTCGGCGTAGCCGTAGGCGTCTCGGAACAGCTCGGGCGGCGACAGGATCACGAAGCGGCCGCACATCCCCGCACCCTCACAGCCAGCGCTTCCAGCGGAAGAACCCGTACGGCAGGATCGCCGCCACCACCATCATCACGATCGCCATCGGGTAGCCGTAGGGCCACTCGAGCTCCGGCATCGCCTTGAAGTTCATCCCGTACATCGACGCGATCAGAGTCGGAGGCATGAATACCACCGCCATGACCGAGAACAGCTTGATGATGTTGTTCTGCTCCAGGTTGACGAGCCCGAGCGTGGCATCGAGCAGGAACTGGATCTTGCCGGACAGGAAGGTGGCGTGCTCCTCCAGGGATTGCAGGTCGCGCAGGGTGGAGCGGACCTCCTCGCGGATCTCGCGCGGCGCCTTGCTGGTCCGGTAGCTCGCCGAGAGCGACAGCAGGATCCGCTCCATCGACACGAGGCTCTCGCGCTGCTTCGAGAGCAGGTCGTTGTGGCGCCCGAGCCCGCGCAGGGTCTCCTGCAACTCGGCGTTGCGGGCGCCGGGGTCGTCCCGCTCGGCGAAGACCATGCGGGAGATCGCGTCGATGCGCTCGCCCTGGAGCTGGAGCACGTCGGCGGCGCGGTCGATCACCGTCTCGATCAGCCCCGACAGGATCGCCTCGCCGCCGAGCATCACGCCGGCGGGCCGGGCCGCCCGCTGCACGAACATGCGGAAGGCCAGCGGGTCCTCGTAGCGCACCGTGGCGAGGCGGTTGTCGCGCAGGATGAAGGTGACGCCGGTGAGGATCGCGTCCTCCGTCTCCACGCGGCAGAGCAGGCGCCCGGTCATGTAGCGGGCGCCGGCCTCGACGTAGAGCAGTTCGGACGGCTCGATGTCCTGCATCTCCTCCCGGGTCGGGATGGAGATGCCGAGGAACGCCTCGACCCGGTGGTCCTCGTCCCGGGACGGCTCGACGAGGTCGATCCAGAGGGTGTCGGGCGGGATCGGCTCGTGGGGGTCGAGGAGGCGCCGCTCGAGGAGCGGCTGCCCCGTGCTGGCGCAGGCGTTCGGCTGGTGGACGAAGATCAAGGGCGGGCTCAGTCGAGGGCGTGGGGCGGAGGCACGCTCGTATCCGGCACGAAGAAGTCGGGCGCAAGCGGCACGCCCGGTGTGACGCGGTAGTGTGAGAAGTCCGTGACGCCCTCCGCGGCGAGGAAGCTGTCGTCGATGAGGAACTGCCCGCTGAACGCGCGCGCCGGCTTCTGGAAGATGCGCCAGGCGGCGTCGGCCAGGATCTCGGGGGTGCGGCTCGCCTGCATGAGCGCGTCGCCGCCGAGCAGGTTCCTCACCGCGGCGGTCGCGATCGTGGTGCGCGGCCAGAGCGCGTTCACGGCGATGCCCTTGCGGCGCAGCTCGCCCGCGAGGCCGAGCACGCACAGCGACATGCCGAACTTCGCCATCGTGTAGGCGAGGTGCGGCGAAAACCACTTCTCCTGCATGTCGAGGGGCGGCGACAGCATCAGGATGTGCGGGTTCTCCGCCCGCTCCAGGTGCGGGATCGCGTATTTCGAGACGACGTAGGTCCCGCGCGTGTTGATCTGATGCATCAGATCGAAGCGCTTCATCTCGGTGGCCGGGGTGGTGGTGAGCGAGATCGCGCTCGCGTTGTTCACCACGATGTCGAGCCCGCCGAAGCGCGCCGCGGTGGCGTCGATCGCCTCCCGCACCTGCGCCTCCTCGCGCACGTCCACGACCAGGGGCAGCGCGGTCCCGCCCGCCCGCTCGATCGCCTCGGCGGCCGTGTGGATGGTGCCCTCCAGCTTCGGGTGCGGCTCGGTCGTCTTGGCGGCGATCGCCACGTTCGCGCCGTCGCGGGCCGCCCTGAGCCCGATGGCGAGCCCGATGCCCCGCGAGGCGCCGGTGATGAAGAGGGTCTTGCCCTTGAGTGACATGGGGAACTCCGTTGGGGCGAGTGGCGACGATTCGGCCTCAATCCGTCACGTGGGATTCGGTCCGCGATCTCTTGCGAACACGCGCGTCGCGGATCGCCGCCCGCCGGAGCGACGCCCGATCACGCTGCGATCGGACGCTGCTCCGGGTCGTCGATGGTGCCGCGTCGGCTTCGACGGACCGGCATCCCCGTCGTCGGAACACGCTCTAATCGCCATCCGCCGCTCCGCCTCCGAGCCGAAAGCGCTGCGGCTGAGACCCGTCCTCGTCGGTGAAGCCGTAGGTGCGGGCGAGGTCGGCGACGTGGAGCGTGCGACCGGCCTGGGCGGCCACGGCGGGATCGCCCGCCAGCGCCGCCACGGCCCGTCCCGCGTAGAGGGGGCTCTCGGCCCCGGTCGGGTCGGTCCCGGCCGAGAGGGCGCGCTCGGTGCGCACCGGCCCGGGCGCCAGGGCGAGGGCCGTGACCCCGCGCGGGGCGAGTTCGGCCCCGGTCGCGAGGGCGAGCCGGTTGGTGGCCGCCATGGCGAGATCGTAGAACAGGTCCCCCAGATAGCCGTCCTCGGTCCCGAAGGAGACGAAGACGACGAGCCCGGTCTTGGCCGAGACCATCGCCGGAGCCACCGCCCGGGCGAGGAGGAGCCCCGCATAGGGGCCCGATCGCAGGGCGTGGCCGAGCGGGGTCGCGGCCCGGCGCCAGAACGGGTCGCCCCAGGCGGCCCCGTCCGGGAAGCGCTCGCCGTCGAAGCCCTCGTGGCCGCCCCAGACGCTCGACACCGCCAGGTCGAGGCGGCCGAAGCGGCGCAGGGCCCAGTGCACCAGCCCGTCGACCGCCTGCTCGCGCGTGTGGTCGCAGAGGTAATGGAAGCCCCGCCCCCGGCGAGGTCGACCTCGCGGGCGGCATCCTCCAGCACCTCCGGGCGGCCCTCCGTGCGCGGGCCGCTCTCGCTGGAGCGCCCGGTGACGATCACGGTGGCGCCCGCCTCGCCGAGCGCCCGGGCGATGCCGCGCCCGACGCCCCGCGAGGCCCCGGCGACGAGGCAGATCCGGTTCGACAGGTCCGGGACGCCGGCGGGCCTCATCCCCGGCTCTTGCTCTTGTCCAGGAAGGCCCGGAAGGCGGCCTGCGCCTCGGGCGAGCGCAGGGCGGCGTCGAAGGCCGCGACCTCCGCGTCCAGGGCCGCCGCCACGGCGGCGTGGTCGCCGCGGATCAGGGCGCGCGTGGCCGCGAGGGCGCCGCGCGGCTTGGCGGCGAGCTTGGCGGCCTGGGCGAGCGCGTGGTCGAGGAGCGCGTCGCTCGGCAGGAGGGCGTTGGCGAGGCCGAGGCGCAAGGCCTCCTCGCCCCCGAAGGGCTCGGCCAGCATCAGGATCTCGCTCGCCTTGGCGAGGCCGACCCGGCGCGGCAGCAGGTAGCTCGACGCCGCCTCCGGCACGAGCCCGAGATCGACGAAGGGGGTGCGGAACTGCGCCCGGGGCGAGACGTAGACGAGGTCGCAATGCAGCGTCAGCGTCGTGCCGATGCCGATGGCGAGCCCGTCGACGGCGGCGACCATCGGCGTGCGGGTGACCGAGAGCTGGCGGATGAAGCGCAGCGAGGGCGCGTCGCCGAAGGCGGCGCCCGCCCGCGCCACGAAATCGGCGATGTCATTCCCGGCCGAGAAGGCGCCCTCGCCGCCCGCGAACACGATGGCGCCGGTGCCGGACCCGTCCGCGTCGGCCGCGATCAGCGCCTCGCGCATGGCGTCGTACATGGCGCCGGTGAGCGCGTTCTTCTTCTCCGGCCGGGCCAGCCGGATCAGGCAGACACCGCCCGCCTCCCGGGTGATCCTGACAAGCTCGGTCATGGGACGTCCTCGGTCGTGGTGACGGGATCGGGGGACGCGGCGTCGCGGCGCGGCGTGCCCCCGCGGAGGGGGAGGCTCGCGCTCCGGTCCGGCCGGGGCGCGGGCGGCGTTCGTCGGGGCTCCGGAGGGGCTCAGCTCGCCAGGGCGAGCGGCGCGTCCTGCAGGTAGCCGGCCCCGGAGGTCACGGTGTCCTCCAGCCCGCGGGCCGCCGTGGCGAGGTTCTCGGCGAAGAACCGCGCCAGCGCGACGCGGGCCGGATGGGCCGGATCGGTGTCGCCCGACGCGGCGGCGGCCTGGGCGGCCAGCGCCGCCTGGGTCAGCGTCGCCCCGCCCTGCGCGAGGCCGAACAGGCGCAGGTAGGGCGTCGCCCCCGCCAGCGCCTCCTCGGGCCGGTTCGAGCGCAGCGCGCGCAGCAGGAAGCTCGTCGCCCGGTCGAGGCTCTCGACCGCCTCGCGCAGGCGCGGCGCCGTCAGCCCGAAGGCCGGACCGCCCTCGCGCAGCGCCCGCTCGGCGAGGCCGCGCATCCGGGCAATCTGCGCCCGGACGATTTCGCCCTCCCGGAGCGGCAGCTTGCGGGTCACGAGGTCGATCGCCTGGATCCCGTTCGTGCCCTCGTAGATCGCCGCGATGCGCGCGTCGCGCAGGTGCTGGGCCGCCCCGGTCTCCTCCACGAAGCCCATGCCGCCGTGGACCTGAATGCCGAGCGAGGCCACCTCGATGCCGATATCGGTCGAGAAGGCCTTGGCGACCGGGGTGAGCAGCGAGGCCCGGTCCAGCGCCTCGCGCCGCTCCGCCTCGCTCGGGGCGCGGTGCGCCCGGTCGAGCGCCTCGGCAGTGAGGTAGCAGATGCCCCGCGACGCCCCCGTCAGCGCCTTCATGGTCAGCAGCATGCGCTGCACGTCCGGATGGCCGATGATCGGGCTCATGCCCTCCGTCCCGCCGGCGGCCCGGCCCTGGCGCCGGTCCCGGGCATAGGCCAGCGCCTGCTGGGTGGCCCGCTCGGCGATGCCGACGCCCTGCAGGCCGACGCAGAGGCGGGCGTTGTTCATCATCGTGAACATGCAGGCGAGGCCGCGATTGGCCTCGCCGACGAGCCAGCCGACCGCGCCCTCCCCCTCGCCGTACACCATCGTGCAGGTCGGCGAGCCGTGGATGCCGAGCTTGTGCTCCAGCCCGGCGCAGCGCAGGTCGTTGCGGCGCCCGTCCGGCAGCACCTTGGGCACCAGGAAGAGCGAGATGCCCCGCGTGCCGGCGGGCGCGTCGGGCAGCCGCGCCAGGACGAGGTGGATGATGTTGTCGGTGAGGTCGTGCTCGCCCCAGGTGATGTAGATCTTCTCGCCCCGGATCCGGTAGGTGCCGTCGCCGGCGGGCTCCGCCTTCGTGCGCAGCCCCGACAGGTCCGAGCCGGCCTGCGGCTCGGTGAGGTTCATGGTCGCGGTCCAGGTGCCGGTGACGAGCTTCTCCAGGTAGCGCGCGCGCAGCTCCTCCGAGCCGTGCGCGGCGAGCGCCTCGACCCCGCCCGCCGTGAGCAGCGGCCCGAGCCCGAAGGACATCGAGGCGGCGTTCCACATCTCGACGCAGGCCGCGTTGAGCAGGAGCGGAAGGCCCTGTCCACCGTAGGCTTCCGGGCCCGGCAGCGCGTTCCAGCCCGCCTCACTCCAGGCGCGGTAGGCCTCGCGGAAGCCCGGCGGCATCGTCACGGCGCCGTCCCGCAGCACGGCGCCCTGCCTGTCCCCGACTTGGTTGAGCGGCGCCACCACGTCGTTGGCGAAGCGGCCCGCCTCCTCCAGGATCGCCTCGGCGAGGTCGGCGGTGAGGTCCCCGTGCAGCCCCTCGGCGATCGCTTGGTCGAGCCCGGCCACCTGCCGGATCGTGAAGGCCATCTCGGCCACCGGTGCGCGAAAGCTCATGCGGATCCTCCCGGGACAGCGCCGCCCGGCCGCGCGGGCCGGGGCCTCGTCATTTGACGCGAAGCCGTGCCCGAGGCTAGGGCCGCTGTCATGCCGGAAGATAGTTTACATGTGAACCAATTCGGGTCAACGGGTCGGGCGACCCTGCGGCTCGCGGGCGACGCCGCCGGGGTCGCGGCCGCGGCGGAGCTGCTGCGGGCCGGCGCGGTGGTCGCCTTCCCGACCGAGACGGTCTACGGCCTCGGCGGCGACGCGACCGACGGCGCGGCGGTGGCGGCCATCTACGCCGCCAAGGCGCGCCCGCGCTTCAACCCGCTGATCGCCCACCTGCCCGAGGCCGCGGCCGCGCGGCGCGAGGGCGTGTTCGGCGCGCAGGCCTCGCGCCTCGCCGAGGCCTTCTGGCCCGGCCCGCTCACCCTGGTGGTGCCGCGCGCTCCGGAGGGGAGCGTCTGCGACCTCGCCCGGGCGGGGCTCGACAGCGTGGCGCTGCGGGTGCCCGCCGCGCCCCTCGCGCGCGACCTGCTGCGCGCCGTCGGCCGGCCGATCGCGGCGCCCTCGGCGAACCGCTCCGGGCGGGTCAGCCCGACCCGGGCCGAGCACGTGCTCGCGGATCTCGACGGCCGCATCGCGGCGTTGCTCGACGGCGGTCCCTGCCCGGTCGGGGTGGAATCGACGATCGTGGCCTGCCTGGACGATGCCCCGCGCCTGCTGCGGCCGGGGGGCGTTCCGCGCGAGGCCCTCGAAGCCGTGCTGGGCGGCCCGCTCCGGGCGGCCGCCCCGGCGGGCGCGGCGCCGGTCTCGCCCGGCCTGCTCGCCTCGCATTACGCGCCGCGGGCCGCGCTCCGCCTCGACGCGGCCGAGATCCGGCCCGGCGAGGCGGCGCTGCTGTTCGGCGGCGCCCGGCCGCCCGGTCTGGCGGCGGCGGCGGCGCGGCTCGATCTCAGCCCGCGGGGCGACCTGGCGGAGGCCGCGTCGCGGCTCTTCGCGGCCCTGCGCACCCTCGACGCCTCGGGAGCGGCGACGATCGCCGTCACGCCGATCCCGCGCGAGGGTTTGGGCGAGGCCATCGCCGACCGGCTGGCGCGGGCGGCGGCCCCGCGCTGAGCCGGAAAAAATTCGAGCGGCCGGCGGAACCGGCCGCGGTGGGGTGGCGTTAATGGTTCATCGAAGGCCATCTCAAGCCCCCATCGGCCTTCCCCCTTCCAAGGCCCGGACAGGTTCCGGGCCTTTTTCTTTGAGCAAGGCCCGGACAGGTTCCGGGCCTTTGTCTTTGGGGCTTTCAGCCCGCGAGCTTGGCGGCGATGCCCGCCACGTGCCGGCCCTGGTAGCGGGCACCGTCGAGCTCGATCGGCGAGGGCTGGCGGCTGCCGTCGCCGTCCGCGATGGTCGAAGCGCCGTAGGGCGAGTTGCCCATCACCTGCGACACGCCGAGCTGGCCCTGGAAGGCGTAGGGCAGGCCCACCAGCACCATGCCGTGGTGCAGCAGCACCGTGTGGAAGCTGAGGATCGTCGATTCCTGGCCGCCATGCTGCGAGGCGCTCGAGGTGAAGACCGAGCCGACCTTGCCGACCAGCGCGCCCTTCATCCACAGGCCGCCGGTCTGGTCGAGGAAGTTCTTCATCTGGGACGCCATGTTGCCGTAGCGGGTCGGCGTGCCGAAGATGATCGCGTCGTAGTTCGGCAACTCGTCGACGCGCGCGAGCGGCGCCGATTGGTCGAGCTTGAAGTGGGACTTGCGCGCGACATCCTCGGGCACGAGCTCGGGCACGCGCTTGACGTCGACCTCGGCCCCCGCCTCGCGGGCGCCCTCCGCGACCGCGTGGGCCATCTGCTCGATGTGGCCGTAGGTGGAGTAGTAGAGAACCAGAACCTTCGCCATCGCAACCTCCATGTCGACCGCCAGCGGCGCGGGCCGAGCTGCCGGCACCATCGGGGATCGCCCGCCGCGACGGAATGGCCTAAACTGCAAGCGCGATCTTGCAGGAGTGCACGCGACGCCGTGGCGAAGACGCTCGCCTGGGACGATTTCCGCCTGATCAAGGCGATCGCCGACCAGCGCGGGCTCGCGCCCGCCGCCGAGCGGCTCGGCATCAACGCCTCGACGGCGTTCCGGCGCCTCGGCCAGATCGAGGCGGCGCTCGGCACCATGCTGTTCGAGCGCCACCGCGCCGGCTACGCGCCGACGCCCGCCGGCGAGGCGATGGTCCGGGTCGCCGCCCGCATGGAGGAGGACGTCGCGGGCTTCTCGCGCCGCCTCGACGGGCAGCTCCTCGCCCCGTCCGGCGAGCTGCGGGTGACGACGGCGGATTCCCTGTTCACGGACCTGCTGGCGCCGCTCCTCGCCCGCTTCGCCGACCGCTACCCGGAGGTGCGCCTCGACGTCGTCCTGTCCAACCGGCCGCTGAACCTGTCGAAGCGCGACGCCGACGTCGCCCTGCGCGCCACCGACGAGCCGCCCGACACCCTGGTCGGGCGCCGCCTCGCCACCATCGCCTGGGCGCTCTACGGGCGGGCGGAGGACGGGACGGAGACGCCCCCGGCCGCGCGCCGCTGGGTCTCGCTCGCGCAGGAGACCGGCGCCGCCAAGGTCGCCCGCTACGTCGCGGCCCGGGCCGATCCGGGCCGGGTCGTCCTGCGCCTCGACACCGTCTCGGCGCTGGTGGCGGCGGTGGAGGCGGGGATCGGCATCGCGCCCCTGGCCTGCCTCGCGGGCGATCGCAGGCCGGGCCTGATCCGCCTCTCGCAGCCCGAGCCGGACCTCGCGGCCGGGCTCTGGCTGCTCACCCACGCGGATCTGCGCCACGCGGCGCGCGTGCGCGCGTTCCTCGACTTCGTGGCGACCGAGATCGGCCGCCTGCGCGACTGCATCGAGGGACGCGGGGTCAGCGCACCTCGATGATCTCGACGTCGTGGTCGGCGACCCGCACCACGTCGCCGGCCAGCTTGCCGGTGAGCGCACGGGCGAGCGGCGCCACGTAGGCGATGGAGCCCCTGGCCGGATCGGCCTCGTCCTCGCCGACGACGCGGTAGGTCTGGCGACTGCCGTCCTCGCGCTCGACCACCACGGTCGAGCCGAAATGCACCGTGTCACCGGGCGTGGGCTCGATCACCTGGGCCGAGTTGCGGCGCGCCGTCCAGTACCTCAGGTCCCGGTTCGTGCGCGCCAGCCCGGCCTTGTCGTCGGGGCTGAGCGCGGCGTGCTCGGCATGCAGCCGCTCCAGCTCAGCCTCGATCAGGGCGAGCCCCTGCGGGGTGACGAAGTTGGGGTGGGGGGAGAGCGGGCGGTCGGGCAGGTCCTCGAAGGCCTCCCCGCCCTCCGGCTCACGGACGAAGGCGATGCTCATGAAAACGGCAATGCGCGGAGCAAGGTCAAGGTTCCCGCCCGGGGCGTGAGTTTCCGGCGGGCAGGATGATCACGTGATCGCCACGACCACCCGGCCACGGACGCGGCCGGCCAGGATCTCGGGCGCCGCGGTCAGCACCTCGTCGAGGCCGATCGTGGTCGTCATGGCGGCCAGCTTGGCCGGGTCGAGGTCGCGGGCGAGCCGGTTCCAGGCCTCGCGCCGCAGCGGCAGGGGCGCCATGGCGCTGTCGATGCCGAGGAGGGCGACGCCGCGCAGGATGAAGGGGGCGACCGAGGTCGGAAGGTCCATGCCCCCGGCATTGCCGCAGGCCGCGACGGCGCCGAGGGCCTTGGTCATCGACAGGAGGTTGGCCAGCGTGGCCCCGCCCACCGTGTCGATCCCCGCGGCCCAGCGCTCCTTGGCGAGGGGCTTGGCCGGTTTCGACAATTCGGCCCGGTCGATGATCTCGGCGGCCCCGAGGTCGCGCAGGTAGGCTTCCTCCTCCGACCGCCCCGTCGAGGCGATCACCCGCCAGCCATTCGCCGCGAGCAGCGCCACCGCCACCGAGCCGACGCCGCCCGCCGCCCCGGTCACCACCGCCGGCCCCTTCTCGGGCGCGAGGCCGTGCCGTTCGAGGGCCAACAGGCAGAGCATCGCGGTGTAGCCGGCCGTCCCGATCGCCATGGCCTGCTGCGGGGTGAAGCTCGCCGGCAGGGGAACCAGCCAGTCGCCCCGCACGCGCGCCTTCTGCGCGTAGGCGCCGAGATGGGTCTCTCCGGTGCCCCAGCCGTTCAGCACGACCGCGTCGCCCGGCTTCCAGTCCGGATGGTTCGACTGCTCGACGACCCCGGCGAAGTCGATGCCCGGGATCATCGGGAAACGGCGCACGACCGGCAGCGCGCCGGTGATCGCCAGCCCGTCCTTGTAGTTGAGGGTCGAGTGCGTCACCCGCACGGTGACGTCACCCTCCATCAGGTCGGCCTCGTCGAACGCCTTCAGGGCCACGGTCTGCCCCTGCTCGCCCTTCTCGATCACGATGGCCCGGAACTGCGCCATGCGCCCCTCCCCGTCTTCAAGGGGCGGTTGTGGGGCGCCCGCGCGGTCGCGGCAAGGCGGAACGCCGCCTCGCCCACCCGTTTCGCGGCGGTCCCGGGCCCGAAAGGTCCGGCCCGGGGGTCAGTAGCCGCCGAGCGAGAACGAGGCCGCGGTGAGGCCGAAGGGCGTGGTCGGGGCCGGCGCGTAGACGCCCGGATAGCCGACGGAGCCGCCATAGCCGCCCGCCGGGACCCAGCCGGACCGGGCCGGCTCGACCAGCACGCGGCGCTGATAGGTGGCGTAGGCGGGCGGGATGACCTCCGGCACCACCTGCGGCGGGCGCACTAGCACCCGCCGCTGGCGGACGGCGAATTGCGGCGGCGTGGTCACCCAGCACCCGACCAGCTGGCCGTTGGCGTCGTAGGAGGTCTGCCAGACGCGACCGCCCGGCGAGACCATCACCTTCTCGGCGACCGTGTCGTAGACGGGCGGCACCACGTGGGTCACGGTCCGGGCCGGCCGCACCATGACCTGCTCGGACACGGTCCCGTAGACCGGGGGCGTGGTGACGTGCCGGTAGCACTCGGCGGAGGCGCAGCCGTAGCCGTAGCCGCCGGCCACGGCCGGCAGCGCGGAGGCGGCGAGGCCTGCCGCGGCGAGCAGGAGCGGAAGGCGGGCGACCGGAGCGGTCATCGGGTACTCCTTAACGGGAATCGGACGGTCGGTGGCCGGCGGCGGCAGGCCGCGCGTGGCCGCATCGAAGCCGGATCCCGGGCTCGGCGGCAAGTCGAAACCCCCGCAAGGGTAAAATCGCCCTCGGAAATTACTACGTATTTGCGACATAGACGGAGAGGTTCCCATAAGATTCTGCGCGTCCGGGCAGTCCTTGCGGGGAGTATGGGTGGCGCGGTGAGCGCGCTGGACCCGATTAAGCTTAATGCCGGGTGGGAAGACGGGGCGCCGCGCGCCGGTCCGGGCGAGGAACGGGGCGCGGATGCGAGGCCGCGCGGCGCTTGAGCGAAGCCGCCATCCGCATGGCGAAAGCAATCCGTCGGATTCGAATCAGGCGGCCCGGACCGAGGCCACGAAGCGCACCATCTCGGCCCGCAGCACCTCAGCCTGGCGCGCCAGCTCGCTCGCCGAGGCCAGGATCTGGTCCGCCCCCGCCCCGGTCTCGGCCGCGGCCCGGGCCACATCCGCGATCGTGGTCGTCACCTCCGAGGTCCCGGCCGAGGCGTGGCTCACCGACTGCACGATCTCCCGCGTGGCCGCGCTCTGCTGCGTCACCGCCGCGGCGATCGCCGCGGCCGTGGCGTTGATCGTCGCGATCGTGCGCGAGATGCCCTCGATCGCCGGAACCGCCCGCTGCATCGTCCCCTGGATCGCCGAGACCTGCCCGGCGATCTCGCTGGCCGCCTTGCCGGTCTGCTCGGCCAGGCTCTTCACCTCCGCGGCCACCACCGCGAAGCCGCGCCCCGCCTCGCCGGCCCGCGCCGCCTCGATCGTGGCGTTCAAGGCCAGCAGGTTGGTCTGGCCGGCGATCCCGGAGATCATCTCGATGATCGCGCCGATCCGCGAGGCGCCCGCCGACAGGTCCGCCACGATGGCGGCGGTCGCGGTGGCCTCGTGGACGGCCCCGCTCGCCAGCTGGGCCGCGTGCTCGACCTGCCGGCCGATCTCGACGACCGAGCTGCCGAGCTCCTCGGCGGCGCCGGCCACCGCGGTGACGTTGCCGGCGGCCTGCCCGGCGGCGGCGGTGACGGTGCGCGACTGGCGCGAGGCGTGGTCGGCCGAGCCGGTCAGGTGCTGGGCGGTGGCCTGGAGTTCGGTGGCGGCCGAGGACACGACCTGCACGATGCCGCCGACCGAGTGCTCGAAGGCGTCGGCCAGCTCGGTCATGGCGCGCCGGCGCACGGCCTCGCCGTCGCGGCGGGCGGCCTCGGCCTCGGCCTCGAGGGTGCGGTTGCGGGCCAGCCCGTCGCGGAAGACGTGGACGGCCTCGGCCATCGAGCCGATCTCGTCGCGCCGGCCGACGCCCGGGATGGCGGCGTCGAGGTCGCCCGAGGCAATGCGGTGCATGCTGGCGGTCATGGCGGCGAGCGGCCGGGTGACGCGGGTCCGGATGAGCCAGAAGGCGGCGGCGGCGATGGCCAGCATGGACGCGAGGGTGAGCCAGGCGAGCCGGGCCTCGGACCGCGCCCGGGCCGAGAGGTCCTCGATCCGCGCGATCGCGCTGTCGAAGGCGGCGTCGCGCATGGTGAGCACGATCCCCCACATCGGCAGCACGACGTCGCGGAAGCGCTTCACATCCACGCTGAAGCGGCCGGTAGCGAATTCCGTGCCGAGCGTGGCGCGCAGGGCCTTGAAGGGCTCGTAGTAGCCGGCGGTGGCCTGCCGGATCGCCTCGCGCAGGGCGGGCGCGGTGGTCGGGCGGGCGCCGGCCGCGGCGATGCGGGTCCAGATCGAGAGCACCTGCCCGTCCAGCTGGGTGAGCGTCGTGCGGGTCGCCTCCGGCACCGGCCTGCCCTGAGCGAGCAGGTTCATGAGAATTCCCGCCGAGCGTCCACCCACGTCGCGCAGCTCCCACACGCTCATGGCGAGAGTGCCGGCACCGTAGGCGACGCCGTCGGCCTCCGCGATCGCCTCCAGCTGCGCCTGGATCATGCCGGTGATCGCCTCGTTCATCCCGGTCGTGGTGTCGATCGTGGCCTGCGCGGCGCTGGCCCGCTGGTCGATCGGTACGGTCCGGATCACCTCCTCGCTGCGCCGGCGCAGGTCGGCGAGGACCTCCCGCTGGCGGTCGAGTTCGGCCCGAACGGGCGCGAGGGCGGGCATCGCGGCGACGAGGTCTGCGACCGCACCCTGCGCCGCCTGGAAGGCGGCGTCGGTCGGCTTGCGGGCGTCGGTCAGGGCTTGGCTCTGGGAGGTGTCGCCGGGCGCCACGGTGCCGAGCTGCAGCTGGATGACGCCGCGTTCCGGATTGGCGGTGGCCGGGATCTCGGCGAGCGCCTTGGCGGCCTTCAGCCGGGTCAGGGCGACCGCGTAGGTGTCGAGGCGGCGCTCGTGGTCGAGGCCGATCCAGAGCGCCAGCCCGCAGCCGAGCAGGGCGAGCGCGAGTACGATCGTCGGAAGCAGCCTTGCCAATCTCATTGTATTCCCCTGCTCAACGGACCCAAGCGGACCACCCGGCGATCGGCCGCGCAGAGAATTTCGAAGATGCCTTCGACGAAGCGCGCGCGCTCGCGTGGTGGGATCCGACAACCGCGCCGCCCGTCTATCGGCTTGCCGACGTCATTCGGATTAGATCGATTTTCCTGACGTTTGGTAATCGATCGGCATCATCGCCCGCGTCCGGCGCCGAATTTCGCTCCGCGGCGGCGCCTCGCGGCTGCCGCCGTCGGCCCGGCGCGCCGGGCCCATGCGCGAGGGGTCGACCCCCGGCATCCGCGACGCGTCACGCGCGCGGCCCGGCGCCGGGCGCCGGCGCGCTCAGCCGCACGGCACCAGCAGGACGAGCTTGCAATCGGGGCGGTCCGCCGGGCTGAAGCTGTGCTGGAGAAAGGTCACCGGGCCGTCCTCCGGGTGCAGGAAGCGGCGCAGGCCGCCGGTGCGGTCGCGGACGTCCTGCTCCTCCCAGATCACGGCGAAGAGCGGGCTCTCGCGGCGCAGCGCCGCCACCAGCGCCCGCGCCCGCGGATCGGCGCGGCCGTGGCCGAAATCGGCCCGGAACTCGGCGATCACGCGCCGCACGCGCTCGTCCCAGTCGGGGATCAGCCGCCGCGCCGCCGGATCGAGCAGGACGAAGCGCAGCAGGTTCGGGCCGGCCGCGGTCTCGAGCCAGCCGCCGAACAGGCGGCGGGCGGCCTCGTTCCAGCAGCACAGCGTCCAGAGCCGGTCGAGCCCGTAGGCCGGGGATGCGAAGGCGGCGACGGCGGCCCGCAGGGAGGCGGGCGCGTCGGCCCCGGGATCGGGCGGCGCGGCCCGCGGGTCCTTCCGGCCGGCGAGGTCGAACAGGTAGGCCCGCTCCGCCCGGGTGAGGCCGAGCGCGCTCGCGAGGCGACCGAGGGCCTGGGCCGAGACCTGCACCTCCCGCCCCTGCTCGATCCAGGCGCACCAGGTCGCGCTGATGCCGGCCCGCGCGGCGAGTTCCTCGCGGCGAAGCCCCGGCGTGCGCCGCCGGCCGGTCGGCGCCTCGGGGCGCAGGCGCTCGCGGTGCGCGCGCAGGAAGGCGCCGAGGTCGCGCCGCTCGTCGGGTCCCAGCATGGCAGCGCTCATACCAGGATAAACCCTCAACTTGTACCAGGCTGCGGGTCGGGCAGGATGCGGATCGGAGGGACCCCGATGGACAGATCGCACGAGACCCTGGTGACGGCGCAGTTCGGCCCGCAGGCCGCGGCCTACGTGGAGAGCGCGGTGCATGCCGCGGGCGAGGACCTCGCGGCCCTCGACGCGATCGCGGCGGCGGCCGCGCCGCGGCGCGCCCTCGATCTCGGCTGCGGCGGCGGCCACGTCGCCTACCGGCTGGCCCGGCACGCGCGCGCCGTGACGGCCTGCGACCTCTCGGCCGAGATGCTGGCTGCGGTGGCGGCGAATGCCGCCGCCCGCGGCCTGTCGGGGATCGAGACGGTCGAGGCGCCGGCCGAGCGCCTGCCCTTCCCGGACGGGCATTTCGACTTCGTGGCGACCCGCTTCTCGGCCCACCACTGGCGCGACGTGGAGGGCGGCCTGCGCGAGGCCCGGCGCGTGGCGGCGCGGGGCGCCCCGATGATCGTCATGGACGGGTGCTCGCCCGGCGCCGCGCTCCTCGACACCCACCTTCAGGCGGTGGAGCTGCTGCGCGACCCCTCGCACGTGCGCGACTACAGCGCCGCGGAATGGACCGGCATGCTGACCCGCTGCGGCTTCGTGATCGAGGCCTGCCGGACGTGGCGCGTGCGGATGGATTTCCCGACCTGGATCGCCCGGATGCGCACGCCCGAGGCGCATGTGGCGGCGATCCGCGCCCTGCAGGCCCTGGCCTCGGCCCCGGTCCGGGAGCATTTCGCGATCGAGGCGGACGGATCCTTCCTGCTCGACGTGCTGATGGTCGAGGCGCGGGCGGCCTGACCGGGTTCGCAGGCCCAACGGCGCCCGCGTCGCGCCGTCGGGCCGTCGTCTAGCTGCCGGAGACCTCCGCGCAGGCGAAGGCGCCGAGATCGAGGGCGTGGCCGGCGACGTCGCGCTTGGCCGCGAGGTAGCGCGCATTCTCGGGCGTCACCCGGCCGAGGGCCCGCTGCTCGCCCACCACCGCGAGCCCGGCCGCCGCCAGGGCCGCGACCTTCTCGGGATTGTTGCTGAGCACCCGCACCGAGGCGACGCCGAGGCAGCGCAGCATCGCGGCCGCGAAGTCGAAGCGGCGCTGGTCGAGGCCGAACCCCAGCATCTCGTCGGCCGCGTAGGTGTCGTAGCCCTTGGCCTGGAGCGCGTAGGCGCGGATCTTGTTGGCGAGCCCGTTCCCGCGGCCCTCCTGGTCGAGGTACAGGATGATGCCGCCGCCGTTCTGCGCCATCCACTTGGCGGTGCCGCGGAGCTGGTCGCCGCAATCGCATTTCAGCGAGCCGAACAGGTCGCCCGTGAGGCAGGCCGAGTGCACCCGCACCGCGACCGGCTGCGCCGGATCGGGCCGGCCGATCACCACCGCCACCTGGTCGCGCAGGCCCTCGCCGCCGCGGAAGACCACGAATTCCGTCTCGGGCGCCCCGTCGAGCGGCACGGGCGCGCGGCTGACGATCTGCAGGGCGGCGGCTTGGCGCGTGCGGAAAGCCTCGACCGCACCGGGCTCGACCGCGACGAGATCGCCGGGCGGCGCCGGCACCGGCACCACCAGCACGGCCGGGATGACCTGAGCGAGCCGGGCGAGTTCGAGGGCGACGGCGTCGGCCCGGGCCGGGCAGCAGACGGGCGCGTCGATGCGGCCGTCGACCCGCAGGGCGAGCGACACGATCCGCTCCGGGTCGATCTCCGGCATGGCGACGCAGCCCGCCTCGAAGCGATTCGCCAGCCCGATCCGGCGCAGCCGCGGGGCCGGCAGGACGAGGTGCGCGCCGGTGCCGAAGCGCTGGAGCGCGTCCGCGAGTTCGGGCGACACGGCCTCGGCGCTCACGGCGACGGCGCAGGTCTCGCCCGCGATCGCCACCGGACGACCGGCGCGCATCTCGGCGACGGCGCGCTCGACCTGGACCTGTTCGCGGCCGAGCCGCTCTTCTACAATCGTGACGGTCATGGACATCAGCAACTCGTGGACGTGCCGCCCGGGACCGAACCGCGTCGGGAGATCGTGATGAAGGCCGGGGTGGATGACGCAGGAGAGGGATGGATGGCCGCGCAGCCCTGGACGGGGCTCGGCGCGGGCCAGGGCACAGATGGGGTGGCGGCCACGCTTTTCTCGCCCCTGTCGGAAGGTTCCACCGTTCAACCTTTCGTGATTGCCCAGCTTGGTCAATCCCTCGACGGGCGCATCGCGACCCTGTCGGGCGACTCGAAATACATCAACCGGGGGGCCGCGCTCGACCATCTCCACCGCCTGCGCGCCCACGTGGACGCGATCGTGGTCGGGATCGGCACCGTGCTGGCGGACGATCCCCTGCTGACCGTGCGCCGGGTTCCGGGGCACAGTCCCGCCCGGGTGATCATCGACCCGGCCGGACGGATCCCGCCCGGCGCGCAGTGCCTGCGGGAGGACGGGGCGCGCCGCATCCTGGTCTGCGGGCCGCAGGCGCGGGTGCCGCCGGGGGTCGAGGTCCTGCGCATGGAGGAGCCCTCGCCCTTCCCGCCCCGGGCGGTGATCGCGGCCCTCGGCCGGCTCGGCTTCGCCAGGATCCTGATCGAGGGCGGCGCGCGGACGATCTCGGCCTTCATCGACGCGGGGGCGATCGACCGGCTCCACGTGATGGTGGCGCCGCTGCTGCTCGGCTCCGGCCGCCCCGGCCTCGACCTGCGGCCGATCGCCGCCCTGCGCGAGGCCTTGCGGCCGGCGACCCGCAGCTACCTGCTCTGCGACGGCGACGTGCTGTTCGACTGCGACCTGCGCCGCTGCGCCGAGACCTGAGGGGAGAGCCGATGCCGTCCCGCTACTCCGCGGCCCAGAAATTCCTGCACTGGACGATCGCGGCGCTGATCTTCGGCCTCGTCCCGGTCGCGATCGTGATGACCAACATCGGCGAGGGGGAACTGCAGAACCGGCTGTTCGAGCTGCACAAGTCGTTCGGGCTGACGGCGCTGGCGCTGATCCTCGCCCGCGTGCTGGTGCGGGTCTCGCGCGGCGCGCCCGGATTGGTGCCGGGGCTGCCGGCCTGGCAGCGGCGGGCGGCGCGCGCCTCGCACCTCGCGCTCTACGGGCTGATCCTGCTGGTGCCGCTCCTCGGCTGGGCCGGCACCTCCGCCTGCTGCGCGCCGGTGGAGTGGTTCGGTGCGGTCCCGGTCACGCTGCCGATCTCGGGCGGGATGCCGGTCGGCGAGAAGATCCTCTCCGTCCACGTGGCGGCGGCCTTCCTGCTGGTCACCGTGGTGGCGATCCACGTCGGCGCCGCCCTGCATCACCACTTCGTGCGCCGCGACGCGACGCTGCGCCGGATGCTGCCGGGCCGCGGGGCGTGACGGCGACGGTCCTGGCCCCGGGGTTCCGCATCGAGGGTGACGGGGAGCGGGGTCGGGGATGGTTGCGGGGTCCCCTCCGGCGACCTTGCGGCGGAGCGTGAGGCTCATGGGCGGAGGCCTCATGGGCGGCGCTCCGGCTCGTCGCGCCGCTCCCTGAGTCTGTCTTCACCCCTCCCGTCCAATGCCGCTCGCCCGATTTGGCTGCCCTGCCCGCGCGAGGGCGGCCCCGGTGAGCGGGCGCCACTCGGCCCAAGCTACTTTATCAATCCGCGCCCCCGCGAGGGGGCGATCTCGGCAGCCGCCCGCCCGAGGTCTGGTACGACTGGTTTCAATCCGCGCCCCCGCTAGGGGGCGATAAAGCCGAAGTCGAACCGGCGTCGCGCTTGCGTTGTTTCAATCCGCGCCCCCGCGAGGGGGCGATCCGGCCATAATGAACTGATTGAGCTCCTCGTAGCGGTTTCAATCCGCGCCCCCGCGAGGGGGCGATCCTCGGAGGGTGTCTGAAGCGATGCCGTCATGCTCAGTTTCAATCCGCGCCCCCGCGAGGGGGCGATGGCGGCGGTTCAGGGACGGGCATCCAATGCGTGACGTTTCAATCCGCGCCCCCGCGAGGGGGCGATGCCAGGATCGAATGACGATCAAGGCCGCAGCAAGTTTCAATCCGCGCCCCCGCGAGGGGGCGATCGGGTGATCAACCCGTTGTAGGCGGACGGAGACAGTTTCAATCCGCGCCCCCGCGAGGGGGCGATGCGTCACCCGCCCCCATGCCGGTCGTATCGTGCACGTTTCAATCCGCGCCCCCGCGAGGGGGCGATGGCGCCACTCTAACCAACGGCGGGATCAGCGCAATTCCGGCCGTTCGCGCGAACCGGCCGGACAGCGGCGTGCGGCGGCCCGCGGGGTGGAGAGCGCGATCCTGATCGGCTTGGTTGGTCAGCGCGTTACGTCCTGCGCGAACCGTCCGGAGGACGCCTGGGCGCTTGCGGTTCGCGCGCCTCAGAAGACGAGCGGCCCGTCGAGATCCGGGATGGGCTTGGCGCCGACATGCGCGGTGCGCCGTCGCCCCTCGGCACCGAGACGGTCGAAGCGCAGGGACTCGCGCTGCGGGTCGACCAGCCCGACGCGTCGGTCGCGCAGGGCCATCCACTGGGCCGGGTCGACCTCGCACGCGAAGACCGAGTTCTGCACAGGCTGCCCCACGTCGAGGCAGGCACGGGCCACGCGGCGCAGCCGGCTGCGCCCGGCCGGCGCCCGGGCGTTCACGCCGGAAGGAATGAGCACCGCGGCAGCACGTTCCCGGTGCGCGGCCCCTCGACCCGGGCGAGGAAGCGGCCGACGCGCCGAGATACGAGACCGCGGGTCATGTCCCACGAGCGTCGGGTCCGGTCCCGAAGCGTCGCCAAGGCGATGGTATGCCCAAGCCGTCGGCTCGGTCGCGGCCGTTCGCGAGGGTCGACGGCCCGGCGCGTCCGCATCCGGGGCCGGTGAGACGGGTGGGCGGCGCCGGGCTACGCCGCCCGCGGCTGCGCGTCCCGCGGGGCGGCGCCGAAGGCCCGCAGCACCAGCGGATCGAGGCCGGCCGCGCCGTCCGCGCAGGCGGCCGCCAGCGCGTCGCGCATCTTCGGCGTCCAGAAATCCTTGACGTGCCTGGCGATGCCCGCGACCGCCTCCTCCTCCGGGTAGGGATGGAAGAAGGTGGCGATCTGGTTCGCCATGCGGATCAGCTTCGCGGTCTGGTCGGCGGCGCTCATGCGGTCTCCTCCGGTGGCGCGAGGACGAGGCGCTCGGGCCTCGTGAAGATCGTGACGGTGTCGCGGCGGGCGATCGCCGCGAGGGTGAGGCCGTTGGCCCGGGCGCGCTCGACCGCCAGCGAGGTCGGCGCCGAGATCGCCACGAGTACCGCAGCGCCGAAGCTCGCCGCCTTCTCGGCCATCTCGAAGGAGCAGCGGCTGGTGATGACCAGGAACCCCGCCGCCGGGTCGGTGCCGGCCCGCATCAGCGCGCCGATCAGCTTGTCGAGGGCGTTGTGGCGGCCGACATCCTCGCGCACGGCCAGGATCTCCCCGTCGAGATCCGCCCAGGCCGCCGCGTGGACCGCCCGCGTCTCGCGGTTGAGGACCTGCTGCCCGTCGAGGGCGACGAGCGCCCGCGCCACCGCCCCGATCCCCACCCGCACCCCTGCCTCGGGCCGCGCCTCGGCCCGCGGGATGTCGGCGAGGTCGTCGATGCCGCAGACGCCGCAGCCCGTGCGCCCGCTCATGGCGCGCTTGCGCGCGAGGTGCTCGCGCAGCCGCCCCGGCGCGAGGTCGACCAGCAGCCGCAGGCCCCCCTCCCCCGGCTCGACCGCGGCGCCGCGGATCTCCTCGGCGCCGCGCACGATGCCCTCGGTCAGGCTGAACCCGTAGGCGAAGTCCACGAGGTCGGCGGGGGTGGTCATCATCACCGCGTAGGGCACGCTGCCGTAGATCACGTTGACCGGCATCTCGACGGCGAGCGGGCGGGTGTCCTCCCGCGCCGCGCGATCGTCGTAGGCGACGACCAGGGTCGGGACGCGGGAGGCCGTCTCGGCCGCCGCGTCGCCGCCGCTACTCGGCCGCATCGAGGCTTTGGGCGATGCGGGTGAGGGAGATGTCTTCCTCATAGAACCGGGCCTGCCAATCGGAGGGCCGGTTCGTACGCCGGACCTGCACCGCCGTCACCTTGTATTCCGGGCAGTTGGTGGCCCAGTCCGAATAGTCGGTGGTGATCACGTTGGCGCCGGTCTTGGCGTGGTGGAAGGTCGTGTAGACGATGCCCGGCTGCATCCGCTCGGTGACGCGGGCCCGCAGGGCGATGTCGCCCGAGCGGCTCTCCAGCGCCACCAGGTCCCCGTCCACGATGCCGCGGGTCTCGGCGTCGAAGGGGTGGATCTCCAGCACGTCCTCCTCGTGCCAGCGCGAATTGTGGGTGCGCCGGGTCTGCGCCCCGACATTGTACTGGCTGAGGATCCGGCCGGTGGTGAGGATCAGCGGGTACTTGGCGGTCGTCCGCTCGTCGGTGGGCACGAACTCGGTGATCATGAACTTCCCGAGGCCGCGCACGAAGCGGTCGACATGCATCATCGGCGTGCCCTCGGGCGCCTGCGCGTCGCAGGGCCACTGGATCGAGCCGAGTTCCTCCAGCCGCGCGTAGGAGACCCCCGCGAAGCTCGGGGTGAGCCGGGCGATCTCGTCCATGATCTCGGACGGGTGCTCGTAGCGCATCGGATAGCCGAGGGCGTTCGAGAGCATCACCGTGCCCTCCCAATCGGCGTAGCCCCCGAGCGGCGGCATCACCCTGCGCACCCGGCTGATGCGCCGCTCGGCATTGGTGAAGGTGCCGTCCTTCTCCAGGAACGAGGCGCCCGGCAGGAAGACGTGGGCGTACTTCGCGGTCTCGTTCAGGAACAGGTCCTGGACGACGATGCACTCCATCGCCCGGAGGCCGGCCGTGACGTGGTGCGTGTCGGGATCCGACTGGGCGATGTCCTCGCCCTGGATGTAGAGGCCCTTGAAGCCGCCGCCGACCGCCTCGTCGAGCATGTTGGTGATGCGCAGGCCCGGCTCCGGCGACAGGCGCGCGCCCCAGAGGGCCTCGAAGGTCTCGCGGGTGGCGTCGTCCGAGACGTGCCGGTAGCCCGAGAGCTCGTGCGGGAACGAGCCCATGTCGCAGGAGCCCTGCACGTTGTTCTGCCCGCGCAGCGGGTTCACGCCCGCGCCGGGCTTGCCGATGTTGCCGGTCGCCATCGCCAGGTTGGCGAGGCCCATCACCATCGTCGAGCCCTGGCTGTGCTCGGTGACGCCGAGGCCGTAATAGATCGCCGCGGCCCCGCCGGTCGCGTAGAGCCGGGCGGCCCCCCGCAGGTCCGCCGGATCGACGCCGATCATCGGCCCGACCACCTCGGGCGCGTGGCGCGCCTCGGCCACGAACCGCGCCCAGACCTCGAAATCGACGAGGTCGCAGCGCGCGCGCACGTAGGCCTCGTCCACCAGCCCCTCGGTGACGATCACGTGCGCCATCGCGTTGACGAAGGCGACGTTGGAGCCGGGCCTGAGCGGCAGGTGGTAGTCGGCCCGGATGTGGGGCGACTTCACGAGGTCGATCCGGCGCGGATCGGCCACGATCAGCTTGGCGCCCTGGCGCAGCCGCTTCTTCATCCGCGAGCCGAAGACCGGGTGCCCGTCGGTCGGGTTGGCGCCGACCACCAGGATCACGTCGGCGGCCTCGACCGACTTGAAGTCCTGCGTGCCGGCCGAGGTGCCCAGCGTGGTCTTGAGCCCGTAGCCGGTCGGCGAGTGGCAGACCCGCGCGCAGGTATCGACGTTGTTGTTGCCGAAGGCCGCGCGCACCAGCTTCTGGACGAGGTAGGCCTCCTCGTTGGTGCAGCGCGAGGAGGTGATGCCGCCGACCGCGTCGCGGCCGTACCGGGCCTGGATGCGCTTGAACTCGGAGGCGGCGCGGGCGATCGCCTCCTCCCAGGTCACCTCGCGCCAGGGATCGGTGATCCGCTCGCGGATCATCGGCTTGGTGATGCGGTCGCGGTGGGTGGCGTAGCCGTAGGCGAAGCGGCCCTTGACGCAGGAATGGCCCTCGTTGGCCTTGCCGTCCTTGGAGGGGACCATGCGCACCACGCGGGTGCCCTGCATCTCGGCCTTGAAGGCGCAGCCCACGCCGCAATAGGCGCAGGTCGTCACGGCCGCGTGCTCGGGCTGGCCGTGCGCGATGACCGACTTCTCGGTGAGCGTGGCGGTCGGGCAGGCCTGCACGCAGGCGCCGCAGGACACGCATTCCGACTCGAAGAAGGTCGTCGGCCCCGCCGCGACGCGCGAGTCGAAGCCGCGGCCCGCGATGGTGAGCGCGAAGGTGCCCTGCACCTCCTCGCAGGCCCGGACGCAGCGGTTGCAGACGATGCACTTCGCCGGGTCGTAGGTGAAGTAGGGGTTCGACTCGTCCTTCGGCAGGTAGAGGTCGGAGGACTTGGCGACGTGGTTCGCCCCCTCCTCGTAGCGGACCTCGCGCAGCCCCACCGCGCCGGCCATGTCCTGCAATTCGCAGTCGCCGTTGGCCGCGCAGGTCAGGCAGTCGAGGGGATGGTCGGAGATCTAGAGCTCCATCACCCCCTTGCGCAGCCGGGCGAGCTTGTCCGACTGGGTGCGGACCACCATGCCGTCCTCGGCCGGGGTGGTGCAGGAGGCGGGCGTGCCGCGCCGCCCCTCGATCTCGACGAGGCACAGGCGGCAGGAGCCGAAGGGCTCCAGGCTGTCGGTGGCGCAGAGCTTCGGGATTTGGGTCCCGGCCGTCACGGCGGCGGCCATCACCGAGGTGCCGGCCGGGACCGTGACGCGCTCACCGTCGATCGTCAGCGTGACGGTCTTCTCGGCCACGCGGATCGGGGTGCCGTAGTCGATTTCCTTGATCAGCGGCATGGGACGCCTCTTCAGGATTTCCGGTTGATTGCTTCGCAAGGCGGAGATCGGCTTCGCTCAGGCGCCGCGCGGGCTCGTGATCCGACCGATTGCTTCGCCATGCGGATGTCGGCGTCGCTCAGGCGCCGCGCGGGGGTGTCAGACGTTGTCCGGAGGTGATCGTCCGGACGACGGATCACTCGGCCGCGAGCGGCAGCCGGGAGCTGCGGTCGAAATCCTCGGGGAAGTGGGTGATGGCGCTCATCACCGGCACCGGCGTCAGCCCGCCCATGGCGCAGAGCGAGCCGTCGGTCATGACCTCGCAGAGGTCCTCGATCAGGCGCAGCGGCTCGGCCGGGGCCTCGCCGGCGAGGAGCCGGTCCATGGTCTCGCGCCCGCGCACCGCGCCGATCCGGCAGGGCGTGCACTTGCCGCAGGATTCGACCGCGCAGAACTCGAAGGCGAAGCGGGCCTGGCGGGCCATGTCGACGCTGTCGTCGAACACCACCACGCCGCCATGGCCGACGAGGCCCTTCCGCGCCGCGAAGGCCTCGTAATCCATCGGCGTGTCGAACAGGCCCTCGGGGAAGTAGGCCCCGAGGGGCCCGCCGACCTGGGCGGCGCGGACCGGCCGCCCCGAGCGGGTGCCGCCGCCGAAATCCTCGATCACCTCGCGCAGCGTGATGCCGAAGGCGGTCTCGATCAGCCCGCCCTGCCTGACGTTGCCGGCGAGCTGGATCGGCAGCGTGCCGCGCGAGCGGCCCATGCCGTAGGCGGCGTAGGCCTCCCCGCCATGGTCCAGGATCCACGGCACGGCCGCGAAGGAGAGCACGTTGTTGACGAGGGTCGGCCGCCCGAACAGGCCCTTGAGGGCCGGGATCGGGGGCTTGGCCCGCACGATGCCGCGCCTGCCCTCCAGGCTCTCCAGGAGCGAGGTCTCCTCCCCGCAGATGTAGGCGCCGGCCCCGAGGCGGACCTCCAGGTGGAAGTCCCGGCCCGAGCCCATGACGTTCCGGCCGAGGACGCCCGCCCGCTCGCCGGCCGCGATGGCCGCCCTCAGGGTCTCGCAGGCGTTCGGGTACTCGGAGCGCAGGTAGATGTAGCCCCGCGCCGCCCCGACCGCGACCCCCGCGATGGTCATGCCCTCGATGAGCGTGAAGGGGTCGCCCTCCATCAGCATCCGGTCGGCGAAGGTGCCGGAATCGCCCTCGTCGGCGTTGCAGACCACGTATTTGCGGTCGGCCTCGGCCCGCATCACGGTGTTCCACTTGATGCCGGTCGGGAAGCCGGCGCCGCCGCGGCCGCGCAGGCCCGAGAGCGTGACGGCGTCGACCGTGGCCGGCGCGCCGATCTCCAGCGCCCGGGCGAGGCCCCGATACCCGCGATGGGCCCGGTAATCCGCCACCGAGACGGGGTCGATCACGCCGCAGCGGTGGAAGGTCAGCCGCTGCTGGCGGGCCAGGAACGGGTGATCCTCCGGCCGGCCGACGCGCAGGCGATGCGCCCCGCCCGCCAGCAGGCCGGATTCGAGCAGGGATTCGACGTCGCCCGCCCGCACCGGGCCGTAGGCGATCCGCCCCTCCGGCGTCTCGACCTCGAGCAGCGGCTCCAGCCAGACCATGCCGCGGGAGCCGGTGCGCACGAGGCGGATGTCGAGGCCGCGGGCGAGCGCGGCGCGGGTGAGGGCCTCGGCGACGCGCTCGGCGCCGAGGCCGATCGCGACGGCGTCGCGGGGCAGGAAGATCGTGGCGGTCACGCGGCCTCCTCCGTCAGGGCGGCCGCGAGGCCCTCGGCGTCGAGGCGGGCCACCGGCGCGCCGTCCACGAGGGCGGCCGGACCGCAGGCGCAGAGGCCGAGGCAGAAGACCGGCTCGATCGTGACCGCGCCGTCCGCCGTGGTGCCGTGCCAGCCGACGCCGTAGCGGCCCAGGATCTCCGCGTGCAGCGCGTCGGCGCCGACCGCCTGGCAGGCCTCGGCGCGGCACAGCTTGACCACCCGGCGCCCGGCCGGCTCCGCCCGGAAATCGTGGTAGAAGGTGATGCAGCCGTGAACCTCGGCCTTCGAGAGGTTCAGCGCGTCGGCGATCAGCGCCACCGCGCCCTGGTCCACGTAGCCGAACCTCTCCTGCAGGGCGTGCAGGATCGGCAGCGTGGCCCCTTCCAGCTGGGCGTGTTCGGCGATGATCCCGGCCGCGCGCGCGGCATCCCAGGGCTCGTGTCCCGGCATCGTCCCCTTCCCGAATTCGTTCTGGTTCTAAGGTCAGGGTGGGTGATGACGTCGGGTGAATCAATCGCGCGGTTCGGTGGAACGACAGGGATTTTTTGTTAAGGATCGCGGCCGCCACCGGATTGCTCGCGTGATCCGGGGCTCGACGGGGAGGGGGCGATGCTGACGGGCGGATGTCTGTGCGGCCGGGTGCGCTACGCGGCCGACGCGCCGGCCTTCCACGAGACCCTGTGCCACTGCGCCTCCTGCCGCCGGGCGGTGGGGGCCGCGCCGGTGGCGTGGTTCAGCGTGGCGCGGGCCGCGCTCCGGTTCACCGGGGAGGCCCCCTCCCGCTACGCGTCGAGCCCCGGCGTGGTCCGGGGCTTCTGCGCCACCTGCGGGACCTCGCTGACCTACGAGGCCGAGGCCCACGCGGAGGAGATCGACGTGACGATCGCGAGCCTCGACGACCCGGACGCCGCGCCGCCCCGCGACCACACGCAGGCGGCCGGGCGGCCGCGCTGGACGGTGCTGGCGGACGGGCTGCCGGCTTACCCGGGCCGTCGGCCGGGGCGGTGAGGCGCCCCCGCGCCCGCCCCGACCATCCCCTCACCCGCCGGCCAGCTCGCGCCCGAGCTGGGGCGCCAGGGCCCGCGCCTCGGCCAGGAAGGCCGCCACCAGCGGCGTCATCGGGTCGCGGTCGGGCACGACGAGGCCGATCGTGTGGCGGATGTCGGGCTCCGTGATCGGCACCGCCCGCACCCGCTCGGTGAGCTTGAAGGTCTCGGCCAGGGCCGCCGGCATGATGCTCGCCCACTTCGCCGTCCGCACGTGGGTGACGAGCACGATCATCGAGTTGGATTCGAGGATCGGGGCCGGCTCCGCCCCCACGGCGCGCAATTGCCGGTCGATGATGCGGCGGTTCTGCATGTTGGGGGTGAGGAGGCAGAGCGGGATATGGGCGACCTCGGCCCAGGTGACCTCGTCGCGCCCGCCGTAGATGCCCTCCGCCGCGGTGAGCAGCCGGTACTGCTCGCGGTAGAGCGGCACCGTCGCGACCCGCCCGAGCGGCTCGTTCTCCAGGTAGGTGAGCCCGGCATCGAGTTCGAGATTGGCGATCTGGCGCACGATCTCGTGCGAGGTGGCCGATTGCACGCTGAAGCGCACGGCCGGGTGGCGGGCCCGGAAGGGCGTCGTCAGGGCGGCGACGATCGGCGTCGCGGTCGGCACCGCCGCCATGCGCAGGGTGCCGGAGAGGCCGCGGCGCAGGGCCGCCACCTCCTGGCGCATGGCGCGGGCGTCCCCGACGATCCGCCGCGCCCAGTCGAGCACGCGCTCGCCCTCCGGGGTGAAGCCCTGGAAGCGCGAGCCGCGCTGCACGAGCATCACCCCGAGCCGCTCCTCCAGCTGCTTCACCCCGGCCGAGAGGGTCTGCTGCGACACGCCGCAGGCCTGGGCGGCGCGCCCGAAATGCTGCTCGCGGGCGAGCGCCAGGATGAATTCCAGCCGGTCGATCATGGGATCGCGTGGGCGCGGCGATGGGGTCGCGGATGGGGTCGCGTGGGCGCGGGGCGCGCCCGGCGCCCGCTGCCGCCGGACCCTGCCCGAAGGCGGGGCCTCGGCACAACCCGCGACGCGCCCCGCGGCCCCGTCATCCCGCCGCAACAGGGGCCCGAAACTGGACGAAGGTCCGGGGCCGCCTGGGGTTTGCGGGCCCCGGATGCGACGCCAATGCCGTTGCGCTTGCTCCGGCGTTGTGGTGTGAGACGCCCACTGAAGGATCGTCGGCGGGTGCCGGACCCTGCGCGGCCGGCCGGCGCGGCGATCGACGGCCGACCGGCTCGCGCGAGCCTCACCCCGGCCGTCTCAGACCGGATCAACGGGAGCACCGAGGGCGATATGGGGATGGCGAGGGCGCAGCATCGGCGGTTCGGCCGAGCAATTCTGGGAGGCGCCGCGGCACTGGCGGCTTTCCTCACCGGCACAGCCGCCTTCGCGGCCGGCACCGGTCAGCCCGAGCCGTGGCAGATGGATCTGCAGAAACCCGTCACCCAGGTGGCGACCGAGATCTACAACTTCCACCACCTGCTGAACGTCATCATGCTGGCCATCGTGCTGCTGGTGCTGGCGCTGCTCCTGGTGGTGATCTTCCGCTTCAACGAGCGCAAGCAGCCGGTCCCGTCCCGCACCACCCACAACACGATGCTGGAGGTGGCCTGGACGATCGTGCCGGTGCTGATCCTGGTGGCGATCGCGATCCCGTCCTTCCGGGTGCTGCGCACGCAGCTCTCCGACCCGAAGGCCGACCTGATGGTCAAGGTCGTCGGCCACGCCTGGTACTGGTCCTACGAGTACCCGAAGGAGGTCGGCGGCTTCGGCTTCGACGCCAACCTGCTGGAGGGCGAGGACCAGGAGAAGTCCGGCCAGCCCAAGCTGCTCGCCACCGACAACATCATGGTCGTCCCGGTCAACAAGATCGTGAAGATCCAGGTCACCGCCGCGGACGTGATGCATTCCTGGGCGATGCCGTCCTTCGGCTTCAAGATCGATGCGATCCCGGGCCGCCTGAACCAGTTCTGGTTCAAGGCGGAGCGGGAGGGCACCTATCACGGCCAGTGCTCCGAATTGTGCGGCCAGCGCCACGCCTTCATGCCCATCACCGTGCGGGTGGTGAGCGACGAGGCCTTCCAGGCCTGGCTCACCGAGGCGAAGACCAAGTACGCCCGCCTCGACGCCGGCGCCAAGTTCGCCTCGGCCCGCTGACCCGCGTTCCGGCCGGGCCGCGAGGCCCGGCCGCTCCCGACACGATACGCCCACTTCCCGGTGGTCCCGTTTCAAGAGGTCCCGTTCATGGCAACCGCCGCATCGGCCGGGCACGCTGAGGCCCACGAACACACCCCACCCTTCTTCCAGCGCTGGTTCAACTCCACGAACCACAAGGACATCGGCACGCTCTACCTGCTCTTCGCCTTCTCGGCGGGCATCGTGGGCGCCTTCCTGTCCTTCGGCATCCGCATGGAGATGGAGCAGCCCGGGCTGCAGTACTTCTCCAACCCGCAGACCTACAACGTCTTCGTGACCGGCCACGGCCTCATCATGGTGTTCTTCATGGTGATGCCGGCGCTGATCGGCGGCTTCGGCAACTGGTTCGTGCCGCTGATGATCGGGGCGCCCGACATGGCGTTCCCGCGCATGAACAACATCTCGTTCTGGCTGACGGTGGCGGGCTTCCTGAGCCTGGTCTGCTCGCTCTTCGTCGAGGGCGCCCCGGGCGCGGTCGGCGCCGGCACCGGCTGGACCGTCTACCCGCCGCTCTCCACCGACGGCCATCCCGGCCCGGCGGTCGATTTCGGCATCTTCGCCCTGCACCTCTCGGGCGCGGGCTCGATCCTCGGCGCCATCAACTTCATCACCACCATCCTGAACATGCGCGCGCCGGGCATGACCCTGCACAAGATGCCGCTGTTCGCGTGGTCGATGCTGGTCACGGCCTTCCTGCTGCTGCTGTCGCTGCCGGTGCTGGCCGGCGCGATCACCATGCTGCTCACCGACCGCAACTTCGGCACCACGTTCTTCAGCCCGCAGGGCGGCGGCGACCCGATCCTCTACCAGCACCTGTTCTGGTTCTTCGGCCACCCCGAAGTCTACATCATGATCCTGCCGGCCTTCGGCATCGTCTCGCACATCATCTCGACCTTCTCGCGCAAGCCGGTCTTCGGCTACCTCGCGATGGCCTACGCGATGGTGGCGATCGGCGTGGTCGGCTTCGTGGTCTGGGCCCACCACATGTACACGGTCGGCCTGACGCTGCAGACGCAATCCTACTTCGTCTTCGCCACCATGGTCATCGCGGTGCCCACGGGCGTGAAGATCTTCTCCTGGATCGCCACGATGTGGGGCGGCTCGATCCGCTTCACCGCCGCCATGCACTGGGCCGTCGGCTTCGTCTTCCTGTTCACGGTCGGCGGCGTCACCGGCGTGATCCTGGCCAACGCCGCGGTCGACCGCTACCTGCACGACACGTACTACGTCGTGGCCCACTTCCACTACGTGCTGTCGCTCGGCGCGGTCTTCATCATCTTCGCGGGCGTCTATTACTGGTTCCCGAAGATGACCGGCCGCATGATCCCCGAGTGGGCGGGCAAGCTGCACTTCTGGCTCGCCTTCATCGGCGCCAACGTGCTGTTCTTCCCGATGCACTTCCTGGGCCTGGCCGGCATGCCGCGGCGCTACGCGGATTACCCGGACGCCTTCGCGGGCTGGCACTACGTCGCGACGATGGGCGGCCACATCTTCGCCCTCGGCATGGTGGTCTTCGTCATCGGCGTGGTCCTGGCCTTCCGCTCGAAGGAGCGGGCGGCGGACAATCCCTGGGGCGAGGGCGCCACGACGCTGGAATGGACCCTGTCCTCTCCTCCGCCGTTCCACCAGTACGAGACCCTGCCGGTGATCGTCGACGAACCGTCGCACGCTCACTGAGCCGGACAGCCGAGCAGGGCCGCCCTCGGGCGGCCCTCGCTCTTCTCCCGAACCCCCGCGCGGCGCGGGTTCCGGCGAGGAGCGAAGCCCCTCCCCGTTCTTCGCCTTCGCAACCGGTGGCCATGACGAGTCTGACGAACAGCCTGAATCCCGCCCGGAGCCTCGCGCCGGCCTCGAACGGCGACGTCGCGGATTTCTTCGCCCTGCTGAAGCCGCGGGTGATGGCGCTCGTGATCTTCACCGCGCTCGTCGGGATGACGGTGACGAAGAGCCACGTGAACCCGGTCATCGCCGCGGTCTCGCTCCTGATGATCGCGGTCGGCGCGGGCGCTTCGGGCTGCCTCAACATGTGGTGGGACGCGGACGTGGACGCGGTCATGTCCCGCACCCGGACGCGGCCGATCCCGGCGGGCAAGATCCGCCCCGACGAGGCCCTGGCCTTCGGGATGACGCTCTCGGTCGGCTCGGTGCTGATGCTCGGGCTCGCCGCCAACTGGCTCGCGGCCGGGCTCCTCGCCTTCACCATCGCCTTCTACGCCGTGATCTACTCGATGTGGCTGAAGCGGGCGACGGCGCAGAACATCGTGATCGGCGGCGCCGCCGGCGCCCTGCCGCCGATGATCGGCCAGGCGGTCGTCACCGGCACGGTCGGGATCGAGGGCCTCGTCCTGTTCCTGATCATCTTCGTCTGGACGCCGCCGCATTTCTGGGCGCTGGCCCTGGTCAAGTCTGGCGACTACGCCAAGGCCGGCATCCCGATGATGCCGAACGTGGCCGGCCCCGACTCGACCCGCCGCCAGATCGTCGCCTACACGCTGCTGCTCGCGCCGCTCGGCCTCGCCCCGGTGGCGCTCGGATTCGGCGGCCTGATCTACGGCCTCGTGGCGCTGCTCGGCGGCCTCGCGATGCTGGCGCTCAGCCTGCAGGTCTACCACCGCCGCGAGGGCGAGGGCGCCGACAAGGCCGCGATGGGCCTGTTCGGCTTCTCGATCCTCTACCTGTTCCTCCTGTTCTCGGCGCTGCTCGCCGAGCAGGGCCTCGGCCTGTTCCGGCCGGTCTCGCAGCTGTTCGGATGAGCGACTTCCCCGCCCTGACCCCCGAAGAGGCGCGCCGCCGCCGCAAGCGCTCGCTGGCGATCGCGCTCACCCTCGCGGCGCTCGTCGCCATCTTCTACGTGCTGACGATCGCCAAGCTCGGGCCGCAGGTCCTCAACCGGCCGCTGTGACCCGGGAGGTGCCCCGATGACCGCACACCGTTCCAGCCCCGCGCAGGCGGGCACGCCCGCCCGGGCGGGGATCCGCACCACCCTGATCGCCTGCATCGGCACCGTGGTCGGGATGACGGCGCTCGCCTTCGCGTCGGTGCCGCTCTACGACCTGTTCTGCAAGACGACGGGCTACGACGGCACGCCGCTGGTCGGCCGCGCGCCCTCGGCCCCCGCCTCCGACGAGGTCATGACCGTCCACTTCGATACCAACGTCTCGCCGAGCCTGCCCTGGCGCTTCGAGGCCGAGGCGCCGCGCGTCGAGGCCAAGCTCGGCGCCACCCAGACGGTCTTCTTCCGGGTCACCAACACGGCGAGCCTGCCGACCACCGGGGTGGCCACCTTCAACGTCCAGCCCGGCCTGATGGGCGGCTACTTCGTGAAGATCCAGTGCTTCTGCTTCAACGAGCAGACCCTGAAGCCGGGCGAGACCATCGACGTGCCGGTGGTGTTCTACGTCGACCCGGCGGTGCGGACGGACCCGAACACCCGCGATTACGCGGAGATGACCCTGTCCTACACGTACTTCCCGTCGAAGAACGGCCAGCCCACGGCCGCGCTTGCGACAACGAGCGCGGGCGAACCGCGCCCGAATTGACCCTATGGCCCGGTGACAGGCGAGAGGGTGCACACTAAAGCGTGAGCCGGCCGAGCCGCCCCGGGGACCAGGGGGCACCGGCACACGCAGGCAAGGGGCCGCGACCCGCGCGCCGGGTCGAACGAGAGGCGAGGAGATCGATCACGATGGCCGAGGCGCACGCGAAGCACCACGACTACCACCTCGTCAATCCGAGTCCCTGGCCGCTCGTCGGCTCGGCCAGCGCCTTCCTGATGGTGTTCGGCGCGGTCTTCTGGATGAAGAGCCTGACCCTCGCGAAGCTCGCGATCGGGCCGTACTTCTTCTTCGCCGGCGTGATCGGCGTCCTCTACACCATGCTGAGCTGGTGGCGGGACGTGGTGCACGAGGCCGAGACCGGCGACCACACCCGCGTGGTGCAGCTGCACCACCGCTACGGGATGATGATGTTCATCGCCTCCGAGGTGATGTTCTTCGTGGCGTGGTTCTGGGCCTATTTCGACGCGGCGCTTTACGCGGCCGAGCCGATCCAGGCCTCGCGGCTCGAATTCACCGGCGGCCACTGGCCCCCGAAGGGCGTCGAGGCCTTCGATCCCTGGCACCTGCCGCTCCTCAACACCCTGATCCTGCTCACCTCCGGCACCACGGTGACCTGGGCGCACCACGCGCTCCTCAACGACGACCGCAAGGGCCTGAAGTACGGCCTGTGGCTGACCATCGCGCTCGGCGTGCTGTTCAGCTGCGTCCAGGCCTACGAGTACGCGCACGCCCATTTCGGCTTCTCGGGCAGCATCTACTCGGCGACCTTCTTCATGGCGACCGGCTTCCACGGCGCTCACGTCATCATCGGCACGATCTTCCTCGCGGTCTGCCTCTACCGCGCCTATCTCGGCCAGTTCTCGCCGCGCCAGCATCTCGGCTTCGAGTTCGCCGCCTGGTACTGGCACTTCGTCGACGTGGTGTGGCTGTTCCTGTTCGCGGCGATCTACGTCTGGGGCTCGGGCTTCGGCCACGCCGCCGGGCACTGATCCGACATCCGACGGATTGCTTTCGCAATGCGGATGTCGGCTTCGCTCAAGCGCCGCGCGGGCTCGCTCCGCGCGGGCTCGTCATCCGCGGTCCGGACGTGATCGTCCGGACCGCGGATGAGGCGCCGGCACGCAACGGTGCGGGAGAGGGCGGCGCGAGCCGCCCTTTTTCGTGGCGGGGCCCGCGTCCCCTCCCCATATGCGGGTGGGCGCCGCGCTCCCCCCGGTCCCGGGGCGCGCGAGCCGGCCGCCCTCCCCAGCGCAGGAGCGACATCAGGTGGACGACATCCGCACCATTCCATCCCCGGCGACGGCGGGACTGCGCGGCCGCTGCCCGCGCTGCGGCGAGGGCCACCTGTTCAAGGGGTTCCTGAGCTTCCGGCCGTCCTGCGAGGTCTGCGGCCTCGACTTCAAGTTCATCGACTCGGCCGACGGCCCGGCCTTCTTCGTGATGTCGATCGTCGGCCTCGTGGTGGTGGCCCTCGCGATGTGGGTCGAGTTCGCCTACGAGCCGCCGCTCTGGCTGCACGCCGTGCTCTGGGTCCCGCTCTCGGTCGTCCTGAGCCTGATCCTGGTGCGCCCCCTGAAGGGCCTGATGGCGGCGCTGCAATTCTCCAACCGGGCCGAGCAGGGACGCTTCCGCTGATGCGCGCGCGGGCCGAGCCTGCGGCCGGGGCGCCGCGCTGGCGCGCCCTGGTGGCGCCCGGCCTCGCCACCCTGGTCTGCCTCGCGATCCTGCTCGGGCTCGGCACCTGGCAGGTCGAGCGCAAGGCCTGGAAGGAGGGCCTGATCCGCCAGATCGTCGAGCGCGCGAAGATCGATCCCCCGCCCCCACCCCCGGCTCCCGGGGCCTGGGATCCGGGCGCCGACGAGTTCAGGCGCGTGCGCGCGACCGGCCGCTTCCTGCACGACAAGGAGACGCTGGTGCACGGGCTCGCTCCGGGCGAGGTGCCCGGGCGGGCGCAGCAGGGCTACTACGTGCTCACCCCGCTCCTGCGCGACGACGGCCCGCCGATCCTGGTCAATCGCGGCTTCGTCCCGACCGAGCTGAAGAACCCGAGGGATCGCGCGGCCGGGCAGGTCGAGGGACCGGTCACCGTGACGGGGATCCTGCGGGCGAGCGAGGCGCGCGGGATGTTCGTGCCCGCCCCCGATCCGGCGCGCGGCGAGTGGTTCAACCGCGACGTGCCGGGCATCGTCGCCGCCCGCGGGCTCGACGGGGCCGCGCCCTACCTGATCGAGGCCGACGCGACGCCCAATCCGGGCGGCTGGCCGAAGGGCGGGCAGCTGCGGGTCGACCTGCCCAACAACCACCTGCAATACGCGTTCACGTGGTACGGCATCGCGCTCTGCCTCGTGGGCGTGTTCGGGGCCTATGCGTGGAGGACGCTGTCGGCGCCGGCCTGAAGCCGGAGGCTGTCCGGGCACGCGTTGCGCGGCGGCCCGCATTCCGGGCGAGGCGCGTGCGGTGCACCTGCCGAAGCGAGAGCGATGGCGGAGACCGAACCCGATCTCCGAATCCGCGCCGCCCACCCGCGTCCGGCCATCTCGCGGCATCCACGGCGACCGGCTGACGCCGCCGCTCATTTCGTGTAGGCCACCCGCCAGCCTCAGGACCTTTCCCGTGCTCCATGTCTCGACGCGCGGCGCCGCCCCGCCGCTGACCTTCACCGACGCGCTCCTCGCCGGCCTCGCCCGCGACGGCGGCCTCTACCTGCCCGAGAGCTGGCCCAGCCTCGCGCCCGAGACCATCGCGGGCCTCGCGGGCAAGCCCTACGCGGAGGCCGCCAAGGCCGTGCTCGCGCCCCTCGTCGACGGCGAGATCCCGCGCGCCGCGCTCGACCGGATGATCGAGGCGGCCTATGCCGGCTTCCGGCACCCGGCCGTGTGCCCGCTCGTCCAGCTCGACGCGAACCTGTTCCTGCTCGAACTCCACCACGGCCCGACGCTCGCCTTCAAGGACGTGGCGATGCAGCTCCTCGGGCGGCTGATGGACCACGTGCTCAAGGCCCGCGGCAGCCGCGCCACCATCGTGGGCGCCACCTCGGGCGACACCGGCAGCGCCGCCGTCGAGGCCTTCCGCGGCCTCGACCAGGTCGACGTCTTCATCCTGTTCCCGCACGGCCGCGTGTCGGAGGTCCAGCGGCGCCAGATGACGAGTGTGGACTCGCCGAACGTTCACGCGCTCGCGGTCGAGGGCACCTTCGACGATTGCCAGGCGATCGTGAAGGCCCTGTTCCAGCACCCCCGCTTCGCCGAGGAGGTGCGGCTCTCGGGCGTGAACTCGATCAACTGGGCGCGGGTCGCCGCGCAGGCCACCTACTACTTCACCAGCGCGGTCGCCCTCGGGGCGCCGCACCGGCCGGTCTCCTTCGCGGTGCCGACCGGCAATTTCGGCGACATCCTGGCCGGCTGGGTCGCCAAGCGGATGGGCCTGCCGGTCGGCCGCCTGATGATCGGCACCAACGCCAACGACATCCTGGCCCGTACCCTCGCGACCGGGACCTACGAGGTGCGCGGCGTCGCCCCCACCACCTCCCCCTCGATGGACATCCAGGTCTCGTCGAATTTCGAGCGCCTGCTCTTCGAGGCCCTCGGCCGCGAGCCGGAGGGGCTGACCCGGCTGATGGCCGGCCTGAAGCAATCCGGCCGCTTCACGCTGCCGCCGGAGGTGCTGAAGCGGGTGCGGAGCGAGTTCGACGCCGCCGCGGTGCCGGAGCCGGAGGTCGCGGCCGAGATCCGCGACACCTACGCGCGCACGGGGCAGATCCTCGATCCGCACAGCGCCATCGGCGTGCGGGCGGGGCGCCGGCTGCTCGAGGCCGATCCGGCGACGCCGGTCGTGGCGCTCGCGACCGCCCACGCGGCGAAGTTCCCGGACGCGGTCGAGGCGGCGACCGGCATCCGCCCGGCGCTGCCGCCCCACCTCGCCGACCTGATGACCCGGCCCGAGCGCTTCAGCGTGGTGGCCAACGACGAGGGCGCGGTCGAGCGCGTCATCCGCGAGCGGGCGCGCATCCTGCGCGGGGCGGCGGCGTGAACCAGCACTTCTCGACCTTCGGCGCCTCGCCGACGCTGCGCGTCACCCGCCTGCCGAACGGCTTCACGGTCGCCACCGAGCCGATGCCCGGGGTCGCCACCGCGACGCTCGGGGTCTGGGTCGGCGCCGGCTCGCGCCACGAGCGGCCTCAGGAGCACGGGCTCAGCCACCTCATCGAGCACATGGCCTTCAAGGGCACGCGCACGCGCAGCGCCCGGGCCGTGGCCGAGGACATCGAGAATGTCGGCGGTGACATCAACGCCGCCACCAGCGCCGAGCAGACGAGCTACACGGCCCGCGTCCTCGGCGAGGATGTCGGCGTCGCCCTCGACGTGATCGGCGACATCCTGACGAACTCGGTCTACGAGGAGGCCGAACTCGCCCGCGAGAAGGGCGTGATCCTGCAGGAGCACGCCGCCGTCGAGGACACGCCCGACGACGTGGTCTACGACGCCTTCACGGAGGCGGCCTTCCCGGACCAGCCGATCGGCCGACCGATCCTCGGGCGCCCGGAGACGATCCAGGGATTCGACCGCCCGGCCATCGAGGCCTACCTCGCGCGCGAGTACACGCCCGACCGCATGGTGCTGGCGGCGGCCGGCGCCGTCTCGCACGAGGCGATCGTGGCGGCGGCCGAGCGCCATTTCGGGATTCTCCCGGCCCGCGCGGCGCCCGAGGCGGTGCCCGGCCTCTACCGGGGCGGCGAGCGGCGCATGGCGCGCAAGCTCGAACAGGCCAATCTCGTGCTCGGCCTGCCCGGCCTGTCCTTCCGGGACGAGGGCTACTACGCGCTCCACCTCTTCGCGCAGGTGCTCGGCGGCGGGCTGACCTCGCGGCTCTGGCACGAGGTGCGGGAGACCCGCGGCCTCGCCTACGAGATCCACGCCTTCCACTGGCCCTTCTCGGATTGCGGCCTGTTCGGGATCGGGGCCGGCACGGCGGGCGCCGACCTGTCCGCCCTCGTCGAGGTGACGATCGGGTGCCTCGGCGCGGCCGCGGGCGCGATCGAGCTGGCGGAACTGGCGCGGGCCAAGGCCCAGCTCAAGGTCTCTCTCCTCTCGGCCCTGGAGACGCCGGGCGGGCGCATCGAGCGCATCGCCCGCCAGCTCCTCGCCTGGGGGCGCGTGATCCCGGCCGAGGAGATCATCGCCAAGGTCGACGCGGTGACGCTCGACCAAGTCCGGGCGGCGGGCCGCTCCGTGATGGCGGGCGCCCCGACCCTCGCGGCGATCGGCCCGATCCGGAGGCTGCAGAGCCTCGACGCGGTCGGCCGCGCGCTCCGGGCGGCCTGAGCGCGGGGCGCCCCGCGCCAACTTGATTTGGCCGCAAAGCGGGACCACCACGGCCCCCGCCCGGAGGCAGGCGGCAGGGGAGACCGGGCCCGCGCGCCTTGCTCCGAAGCTTGGGCGTCGGTACGGTTCGGGGCCCCTCGCGAAGGGCCACCTCCCTCCCCGGTCTGAAGACGTTCGACAGCGTTGCGCCACGCCACCCTCGCCCTCGCCCTCCTGGTCGCCCTCGCGGGCGCGCTGCACCCCTCGGCGGCCCGCGCGCTGGAGGCGGTGCGGGTCAGCCTCGACGCCCAGGCCATCGACCTGACGCCCGCGATCGAGCGCTACCGCTCGGACGGCGACCTGATCCAGATCTCGACCGCGCCCGGCAAGGACGGCATCGTGCGCCGCATCGCCGTCAAGGCGCGCGAGACCGGGGCGCGGCCGGACTGGATCGTGTTCGCGCTCACCAACGACACCGACGAGCAGATCGACCGCATCCTGGTGGCGCCGCATTTCCGGCTCGTCGGGTCGGGGATCGTCTGGCCGGATCTCGGCGGGTCGCGCATCGCCGCCATCACGGCGAGCCAGGGCATCCGGCCCGAGCGCGACGAGAGCCCGGACGCGGACCAGTTCACCGTCACCCTCGACCCGGGCACCACCGTCACCTTCGTGGCGGAGCTGCGCACGCCCAACGTGCCGCAGATCTACCTCTGGGACCAGGACGCCTACCGCAAGAAGGCGACCGGGCTCACCCTCTACAAGGGCATCATCATCGGCATCGCCGGCCTGCTCGCCCTCTTCCTGACCGTCGTCTTCGTGGTGAAGGGCGCCATCATCTTCCCGGCGGCGGCGGCCCTCGCCTGGTCGGTCCTGGCCTATACCTGCATCGATTTCGGTTTCTTCCAGCGCATCTTCCCCGTCACGGAGGCGGCCGAGCGGATCTACCGCGCCTCCGCCGAGGCGGTGCTGGGGGCGACCCTGCTCGTGTTCCTGTTCGCCTATCTCAACCTCGCCCGCTGGCACGTGCGCTACAGCCACGTGGCCCTGCTCTGGCTGATCTTCCTCGCCGGCCTCGTCGCCCTCGCGGTGGTCGATCCGCCGGTGGCGGCGGGCGTCGCGCGCATCTCGATCGCGACCGTGGCCGGGGTCGGCCTCCTCCTCGTCCTCTACCTCGCGGCCCATAACGGCTACGACCGGGCGATCCTGCTGATCCCGACCTGGCTCCTCCTCACCGCCTGGGTGGTGGCGGCGGGCTTCGCCATCACCGGCCAGCTGCGCAACGACCTCGTGCAGCCGGCGCTGATCGGCGGCCTCGTGCTGATCGTCATGCTGATCGGCTTCACGGTGCTGCAGCACGCCTTCGCGGGCGGGGGCATCGGCGCGACCCTGGTCTCGGACACCGAGCGGCGGGCGCTCGCGCTCACCGGCGCGGGCGACGTCGTGTTCGACTGGGACGTGCCGGGGGACCGGGTCTTCGTCGGGCCGGAGATCGAGGGGCAGCTCGGCCTCAAGCGCGGCGCCCTGGAAGGGCCGGCGGCGAACTGGCTCGCCCTGCTGCACCCTTTCGACGTCGACCGCTACTCGGCCGCCCTCGACACCGTCATCGAGGAGCGGCGCGGGCGCATCAGCCAGGATTTCCGCCTGCGCGCCGCCGCGGGTCCGTATTTCTGGTTCCGCCTCAAGGCTCGCCCGGTGATCGGGGCGGATGGCGAGGTGATCCGCATCGTCGGCACCATCGCGGACGTGACGGAGCTCAAGATCGCCGAGGAGCGGCTGCTGCACGACGCGGTCCACGACAACCTCACGGGCCTGCCGAACCGCGAGCTCTTCCACGACCGGCTCGACGCCGCCCTGACCCTGGCGGGCCAGGATCCCCGGCTGAAGCCCACCGTCTTCGTCCTCGACATCGACCGCTTCAAGCAGGTGAACGACGCGATCGGGCTCTCGGCCGGCGACTCGATCCTGCTCACCCTGTCTCGGCGCCTCGGCCGGCTGCTGCGGCCGCAGGACACGCTCGCCCGCATCGCCGGCGACGAATTCGCCATCATCCTGGTCTCGGAGCGCGACCCGGACCGGATCATCGCCTTCGCGGAATCGATCCGGCGGACCATCACGACGCCGATCACCTACGCGGACCGGGAGATCTTCCTGACGCCCTCGATCGGCGTCGCGCTGCACGAGACGGGCGCGAACGCCAAGCGCGATCAGGTCTTCAAGAACGCCGAGATCGCCATGATCCAGGCCAAGCGCCAGGGCGGCGACCGGATCGAGGTCTACCGGCCGACCATGCGGGCGGACCGGGGCGACCGGATGCTGCTGGAGAACGACCTCCGTCGGGCGCTGGAGCGCAACGAGATCAAGGTGCTGTTCCAGCCGATCGTGCGGCTGGAGGACCGCACCGTCGCGGGATTCGAGGCGCTGCTGCGCTGGGACCACCCCAAGCACGGGCGGATCTCGCCCCAGACCTTCATCCCGATCGCCGAGGAATCCGGGCTCATCGTCGATCTCGGCGTCTTCGCCCTGGAGCGCACGGCGGCCGAACTGGCGGCCTGGCAGCAGGCGCTGGTCGTCGAGCCGCCGCTCTTCGCCTCGGTCAACGTCTCCTCGCGCCAGCTCCTGCGCCACGACCTGCTGCACGACGTCAAGACAGTGCTCGCCCGCACCGGCGTCGCCCCGGGATCGCTGAAGCTCGAACTCACCGAGAGCCTGGTGATGGAGAACCCGGAATACGCCGCCCAGATGCTCGCGCGCATCGCCGAGCTCGGGGCCGGGCTGTCGCTCGACGATTTCGGCACCGGCTACTCGGCCCTGGCCTACCTGCAGCGCTTCCCGTTCGACACGCTCAAGATCGACCAATCCTTCGTGCGCCAGATGGCGAGCGGCCGGACCGTGATCCTGCGCTCGATCGTCCGCATGGCGCAGGAACTCGGGCTCGAGATCGTCGCGGAGGGGGCCGAGACCGAGGCCGACGCGCAGGCCCTGGCCGAACTCGGCTGCGACTACGCGCAGGGCTTCGCGTTCGGCGAGCCGATGTCGATCCACCAGGCGCGCCAGCTCGTCGGCGCGGCGCCCGCGGCGGCCTGATCCGGGATCCGCTTGATCGAAGCGGATCCCGGATCACAAGCCTGCGCAAGCAATCAACCGGATGGCGGATGAGAGGTCTCCGCCTGATCCGGTCAGACTTGCGCCGAGCCCGAGGACGATCTCGGCCGACGGCGTCTCGGTCCGATTGGCGCCGGAGCGGCGTCGCACGGGTTCCTGCTGATCGGTTCGGCGTGACGCGGCCAGGGCCGTCATCGCCCGTCCGGGATCCGGGCGGCCGGTCTCGGCGGACGACGACGCCGGACCCATCGATCGAGAGCCGCACGGGAGGCGCGCGGGCTGCGACCGGGCGGGACGCTCAGGGCGCCCGCGCCTCGCCGGCCTGATGCGGGCAGAGGGCCTCGAGGGCGCGCAGCAGCCGGTCCCCGTGCAGCGGCTTGCGGTGGACGGGCAGGTCCGGCCACATCAGCCGCATGGCCCGGGGCAGGACGCCCCCCGTGCAGACCAGGACCGGGATGCCGCCGCGGATCAGGCGCTCGGCCGTCGGCGTCGCCTCGCCGTCCGCGAGGTTGAGGTCGAGGATCGCCACGTCGACCGGCTCGCGGTCGAGGAGCGCCAGCGCCTCTCGGTTCGTGCGCGCCGGGCCGACCGGACTGCCCTGCGCGTCGGTGACAAGGTCGCTCAGTTCGAGCGCGATCAGCATCTCGTCCTCGACGATCAGGACGCGCCGGCCAGTCAGCATCTGGGCCTCCAAGCTCCGCGGGAGCCGGTGTCGGGGTGGAGGAAGCAGGGTCGTCGGGGGAGGCCAGCCTCGCTTCCGGGGGCGCCGAATCGCCACGCTTCAGACTGAGTTGCCGCCGCTCCGCGGTCAATCGACCAGTTCGCGCAGGTCGCGTTTAAACGCTCCTTAACCATACACGCGGCACCGTCCGCACGTGGCCGGGGTGCGATCGGATGCCGGCCCGGAACCGGACGGGGAACAGGCCATGGGCGAGGCGGCACGGGATCACGCGTGGCAGGGGGGATCGACGGATTCGTCGCGCCTGCAGCGGCTTCTCCTGCGCCCGCTGCCGCGCGCGGCGGCCGCGCCGGCCGTCGCGCCGGACGAGGCCGACGAGGACGTCCTGGAGGAGGAACTCTCCCGGCTCGCGGCCGAGAACGTCATCATCAAGGCGGCCCTGCGCTCCGAGCAGGCCGAGGTCGCGGAACTGCGCGCGCGGCTCGGCGAGGCGGCCGCCAGCGAGAGCCTGGAGGATGTCCGGGCCGACCGTGACCGCTGGGCCGGGCTCGTCGAGCGCCTCCTCTTCGCCGGCCGCTGACGCGCCGGGCCGCCGATGTCCACCCGACCGCGCTGCTCGCTCGTCGTCAACGGCAAGACCGTGCGCGTCGCGACCGGCGACACGCCCCTCGATGCCGCGCTCACCGCGGGCGTCGCCGCCGGGCATGACGGCGTGGTGCAGGACGCGGTGCCGCGCCTGCCCCAGACCGGACGGACCCGGCCGCGCCTCGGCGACGGCGCCACCCGCCCGATCCCCGCCCCCTCCCCCTCGCGGCGCTCCGCGCCGCCAAGCGGGCCGGAACGGTGCTCAGCGTCGCGGCCCTGTCGGAGAACGTCCGCGAGGTCGTGATCACCGTCTCCCGTCCCCTCGACCTGAAGCCGGGGCTGGCCATGGAGGCGGCCTTCGCGGGCTTCCCGGCCCGCCCGCTCTGCCCGACCCAGCGCCTCGACGGCAGCACGGAACTCAACGAACTCGTCTTCCACCTGCGCCGCGACGGGCCGCTCGGGGCGGCGCTCGGCGGGGCGGTCGGCCCGGGGCACGGGGTGCGCCTGCGCGGGCCGGTCGGCGGGGCGGCCTATCGGCCCGGGACGGGACGGCTCGTCCTGGTCTCCGCCGAGACGGGCTTCGCGCCGATCTGGGCCATCGCCCGCGCGGCCCGCTACCTCGAACCGGACCGGGAGATGGTCCTCGTCGCCGGCGCGCGGGACGCGGACGACCTCTACATGCGCCCGGCGCTCGCGTGGCTCCGGGCCACCGGAATCGGCCAGATCACCCTCGTGGCCTCGGCGAACCGCGCCGGGGCGCCCGATATCCGTCCCGGCCCGATCCCCGCCCACCTGCCCCCCTTGGGCCCCGCGGATTGCGTCTACGCGGCCGGGGTGCCCGACGTGGTGCGGGCGGTCGAGCGGCTGTCGGCCGCGGCGGGCGCGTCCTGCGCCGCCATCCCGTTCCTGCCGGCCATCAGCCGGGCGCGCCGCCTCGTCTCCCCGGGCGAGCAGGACGCGACGCTCATTCGGTAGGCGCCGCCGGGGGCGCGGGCCGGCCTGCGGGCGCGGGCCCGCTGCGGGTGCGGGCCCGCCGCGGGCCCGCGCCCGCCGCGATATTGCCGCGCTGGTGCCCGACAGGCAGGGTCCGCCCGCTGGGTGGCGGACGAGCAGGATCGAGGATGGAGCGGGATCCCATCGCGTTCGCGTGGCGCAGCGCCCCGCGCCAGCACGCCGTCGCGGTCGCCGTCGCGCTGGGCGCGGGCCTGCCCGTGGTCGCCCTCGGGCTCGCCCTCGTGCGCGACCTCGTCGACGAACTCCTGGTCGCCGCCGATCCCGGCCACGGCCCCCTCCTGCTCCTGCGGATCGTGCTGCCGCTGCCCGAGCGGCTCGGCGGCCCGCTGACGCTCCTGCCGGGCTGGCCGATGAGCCAGGAGGCGATGACCCTCCGGGCCGTGGGCGGACTCGCCCTGGTCGGAATCCTGCTCGCCGGCCTCGGCTGGATCACGGCCCGGCTCTGCTTCTCGGGTCAGGGCGCGGCCGTGGAGCGCCTGCGCCGCGGGGCCGCCGAGGCGATCCTGCGCTCGGGACCGGCCGGCCGCGACGAGGCGCGGGCCCTCGCCGGCCAGGTCGGCGAGGGGCTGCGGGCGGTGGACGCGCTGCTGGCGGTCGGCCTGCTGGTCCCGGCGCTGACCGGGGGCGCGGTGCTGCTGGCCCTCGGGGTGGCGGCCGCGGCCGCGCCGCGCCTCGTTCCCGCCGTGGCGGTGAGCGTCGTCGCGGCGGCCCTCGCCCGGGCCCTGCTGATCATCCGGGCGAATCGTCAGATCGAGAAGCGCCGCGACGAGAGCCTCGCCCTGGAGCGGGCGCTCACCGACCTCGTGCGGCGCCTGCCGGCGGTGCGGGCGCACGGCACCGCCGCCTTCGAGCGGGCGCGCCTCGGCCACGCGGCCCTGGCGGCGCGCCGCGGCCTCGCGCGGGCGGAGGCGTCGCTCGCCCGCGCCCGCGCCCCCGCCCTGGCGCTCTTCGTGCTGCTGCCCGCCCTCGTCCTCGCCACCGCGCTCTGGCACGAGGCGGGACCGGCCCCGCCCGTCACCGCCGGGGCGCTGGCGGCCGCCTTCGGGGCGCTGGCCCTCGCGGCGAGCCTGCTCGCCCTGCTGCTGCGCCAGAACGAGCGCCGCCGGGCGGCGCTCCCCGCCTTCGGGGAGATCGGCCGCCTCGTCGCCGCCCTGGAGGCGCGGGCCAAGGCCACGCGCCGCCTCGCGCCGGCCGCGAGCTTCCCGCGCGGCGGACCGATCGTGCTCGCGGGAGCGGCGGCCTACGATCCCGCCTCGGGCGAGCGGCTCATCGGCCTCGACCTGACCCTGCCGATGCCCGGACACGTGGCGATCCTGGGGCGCCGCGGCAGCGGCGGCCGTGTCCTCGCCGCGCTCGTCGCCGGCCAGCTCGAGCCGACGACCGGCCAGGTGACCTATGCAGGCACGGACCTGCGGGCGCTCGACCCCTCGGAGCGGGCGCGCCGCATCGCCTTCGCGGGGGACGAGCCCGTCCTTGTGGCCGGCAGCCTCCTCCAGAACCTGCTCTACGGCGACCTCGCCTTCGCGGACGGCTCGGCGCCGGACCCGGACGCGCCCCCTCCCCACTCGCCCCACCTGGAGGAGCGGCTCGTGGAGGCGCTGGCCGTGACCGGGCTCGACGCGCTGGTGCGGGCGCGGGGCCTCGCGAGCCTCGTCGCGCCGAGCATCGACCCGGATACCGCCGCGGCGATCGTGGCGACCCGCTCGGCCCTGCGCGAGGCGCTCACGTCCGAGCAGGCTGCCCACCTGATCGAGCCCTTCGACCCGCACCGCTACAACGCCCAGGCCACGGTCGGGGAGAACCTGCTGTTCGGCGAGCCGGTCGGCCGCGCCTTCGCGGAGGAGCGGCTCGCCGGGCACCCCTTCACCCGCGCGGTGCTGGAGGCCGAGGGCCTGACCCGGCCGATGATCGAGATGGGGCTCGCCATCGCCCGGGCGACGGTGGAGATCTTCGCCGACCTCCCGGACGACCACCCGCTCTTCGACGCGTTCTCGCTGTTCCCGGCGGCCGAGCGGGGCTTCTTCGAGGATCTCGTCGCCCGCCAGCCGGAGGCGACGGGCTGGCGGCGCGGCCCGGCCGGGCAGCGGGACCGCGCCCGGCTGATCGGCCTCGCGCTCCGCTACAGCGAGAGCCGGCACCGCTTCGGCCTGATCGACGCGGCCTTCGAGGAGCGGCTGGTCGCGGCGCGCCGCACCTTCGCGGCCCTGCTGCCGGCCAACCTGCGCGCCAGCGTGGAATTCTACGACCCCGCCAAGGTCACGATCGCGGCGAGCCTGGAGGAGAACCTCCTGTTCGGCCGGATCGCGGGCGCGGAGGCGGGCGCCGGCACGCGGGTGCGCGCCGTGATGCAGCGGGTCCTGGCCGAGCGCGGCCTCGAACGCACGGTCTACCGCTTCGGCCTCTCGGCCAAGGTCGATCCGCGCGCGGCCGAGAGCGGGCTCGGCAACCGCGACGCCGCCCTCACGGCGGCCGAGCGCAGCGCGATCGATCTCGCTCGCTGCCTCGTGCGCCAGCCCGACATCCTGGTGGTGGGGCTCGCCCTCGACGACCGCAGCCCGGCCGAGATCCGGGCCGGCCTGGCGCGGCTTCGCGCCGCCCGGGCCGGGCGCGGCCTCGTCGTCTGCCTGCCCGACGCGGTCAGCCTGCCGGAGGACGCACCCTTCGATGCCGTGGTGCGGGCTGAGCGAAACACCGCCCTGCCGATTCAACCTTCGGGTGACGCATCCGACCTATCCCCCTTGCGCAAGCCGCACGTTCTGGGGAACTTCGCGCACGAGACACCCGTTCGTGATGGAGTGACCGCGTGGAAGTGATCGAGGTTCCGCAGCGACGCGATTGGGCGTCGACGCGCGCGGCCCTCCATCAGGAGGCCGGGTCAGGAGCCCCGCGCGGCCGGTCGACGAGGGTCGTGCTGTGCGAAGACGCACATTCTTCAGCGCCGAAGCGGATCATCGTGAGGGCATGAAACATATGGGTCTCCTCGCGTCGGACAGCCTGACGCTCCGCTTCTGGGGCGTGCGGGGGTCTGTCTGCGCGTCCGGTCCGAACGTCGTGGAGTTCGGAGGCCACACGCCCTGCGTCGAGATCCGGTGCGGCGAGCGGCTCTTCGTCATCGATGCGGGGACCGGGATCAACGCGCTCGGAGCCTATCACGGGGCGGATCTGCCGCAGCGAATCGACCTGCTGTTCAGCCACCTCCACCTCGACCACGTCACGGGACTCGCCTTCTTCAAGCCGGCGGTGCTCGACCGGACCCGCGAGATCCACACCTATTGCGGCAACCTCGACGGCGAGAGCGCCGAGGCGCCCCTGAACCGCCTGTTCTCGCCCCCGCTCTTCCCGATCACCCTCGACGCGCTGCCCGCCCGCTTCGTCCATCACGGATTCCGGGCCGGCGAGACCCTGACCTTCGCGGACGGGAGCACGGTCGCCACCCTGCCGCTGCAGCATCCGCAGGGCGCCACGGGCTACCGCTTCCGCCACGCGGGCCGGACCGCCTGCTACATCAGCGACATCGAGCACAGCGAGCCCTGGCCCGAGCGCAACCTCCTGAACTTCGTCCGCGACGCCGACCTCGTCGTCTATGACGGGATGTTCACCGAGGGCGAGTATCCGGCCTGCCGGGGCTGGGGCCACTCGACCTGGGAGAAGGGCGTGGAGCTGTGCCGCGCGGCGAATGTCGGCCGGCTCGGCATCATCCACCTCTATCCCCAGCACAGCGACGCCGAGCTGCGCGACATGGAGAAGGCGCTGCAGGCCGCCATGCCGACCGCCTTCATCGCCCGCGAGCGGCAGAAGCTCGTCCTCGCCGCCGAGACCTGCGTGCCGGAATTCGTCTGAACCGACGGCCCGGCGGTCAGACGATCGCGGCGGCGTAGCCGGTCAGGAGCGCCGCGCCGAGCACGAGGACGAAGGCGCCGGCCAGGAGTTCGAGCCCCGCGAGCGCGAGCGCCCCGATCTCTCCCCGTCCCCCGGCGAGGCGCAGGGCCGCCGCCTTGGCGAAGACCGCGAGCGCGGCGAGCGCCGCGGTGGTGAGTGCCGTGCCCGCCGCCATGGCGAGGGCCGCGAGGATCCCGGCGGCGAACACCTTCTGGGAGAGGGCGAAGACCAGGACCAGGATCGCGCCCGCGCAGGGCCGCGCCCCCGCGGCCAGGACGACGCCGGCCTGCTCGCGCCAGGTGCCGAGCCGCTCGATCCGGCCGGCATCCGCCAGGACCGCGTGGCCGCATTCCGGCCCGCAGGGCGCCGGCGCCGCGCCCGCGAGGCGCGACGCGAGGGCGCCCGCCTTGCGCCAGGTCACGGCGAGCCCGAGCAGGGCCACGCAGGCGAAGCCCGCGGTCTCGACCGCGCGGCCCGCCTCGGTGATCCCCGCCGCGGTCCAGCGCAGCAGCGCCGCGCCGCCGCCGACGAGCGCGATCGCGACGGCGGCCTGGACCAGGGCCGCCGCGGCGCTGAGGGCGAGGCCCCGCCGCAGCGCCCGCTCGCCGGCCACGATGTAGCCCGCGATCACCGCCTTGCCGTGGCCGGGACCCGCGGCGTGGAAGACCCCATAGGCGAAGCCGAGGCCGGCGAGCGGCCCGTAGCCGCCCTGCCCGGCCCGGATCCCCGCGACCGCCGCTTGCAGACTGCGCGAGAACCCCGCCTGCATGGCGAGCAGCCAGGCCCCGAGCGAGCCGGCCCCCGAGGGCGCGGCCTCGCGGAAGCCCATGCCGAAGGGCGAGCGCGGCGGGGGCGCGAAGCCCGGCGCCAGCACCGCGACAAGCCCCGCGAGCAGGGCGGCGGCGACCAGCGCCGCGGCGAGGGCGAGGCCCAGCCGCAGGAGCGCCCCGCGCGCGGCGGGGAGGGCGACGGGGGCGGATCTCACGAGCACGTCACTGTAATCCGATTCGCGAATTGCACGCCGTAATTGGCCGCGTCGGTGAGCGCGGAGAAGAAGGATTCCGACATCTGGGCCGGCGCGGCGCTCTTGGGCCGGTGGGCCAGGGCCTTGCAGGAGGCCGGCGCGCCCACGAGGGTGGCGGCATCCTCGCCCTCGGCGAGGCTGAAGGCGACGAAGTAGGTCGGGTCGTAGACGTCGAGGGAGATCGGCCCCTTCGCGGGCGTGCGCAGCGGCAGGGTGAAGCGCAGGGTCAGCCGGCCCTCCGCGAAGGTCATCGCGGCGGCCTGCGGGCCGTCGAACTCCTGCTTGCGCCCGTCGATCTTCAGGCTGGTGAAATAGGCCGATTCGGCGAGGTTCTCGGTGTTCTCGCGCGCGAGGGCGGCGAGGCCGTCCGGGCTCGGCGCCTCTCCGCCCAGGCCCTGCACCGCGAAGGCCGAGTAGGAGGGGTCGAAGGTCCAGGCGTGCCGGATCGCGGCGACGCGCCCGTCAGGCCCGTAGACCACCTCCGCCCGGGTGGTGATCCAGACATGCGGATGGGCCTGGGCCGCGCCGCCGGCCGCCAGGAGGGCGCCGAGGGAGAGGGTGAGGCGGGCGAGGCGGGATAACGGCATGGTCACGCTCGGGAGCCACCTCGCGGGATTCGGCGGCCCCGAGTGGTCCCGCCTCAAAGCGGCGAAAGCGCGGCGGCGGCCTGCCCGTGCAGCCAGGCGCGGAACCGGGCGACCTTGGGCGAATCGGGTTCGTCGGGGGTGACGATGTAGAAGGCGTAGGGGCTCGGCACCTCCTCGGCGAAGGGGCGCACGAGGCTGCCCGGACGGACGAGGTCGCCGCCGAGCACGCGGGTGGCCAGGGCCACGCCCTGCCCGGCGGTGGCGGCCTGCAGGACCATGAAGGTGTGCGTGAAGGTCGGCCCGCGCTTCGGCCGCAGGTCCGCCGCTCCGACCGCCGCGAGCCATTGCGGCCAGACGATCATGTCGGCGTCGACGGGATCGCCATCGTGCAGGAGCGTGTGGGCGGCGAGGTCGCGCAACTCGCGCAGGGGCGGGTTTCCGTCCCGCAGGCCGGGGCTGCAGACCGGGAAGACCGCGTCGCGCAGGAGCAGTTCGCAGCGCAGGCCCGGATAGGCGCCCCTGCCGTGCCGGATCGCGACGTCGGCCTCGTCGCGGGTGAAGTCGATGAGCTGGTTGTTGGCGACGATGCGCACGTCGAGGTCCGGATTGGCCTCGCGAAAGGCGCCGATCCGCGGGATCAACCAGAGCGACGCGAAGGAATGGGTGGTGTTGACCGTGAGCGCGCCGTCGACGCCCTGCCGCCGCAGGACCAGCGCGGCGGCGGCGAATCCGTCGAGGAGCCGGCCCGCCTCCTCGGCGAAGCGCAGGCCCGCCCGCGTCGGGACGACGCCGCGGCTCGGCAGGCGGCGGAACAGCGGCATGCCCGCCCAGGCCTCCAGGGCCTTGACCTGCTGGGCGATCGCCCCGGCGCTCACCCCGAGTTCGTCGCCCGCCGCCTGGAAGGTGGGGTGGCGGGCGGCGGCCTCGAAGGCCCGGACGGCGTTGAGGGGGGGCAGTCGGCGCCCTGCCATGGCCTAGAAATCCTTGGTCGGCGGCGGAGAGCTTCTGGTTTGCGCCGCGGCGCCCCCGCGCGCAAGCTGCCTCGCATCAGATCGACGAACCGACGGAGACAGCCATGACGACCCTGGTCGGAGGCCGAGAAAATCTGCGCCTCGTGCCCGCCATCCGGCGGTCCTCGCCCCGGCCGCGCCTCCTCACGCTGGTGGAGCGGCTCGAACTCTGGGGGCAGCGCCACCGGCAGCGCCGCGACCTGCGCCACCTCCCGGACGGGCTGCTCAAGGATATCGGCGTGTCGCGGGCCGACGTGGCCCGGGAATCCGACAAGCCGTTCTGGCAGGCGTGAGGGCGGGCCGGCGAAGGTGACGTGCGCCGCGCTCAGGGCCGAGGCCTGGACGTTCGGGAGGCGGATCGCGTCGCCCGCGCCGGAGGGGTTCCCGCGTCGGCGCCGACCTGCCAGGGCGCCGCGGATCGGTCGGGCAGCAATCGCGTGAGGCTCGTTGCCGGATCAGCGAGGGGCGTGCGGGCGCCCGGCTGGGCCCCGGGAGGCGGCGCCCTACACTGGAGGCACCGAAGCTGCGCGAGGCCGCGATGATCCACCTCTACACCTGGACCACGCCGAACGGGCGCAAACCCCCGATCCTGCTGGAGGAACTCGGGCTGCCCTACACGGTGCATCCGGTCGATATCGGCAAGGACGAGCAGTTCGCGCCGGACTTCCTGCGCATCTCGCCCAACAACAAGATCCCGGCGCTCGTCGTGGACGACGCGCCCGAGGGGCCGCTCACGATCTTCGAGAGCGGCGCGATCCTGACCTACCTCGCCGAGACGTCGGGGCGCTTCCTGGCGCCGTCCGGGGCGGCGCGGTTCAAGGCGCTCGAATGGCTGCACTGGCAGGTCGGCGGCCTCGGGCCGATGCTGGGCCAGCTCGGCTACTTCGCCGTGCGCGCGCCCGAGAAGGCCCCGCTCGCCATCGGGCGCTTCACCGACGAGGCCGACCGCCTGCTCGGCGTGATGGAGCGGCGCCTCGCCGAGGTGCCCTACCTCGCGGGCGAGGATTACTCGATCGCCGACATCGCCTGCTATCCCTGGATGGTGGCGGCGACGACCTTCCTCAAGGAGCCGCTCGGCCGGAGCCTGGAGGGCAAGCCGGCCCTGCACCGCTGGCTCGCCGCACTCGGCGCGCGCCCGGCGGTGCGCAAGGGGATGCAGGTGCTCGCGCGCTAGGCGCCGGGGCCGGCACGGCCCGCGCGCGCGGGGCCGCCGCATCCCGCTCGCGGGCCCGCGCGGCCCGGTGCTGCGCGTGCGTGATGGCGATGGCGAGGGCGTCGGCGGCGTCCGCGGTGGCGGGATCCGCCTTCGGCAGCAGGAAGCGCACCATGGCGGCGACCTGCCCCTTCTCCGCGTGGCCGACCCCCACGACGGTCTTCTTGACGAGGTTGGCGGCGTATTCCGCCACCGGCAGGCCGGCCAGGGCCGGCACCAGCAGGGCGACGGCCCGGGCATGGCCGAGCTTCAGCGTCGCCTGCGCGTCCTTGTTGACGAACGTCTCCTCGACCGCGACCTCGTCGGGACGCTGGGCCGCTACCACGCGCACGAGCCCGTCATGCAGGTCGCGCAGGCGCAGCGCCAGCGCGTCGTCCCCGTCCGAGGTGAGCACGCCGCAGGCCTCGAAGGCGAGCCGGGTCCCCGTCACGGTGATCAGGCCCCAGCCCGTGCGCCGCAGGCCCGGATCGATGCCGAGGATGCGGACCGGTGTCGTTGCCATGCGGACCCTTTCGCGGCGCGAGCGGCGGGCGGCCAGCATCGCCCGAAAGCCGCCGCGACGCCAGGAGGTGGGGGCTTTAGCCGGGTCGGCCCCTCACCGCCATAGGCGATGCGCCTTGACGGAGCGTGACCGGCGGGCCACCGCTGCGGCGATGGCCCTCCCCTCCTTCGTGCCGGCATGCCGGCCCTGATCCCCGACGCGGCGACGCTCGCGACCCTCCTCGCCGCCGCCCTGGCCGGGGGGCTGGTGCGCGGCTTCACGGGCTTCGGCTTCGCGATGGTGTTCGTGCCGGTCGCGGCGGCCGCCATCGGCCCGGCCGCCGCCGTGGGGCTGATCTGGCTGGTGGACGCGCCCTTCGCCCTGTGGCTCGGCGGGCTCTCGGCGCGGCGGGCGGTATGGCGGGAGGTGCTGCCGCTCCTCGCCGGCGCCAGCGCGCTGCTGCCGGCGGGGGTCTGGCTGCTGACGCGCCTCGATCCGGCCCTCGCGCGCTGGCTCGCCGCGGGGGCGATCCTGGCGGCGCTCGCCGCCCTGATGACCGGCTGGCGCTATCGCGGCCGGCCCTCCCTCGCCCTCTCGGTCGCGGTCGGCGGCGCCTCGGGCCTCGCGAGCGGCTTCGCGGCGCTCGGCGGGATGCCGCTCGCGGTGTTCTGGCTCGCCAGCCAGACGGCGGATGCCGCCCAGGTGCGTCACAACCTGATGGCCTATTTCGGCCTCTCGACCCTGGTCTCGGGGGTGGTCTTCGCTGGCGGCGGCGTGCTCACGGCCGAGCGCGCCGCCCTCGCGCTGCCGCTCCTCATCCCCTACGGGCTCGGGCTCCTGGCCGGGAGCCGGGGCTTCCGCGCCGCCTCGGACCGGATGTTCCGGCGCATCGCCTACGCGGTGATCCTGGCCGCCGTCTGCCTCGCGCTGCCGCTCCGCTGAGCGGACCCGCTCCAGGGCAAGACCTCAGCGAAGCGCGACGACGCTCCTCGAGGCCGAGCACGGGTCGTGCAGGGTCTGCGGCCCGAACCTCACCTGCCCGAGAGGGCGGTCGCGGACCTGATCCTCCCCGTCGAAGCATCGTTCGAGCCCGGTGCGGCCGCCGCGCAGCACGACCACCCCGTGAAGGTCCAGACGCGCTTCTCCGCCACGGCGCGGTCGAGGCGCGCCGCGAGATCGCCGTCGCCCGGCGCCGATGAAAGCGGATCGGCCGCCATGGCGGACCGCGCGGGCCGGAGGGACGAGAGGGCCGCCGCCGGGGCGGCGGCCGGAAAGCGGCGACGGCGGATCATGCGCCGGCCCTACCTCTCGGCAGGATCCTCGCGCAGGACGTAGGTGTAGAACCGGATCCGCCCATCCGGCTCCACCTGCCGGTAGACGCTCTGGATCTCGGCCTCGAAGCCCGGGAACAGGTTCGCGGAGGCCTCGAACTTGGCGAAGTAGTCGAGCATCGGCTTGGCCCGCCCGTCGAGCCGCTCGCCCGGCAGCAGGGTCGCGATGCCCGGCGGGTAGACCAGCATCAGGGTGGTGGCGATGCGGCCGGCCGCCTCCGCGATCGGCACGAAATCGACCTTGTTGCGGGTCAGCATCTGGGCGGCGGCCTTGGGCGGCAGCACCATCTCGGGGATGTGGTCGGCGGTGAATTGCAGGCGCTGGAGCGCGGCGGTGTTCGCCTCGCGGTGGAAGGCGTGGAACTCGGCGCAGAGGTCGCGCAGGCGCACCCCGCGGTAGCGCTGCGGCCGGCGCCGCACGAAATCGGGCATGGCCTCCTCCAGCGGCGCGTTGTCGTCGTGCAGGCGCTTGAAGGCGACGAGGCCCGAGATCAGGGTGCCGGCCTTCGACGATTCGACGCCCGGCGTCAGCAGGAAGAGCAGCGAGTTCAGGTCGTTCTTCTCGGCCACGATCCGGTTCTCGCGCAGGTACTGCGCGACGATCGGGGCCGGCACGCCGTGATCGGCGTAGGTTCCGCTCGTCCGGTCGAAGCCCGGGGTGAGCACCGTGAGCTTGTTCGGATCGGTGATGGCGTAGCCCGGCGCCACTTTGGTGAAGCCGTGCCAGCGCGCCCCGGGGCTGAGCTCCCAGTAGCGCGGCTCGCTGGCCAGGAGGTCGGTGGGGAGGCTCTCCCAGGGCACCTCGGCGCCCTCCGGGCCGCGCACCATGTCGGGCACGAAGGGATCGAAGAACCAGCGCCGGGCCGGATCGGCCTCGTTCTCCTCGAATTCCCGCCGGATCGCCCGCACCTTCTTGCGCCACTCGATGCCGAGCCGGATCGTGTCGTCCCACAGGATCATGCCGGAGCGGCCCTTCATCATCTGGGCGCCGACATCCAGGGAGGCGAAGAGCGGGTAGAAGGGCGAGGTCGAGGCGTGGACCAGGAAGCTCTCGTTGAGGCGCCGGTGCTCGACGCGCCGCTCCTGGCCGCGGATATGCCCGTCCTTGGTGTGGATCTGCGAGGCTTGGCTGAAGCTCGCGAGCTGCTTGTGGGTCGATTGGGTGGCGATGATGCCGGGGGAATCCGGGCCGAGCCCGTCCAGCCCCATGGCGAAGCGGCCCGCATAGAGCGGGTGGAACTTCATGAACCCGGCCCAGGCCTCGTCGAACAGGATGTAGTCGCAGAGGGGGCCGATCCTCGCCAGGATCTCGCGCGCGTCGTAGATCGTGCCGTCATAGGTGCATTGCTCGATCACCGCGGCACGGAACGGGCGCTCCCGGCGCTACGCCTCCTTGTCCCGGACGAGCGGGTTGCGGCGGATCTTGTCGCGGATCGCCGCCTCGTCGAGGGCGGCATGGTCGATCGGGCCGATCAGCCCGTAGGCGTTGCGGTCGGTCTCCAGGAAGATCGGGATGCCGCCGCCGAGGAGCAGCGCCCCGTGATGCGCGGCCTTGTGGTTGTTGCGATCGAACAGGACGAGGTCGTCCTCGGCGACGAGGGCCGAGAGCACGATCTTGTTCGAGGCCGAGGTGCCGTTGAGGACGAAGTAGGTCTTCTCCGCCCCGAAGATCTGGGCCGCCTCCTTCTGCGCCTTGAGCGCCGGCCCCTCGTGGGTGAGCAGGTCGCCGAGATCGAGCACCGAATTGTCGAGGTCGTTGCGGAAGATCGCCTCGCCGAGGTGCTCGACGAAGATGCGGCCGATCGGCGAGCGGTTGTAGAAGATGCCGCCATTGTGGCCCGGGCAGGTCCAGAGCTGGTTGCCCTTCTCGGCATAGTCGACGAGGGCGCCGAAGAACGGCGTCTTCAGCGTCTCGGCATACTGGGTGACGCGCGAGACCAGGCCGCGGGCGATGAATTCCGGCGTCTCCTCGGCGAGGAAGATGTAGCCGTCGATGAAGTCGAGGAGTTCGACCGGGATGTCCTCCAGGCGCTTGCGGCGGACCATGATGACGATCGGCATCTCGAGGCCGCGCCGGCGCATCATGTCGATCAGCGCCGCCGCCTTGCCGTCGAGGCCGCGCTTGCCCCAATCGACCACGAGGCAGCCGACCGCCGCGTCGGTCTGGACCGCGATGGCCGCGTCCTCGACCCGGCGGGCGCGGACCACCTCGAAGCCCCGCTGCTCGACCGCCGCCACGATCTGGTCGACGCGCGCGCCTTCGAGATCGCCCGGATCGAAGGCGGGCGTGCACATCAGCACGGTGAAGCGGCGGTGGAAATCCATGGGCCGAGGGCTCCGGAGGAAGGGCGGCCAGAGCTTTCGGGCGCGCGCGTGACGGTCGGATGACGGGAGTCGGGCCCGTCGCGCGGCGCCGCTCGCGGGCGGCCCTCACGCCGCAGCCCTGTCGGGCTCAGAGGCTGAACAGGACGCGTTCGTTCCCGTCGTGCAGGGCGTGCGACGCTGCCGTCCGGCAATCCATCCGCACAGGTGTGCCGCACAGGTGTGGCATCCACACCTGTGCGGTGTCATAGTCTGTGCTTCACGACAACGCCAAGTCAGGCCGGCACGTCGGACATTGAGAGAGCGTCACCCGCTCACTCCGCCGCCGTCGCGAGCGGCACCTCGGGCGCCCGGAACCGCGCCAGCAGCGCCGCCTCCTCCTCCCGGGCCTTGGCGAGGTTCTTCGCCTTGACCGGCCCGAAGCCGCGGATGCTCTGGGGCAGGTTGGCGAGGCCGACCGCGACCGCGTGGTTCGCCGGCGTCAGGCCGCGCAGGATCTCGGCGATCAGGGTTTCGAACGCGGTGACCAGCCGCCGCTCCTCGCGGCGCTCGCGCGTGTAGCCGAACGGGTCGAGGGGCGTGCCGCGCAGGCGCCGCATCCGGGCGAGCACCCGGAAGGCCCGCATCATCCAGGGGCCGAAGCTCATCTTGCGCGGCCGGCCGGTGCGCGGGTCGGTGCGGGCGAGGAGCGGCGGCGCGAGGTGGAACTCGTAGCGCAGGGACTCGCCCTCGAAGGCGCTCCGCACCTGCGCCTCGAAATGGCCGTCCGTGTAGAGGCGGGCGACCTCGTACTCGTCCTTGTAGGCCATCAGCTTGAACAGCGAGCGGGCCACCGCCTCGGAGAGCGGGGTGCCGCCCGGATGCACCGCGGCCTCGCGCTCGCGCACGGACGCCACGGTGCGGGCGTAGCGCCGGGCGTAAGCGCGGCTCTGATAGGCGGTCAGGAAGGCGACGCGCCGGGCGATCAGCGTGTCGAGGTCGTCCGGGAGATCCGCCTCCGGGGCGGTCGCGAGCGCGGCGAGGGCGGCCGGGTCCGCGGCCGCCCGCCGCCCCCAGGCGAAGGCCGCGAGGTTCATCGGCACCGCCTCGCGGTTGAGCTCGATCGCCCGCAATATCGCCTCACGCGACAGCGGGATGCGCCCGCGCTGCCACGCGTAGCCGAGCATGAACATGTTGGCGGCGAGCGCGTTGCCGAGCGCCGCGAGCGCCAGCCCGGTCGCGTCGGTGAGGTCCGCGTGGCTCGGCCCGGCCTTGTCGCGGATCACCCGCTTGATGCGCTCGGCCGGGAGCGAGAAATCGGGCTTGCGGGTGAAGTCGCCCGGCATGATCTCGGCCGTGTTGACCACCACGTGGGTGCGCCCGGGCCGCACCGCCGCCAGCACCTTGCGGGTGCCGGTCACCACGAGGTCGCAGCCGAGGATCAGGTCGGCGGCCCCCGCCGTCACCCGGATCGCGTGGATGTCGTCCTGGTGGCGCGCGAGGCGGACGTGGCTGAACACCGCCCCGCCCTTCTGGGCGAGGCCCGCCATGTCGATCATGCCGAGGCCCTTGCCCTCCAGATGGGCCGCCATGCCGAGGATCGCCCCCACCGTCACCACCCCGGTCCCGCCGACGCCCGTGACGATGATGTTGTAGGTGCCGTCGATCGCGGGCAGCGCCGGCTCGGGCAGGTCCGCGTCCGGCGATCCCGCCAGGGCCACCGGCGGGCCGCTGCGCGGCTTCGCCCCGTGCACGGTCACGAAGGACGGGCAGAAGCCGTTGAGGCAGGAGAAATCCTTGTTGCAGCTCGACTGGTCGATGCGGCGCTTGCGGCCGAACTCGGTCTCCAGCGGCTGCACCGCCACGCAGTTCGACTGCACCGAGCAGTCGCCGCAGCCCTCGCAGACGAGGTCGTTGATGATCACCCGCTTGTCGGGATCGGGGAACCGGCCGCGCTTGCGCCGCCGCCGCTTCTCGGAGGCGCAGGTCTGGTCGTAGATCAGCACCGACACGCCCGGCACCGTCGCGAGGTCGCGCTGCACCGCGTCGAGGTCGTCCCGGTGATGGATGGTCAGGCCGTCCGGCCAGCGCATCCCGGCCGGGTACTTGTCCGGCTCATCGGTCACCAGGGCGATGCGCCCGACGCCCTCCGCCCGCACCTGCGCGGCGATCCTGTCCACGGTGAGCCCGCCCTCGTGGGGCTGGCCGCCGGTCATGGCGACCGCGTCGTTGAACAGGATCTTGTAGGTCATGGTGGTGCCGGTATCGACGGCCCAGCGCAGGGCCAGCGACCCGGAATGGTTGTAGGTGCCGTCGCCGAGATTCTGGAAGACGTGGCGGCGCGTCGAGAAGGCGGATTCGCCGATCCAGTTGGCGCCCTCCCCGCCCATCTGGGTGAAGCCGTCGGTGGCGCGGTCCATCCACTGGACCATGTAGTGGCAGCCGATCCCCGCATAGGCGCGCGCGCCCTCCGGCACCCGGGTCGAGGTGTTGTGCGGGCAGCCGGCGCAGAAATGCGGCGTGCGGGTCGCCACGTCGGTGGTCGCGGCCAGCACTTCCTGGGCCTGGCGCAGGCTCGCGACCCGGGCCGCGAGCGCGTCGTTGCGGTGGTAGCGCAGCAGGCGCTCGCCGAGCGCGACCGCGATGTCGTTCGGATCGAGCGCGCCCTTCACGGGGAACAGCCAGCGTCCCTGCTCGTCCTTCTTGCCGACGCAGATCGGCTGGTTGGCGGTGCCGTAGAGCTCCTCGCGGACCTGCACCTCGATCAGGGAGCGCTTCTCCTCGACCACCATGATCAGGTCGAGCCCGTCCGCGAAGGCGAGGAGTTCGCGCTGCGACAGCGGCCAGGGGCAGGCGACCTTGTAGAGGCGAAGCCCCATGTCGTTCGCCGCGACCTCGTCGAGGCCGAGATCGTCGAGGGCTTGGCGCACGTCGAGGTAGGACTTGCCCACCGTGATCACGCCGAGCTTCGGCCGGCGCCCGCCCGACAGGACGATGCGGTTGAGGTTGTTGGCCCGCACGAAGGCCAGCATCGCGTCGCGCTTGAAGTCCTGGAGCCGGGCCTCCTGGTCGAGGATCCCGTCCGGCGTGCGGATGTTGAGGCCGCCCGGCGGCATCAGGAAATCGTCCGGGAGCACGATCTTCACCCGGTCGAGGCGCGCATCGACGCTGGCGGTCGATTCGATGTTCTCCTTCACGCACTTGAAGGCGATCCAGGCGCCGCAATAGCGGCTCATGGCGTAGCCGTAGAGGCCGTAATCGAGGATCTCCTGCACCCCGGCCGGGTTCAGGATCGGCATCATCACGTCGACGAAGTGGAATTCGGACTGGTGGGCGACCGTGGAGGATTCCGCCGTGTGGTCGTCGCCCATCAGCGCCAGCACGCCGCCGTGGCGCGAGGTGCCGGCCATGTTGGCGTGGCGGAAGACGTCGCCCGAGCGGTCGACCCCGGGCCCCTTGCCGTACCAGAGGCCGAAGACGCCGTCGTAGCGCCCCTCGCCCCGCATCTCCGCCTGCTGCGCGCCCCAGATGGCGGTGGCGGCGAGTTCCTCGTTGAGGCCGGGCTGGAAGACGATGTTCGCCTTCTCCAGGACGGGGCGCGCCTTGAACAGGTTCTGGTCGAGCCCGGCGATCGGCGAGCCCCGGTAGCCCGACACGAACCCCGCGGTGTTCAGTCCGGCGGCCCGGTCCCGGGCCTGCTGCATCAGCAGCATCCGGATCACCGCCTGGGTGCCGGTGACGAAAACCTGCTCGCGGGAGAGGTCGTACTTGTCGTCGAGGCTGACGGGTCGAAGGGACGCGACCGCCGAGTGGCTGCCCATCGGGAAACCTCCAGAACTCTCCCCGCAGGCGTCGGCGGTCCGGTTCGGCCGGGCCTGCCTCATCACCCGATTATGTCAGCAATGCTGACATTCTTTGGTACGGGGGTCAATGCGCATCGCGCCGGCGTCCCGCGGGAAGACGCGGTGCGGCCGGCGCCTTGCCGCCCGGCGCGATTGCCGGCATCAGACGGAACCGTCCCTGCCCGCGAGCCCGCCGCGAGACCCGCCATGCCGCCCAAACCCGACGTCCTGGCCGCCATCGGCGCCACGCCGCTGATCCACCTGCGCCGCGCCTCGGCGGAGACCGGCTGCACGATCCTGGGCAAGGCCGAGTTCATGAATCCCGGCCAGTCGGTGAAGGACCGGGCGGCCCTGTTCATGGTGGAGGCGGCCGAGCGCGCCGGCCTGATCCGGCCGGGGGGGACGATCGTCGAGGGCACGGCGGGCAATACCGGCATCGGGCTCGCCATGGTGGGCAATGCCCGCGGCTACCGCACCGTGATCGTGATCCCGGAGACGCAATCGATCGAGAAGAAGGACGCGCTGCGGCTCGCGGGCGCGACGCTGGTGGAGGTGCCGGCGGTGCCCTTCGCCAACCCGAACAACTACGTGAAAGTGGCCGGCCGCCTCGCCGCGCGCCTGAGCGCCACCGAGCCGGCGGGGGCCTTCTTCGCCGACCAGTTCGACAACACGGCCAACCGCGCCGCCCACGCGGCGATGACCGGCCCGGAGATCTGGGAGGCGACGGACGGGCGGGTCGACGGCTTCATCTGCGCGGCGGGCACCGGCGGCACGCTGGCGGGCACCGCCGAGGCGCTGCGCGCCCGCAACCCCGCCGTGCGGATCGGACTCGCCGACCCGCAGGGCTCGGCGCTCTACCGCCACTACGCGACCGGGACCCTCAAGGCCGAGGGCACCTCGATCACCGAGGGCATCGGCCAGGGCCGCGTCACCGGCAACCTCCAGGGCTTCGTGCCGGACGTCGCCTACGAGATCCCGGACGCGGAGGCGCTGCCGATCGTGTTCGGCCTCCTGGCCGAGGAGGGTCTGTGCCTGGGCGGCTCGTCGGGGATCAACGTGGCGGGGGCGATCCGGCTGGCGCGGGACCTCGGCCCCGGCCACACGATCGTGACGATCCTGTGCGATTCCGGCACCCGCTACGCCTCGAAGCTGTTCAACCCGGCCTTCCTGACCGAGCGCGGCTTGCCGGTGCCGGCCTGGCTCGCCGCGCCGCGGCGGCTCGATCCGGGGCTGGTGTGAGCGGGGCGGCCGGCGCGCGGCGCCGCGCCGCCGACGTCACCTCCCGGACGGATCCGCGGCGATCTCGGGGCGCCCCGTGAGCACGCCGTCGATCAGCCCGAAGGCGCGGGCCGCCTCCGGGTCGAGGAAGGTGTCGCGCTCCAGCGCCCGCTCCACCGTGGCGTAATCCTGGCCCGTGTGCCGCGCGTAGATCTCGGTCATGCGCCGCTTGATGGCCTCGGTCTCGCGGGCATGGATCATGATGTCCGTCGCCTGGCCCTGGAACCCGCCGATCGGCTGATGGACCATGATGCGGGCATTCGCCGTGGCGAAGCGCTGGCCGGGAGCCCCGGCGGCGAGCAGCAGGGAGCCCATCGAGGCCGCTTGCCCGACGCAGAGCGTCGAGACGGGGCAACGGATGAACTGCATCGTGTCGTAGATCGCCAAGCCCGACGTGACCACGCCGCCCGGCGAATTGATGTAGAGGGAAATCTCCTTCTTGGGATTCTCGGCCTCCAGGAACAGCAGCTGCGCCACCGTCAGCGATGCCGTCTGATCGTCGACCGCGCCGGTGAAGAAGACGATGCGCTCGCGCAGCAGCCGCGAGTAGATGTCGAAGGCACGTTCGCCGCGGCTCGATTGCTCGACAACCATCGGCACGAGGCTGGCGTAGCGGGTGACAAGGTCTGGCACGTCTCTCTCCGGCAGGAAGGCGCGACGCGTCGGTCCGGCGCGACGGCGCCGGCGAGCGAGCCGGGCGGGCAATGTGGGGAAGATTGATCGGTCTTCGGCCGATCGCCGCGCGATCAGGTTGCCGGGACGGCGTCCGAACCGATCGCGGCGAGCCCGCTTCAGGCGGCGCGGCGGAGGAGCCGCGGCGCCGTCCGGGCCCGCGGGCGGGCCGCCGGCCGCATCAGGGCGAGCGGGCGGGCGGGGGCGGCCCGGCGGGCGGCGACGGGCCGGTGCACGACGCGCAGATGCGTCCCGCCATCCGGCCCGGGCGTGAGATCGAAGGTCACGACCGAGTCGCCGAAGGCGTCGCGCCAGCGGTAGGAGAGCCGCTCGTGCGGCACCGCCTCCAGCATCTCGCAGGCGACCGGGCCGCCCTCGGCGGCCGGCAGGTCGAGCCGCAGCGCGTCGCCAGCGGCCGGCGAAACCGGCCCCAGCCACTCGGCCACGATCTCCGGCACGGTGAGCGCGCGCCAGACCAGGGCCGGCGCCGCCGCGATGTCGCAGGACGCGACCACCTGCGGCGCGGCCTCGTCGGGAGTGGCATCCATCAATCCATCCTCGCGATGACGTCCTTGAGCCGCTCCAGGCGCTCGGGCCAGAACGCGCGGTAGCGGTCGATCCACTCCACCAGCGGCGTCAGGGCCGCCGGATCGGCCCGGTAGTAGGAGAAGCGTCCCTCCCGCCGCTCGCGCACGAGGCCGGCGCCCTTGAGCGCCGCGAGGTGCTGCGAGATGGCGGGCTGGGAAATGGTGAACCCGGCCTTCAGGTCGGACACCGTCATCTCGGCGGCCGAGAGCCGCTCGAACAGGGCCCGACGCGTCGGGTCGGCGAGCAGACGGAAGAGATCTGCGTCGGTCATGGGCAACGTATAAGTGGCGGCTTATGAGAAGGCAAGCGGGTTCCCGGCACCCGCGGGCATCCTCCCGTCGGGGTGGGGCGCCGGGCGGCGTCTTCGCATGAGACGTCGACGCGCGGTCGAGTCCCGGCGCGCCCGTCTGTTGCCGGCCGCCCAGGATGCTCGCGCATCGGGTCGTCGACCATCTCGGATGGTCGGCACCAGGCCAAAGGCTTGGCGAGACGGCTTGGCGAGACGGCTTGACGAGACGGCTTGGCGACGATCCGAGAACGGAACCAGCGCTCAGGAGACATGACCGCTGGTATGATCCGGGATCCGGTTGATCCAACCGGATCCCGGATCGGACGCTTTCCGGAAGATCGCTTCCGGAAAGCGTCCGACAAGCCCGCGCGGCGCGTGAGCGAAGCCGAAATCCGCATTGCGAAGCAATCCGTCGGATTTCGTATGACTTGGCGCCGCCTTGGCGCATCGATCATGAAACCGCACGGGCGTGGATCGCCGGACGGCCGCATCGCACGCCCCGTACGCTGCGAACGAACCAGTCCCGTCCAGCCTCCGAAGGCCGCGAAGGCTTCGGACGGATGCGAGATTTCGCCCGGAATCTCGCGTCGCGCCTCGACCCTGCCTACGCCGTCCGCTCCACCGCGAGCCCGAGCCGCTCGATCATCGCCTCGCGCATCAGGTATTTCTGCATCTTGCCGGTCACGGTCATCGGGAACGCGTCCACGAACTCCACGTAGCGCGGGATCTTCTGGTGGGCGATCTGGCCCCCGCAATGGGCGCGCAGCTCCTCGGCGGTCAGCGTCGCGCCGGGCCGCAGCTTCACCCAGGCGCAGAGCTCTTCCCCGTAGCGGGGATCCGGCACGCCGAAGACCTGGACTTCCTGGATCGCCGGGTGGCGGTAGAGGAATTCCTCCACCTCGCGCGGGTAGACGTTCTCGCCGCCGCGGATCACGAGGTCCTTGATGCGGCCGACGATGTTGCAGAAGCCCTGGTCATCGAGGGTCGCGAGATCGCCCGTGTGCATCCAGCCGGCGGCGTCGCGCACCTCGGCGGTCTTCTCGGGGTCGTCCCAGTAGCCCCGCATCACGCTGTAGCCGCGGGTGCAGAGTTCGCCCGGCGTGCCGCGGGGCACGATCCGGCCCTCGGCATCGACGATCTTCACCTCCGTGTGCGGGTGGATGCGGCCCACCGTCGAGACCCGGCGCTCCAGCGGGTCGTCGACCGCGCTCTGGAAGCTCACCGGGCTGGTCTCGGTCATGCCGTAGCAGATCGTGAGCTCCCGCAGATGCATCCGGTCGACGGCGCGCTGCATCACGGCGATCGGGCAGGGCGAGCCCGCCATGATGCCGGTGCGCAGGCTCGACAGGTCGAAGCGCGCGAATTCCAGATGGTCGAGCTGGGCCAGGAACATCGTCGGCACCCCGTAGAGGGCGGTGCAGCGCTCGGCCTCCACGGCGCGCAGGGTCGCGAGCGGGTCGAACCCCTCCCCCGGATAGACCATGGCGGCCCCCGAGGTGACCGCGGCGAGGTTGCCCATCACCATGCCGAAGCAATGGTAGAGCGGCACCGGGATGCAGATCCGGTCCTCCGGCCCGAGCCGCATCGCCCGCCCGACGAAGGAGCCGTTGTTGAGGATGTTGTGGTGGCTCAGCGTCACCCCCTTGGGGCTGCCGGTGGTGCCGCTGGTGAACTGGATGTTGACCGGGTCGTCGAATTGCAGCGCCGCCCGGTTCGCCGCGACGCGCGCCCGCTCCGCCGCGCCGGCCCGCTCGGCCACCGCCTCGAAGGCCAGCGTTCCGGGCAGGGAGTTGCCGCCGATCTCGATCACCACGCGCAATTGCGGCAGGCGCGCCGCCCGCAACCTGCCCGGCTCCGCCTCGCGCAATTCGGGCGCGAGCGTCGTCAGCATGCCGAGATAGTCGCTGGTCTTGAAGGCGCGCGCGGTGACGAGCGCCTTGCAGCCGACCTTGTTCAGCGCGAATTCGAGCTCCGCCAGCCGGTAGGCCGGGTTGACGGTGACCAGGATCAGCCCCGCCTTGGCGGCCGCGAACTGGGTCAGCGCCCATTCGGCGTTGTTGAGCGACCAGATCCCGATGCGGTCGCCGCGCTCCAGCCCGAGGGCGAGCAGCCCGGCCGCGAAAGCCTCGGCCCGCGCGTTCAGCTCGGCCCAGCTCCAGCGCAGGCCGGCGGCCGGGGCGATCAGGGCCGCGCGATCCGGCCAGCGCGCGGCCGCCTCCCGCAGCGCCTCGCCGATGGTGAGGCCGAGGAGCGGGACGTCGCTGGCGCCGTGGACGTAGCTCGGCTGCGGCGGCTGGGTCATGAGTCCCTCCGGGTCCGGCGCGGCGACTCCCGCGCCGCTGCCGCGAAACCACCTTGCTTTAAAAACGATCGTTCGTATAGATAGCCGAAACGATCGGAGGACGCCCATGATCCCGAACGCCGCGCGCGAGTTCAATTTCGCCCTGGGCGAGACGGCCGACGCGATCCGGGACAGCGTGCGCGCCTTCGCGCAGGACAGGATCGCGCCGCGCGCCGAGGAGATCGACCGCACCAACACCTTCCCGCGCGACCTCTGGCCCGAGATGGGCGCGCTCGGCCTGCACGGGATCACGGTCGAGGAGGAGTATGGCGGCCTCGGCCTCGGCTACCTGGAGCATTGCGTGGCCATGGAGGAGGTGTCGCGCGCCTCCGCCTCGGTCGGCCTGTCCTACGGCGCGCACTCGAACCTCTGCGTCAACCAGATCCGGCGCAACGGCTCGGCGGCGCAGAAGCGCAAGTACCTGCCCACGCTGATCTCGGGCGAGCATGTCGGGGCGCTCGCCATGTCGGAGCCGGGTTCCGGCTCGGACGTGGTCTCGATGCGCACCCGGGCCGAGAAGCGCGGCGACCGCTACGTCCTCACCGGCTCCAAGATGTGGATCACCAACGGCCCGGTGGCCGAGACGCTGGTGGTCTACGCCAAGACCGACCCGCAGGCCGGGCCGCGCGGCATCACCGCCTTCCTGGTTGAGAAGGGCATGAAGGGCTTCACCACCGCCCAGAAGCTCGACAAGCTCGGCATGCGCGGCTCGGACACCTGCGAACTCGTCTTCGAGGAGTGCGAGGTGCCCGAGGAGAACGTCCTCGGCGAGGTCGGGCGCGGGGTCAACGTGCTGATGTCGGGCCTCGACTACGAGCGCGCCGTGCTGGCGGCGGGGCCGCTCGGCATCATGCAGGCCTGCCTGGACGTCGCCCTGCCCTATGTGCACGAGCGCAAGCAGTTCGGCCAGCCGATCGGCGAGTTCCAGCTCGTCCAGGGCAAGCTCGCCGACATGTACGTGTCGACGAATGCCGCCAAGGCCTACGTCTACGCGGTGGCCAAGGCCTGCGACCGCGGCGAGACCACCCGGGAGGACGCGGCCGGCGCGATCCTCTACGCGGCCGAGCGGGCGACGCAATGCGCCCTCGACGCGATCCAGCTTCTCGGCGGCAACGGCTACATCAACGATTACCCGACCGGGCGGCTCCTGCGCGACGCCAAGCTCTACGAGATCGGCGCGGGCACGAGCGAGATCCGCCGCATGCTGATCGGCCGCGAGCTCTTCACGAAGACGGCCTGACGCCATGCCGGCCCTCGCCCCCCGCGCCGACCTCGCCTCCCCGGAGGCCGCCCGCAACCGCGAGGCCTGGGCCGAGCTGCGCGCCACCCTGAAGGCGCGCCGCGCCGAGGCCGCGGCGGGGGGCCCGCCCCGGGCCCGCGAGCGCCACCTCGCCCGCGGCAAGCTCCTGCCCCGCGACCGGGTGCTGCGGCTCCTCGATCCGGGCTCGCCCTTCCTGGAGATCGGCCAGCTCGCCGCCTTCGGCCTCTACGACGACGCGATCCACGCCGCGGGCGTGATCGCCGGCATCGGCCGGGTGGCCGGCCGCGAGGTGATGATCGTCTGCAACGACGCGACCATCAAGGGCGGCACCTACTTCCCCGTCACCGTGAAGAAGCACCTGCGGGCGCAGGAGATCGCGGCGCAGAACCGCCTGCCCTGCCTCTACCTCGTCGATTCCGGCGGCGCCAACCTGCCCCAGCAGACCGAGGTCTTCCCTGACCGCGAGCATTTCGGCCGGATCTTCTACAACCAGTCGCAGATGTCGGCGGCGGGCATCCCGCAGATCGCCTGCGTGATGGGCTCCTGCACGGCGGGCGGGGCCTACGTGCCGGCGATGTCCGACGAGAGCGTGATCGTGCGCCGGCAGGGCACGATCTTCCTGGGCGGCCCGCCGCTGGTGCGGGCCGCGACCGGCGAGGTGGTCTCGGCGGAGGATCTCGGCGGGGCGGAGGTGCATGCCCGGCTGTCGGGCGTCGCCGACCACTACGCCACCGACGACGCGCACGCGCTCGCGATCCTGCGCCGGATCGTCGGCACGCTGAACAGCGTCAAGCGGCCCGGGCTCGACATCGCGGAGCCCCGGGAGCCGCTGCATCCGGCGGACGATCTCGACGCGGTCGTGCCGGTCGACCTGCGCAAGCAGTACGACGCGCGCGAGCTGATCGCCCGCCTCGTCGACGGCTCGGACTTCGACGAGTTCAAGCGGCTCTACGCCACCACGCTGGTGACGGGCTTCGCCCGGATCTGGGGCATGCCGGTCGGGATCCTGGCCAATAACGGCATCCTGTTCTCGGAGAGCGCGCTCAAGGGCGCCCACTTCATCGAGCTGTGCTGCCAGCGCCGGGTGCCGCTGCTGTTCCTGCAGAACATCTCCGGGTTCATGGTCGGGCGCGAGGTCGAGGCGGGCGGCATCGCCAAGAACGGCGCCAAGCTCGTCACCGCGGTGGCGACGGCGGCGGTGCCCAAGCTCACCGTGCTGGTCGGCGGCTCCTACGGGGCGGGCAATTACGGCATGTGCGGGCGCGCCTACGGCCCGCGCTTCCTGTTCGCGTGGCCGAATTCGCGCATCTCGGTGATGGGCGCCGAGCAGGCCGCCAGCGTGCTCGCCACGGTGCGCCGCGACAACATCGAGGCGGCGGGCGGCGCCTGGAGCGGCGAGGAGGAGGAGGGCTTCAAGGCCCCGATCCGCGCGCAGTTCGAGGCGGAGGGCTCGCCCTACTACGCGACCGCGCGGCTCTGGGACGACGGGATCATCCTGCCGGAGGAGACCCGGCGGGTGCTGGGCCTCGCGCTCTCGGCCTGCCTCAACGCGCCGGTCGAGGAGACGCGGTTCGGGCTGTTCCGGATGTGAGGGCGACGCGTCCGCGTCGAACAGGTGAGGCGATGCCTATGGGTCGAAGGACCGGCCGCGGGAGCCCGTCTCCCCTCTCCCACTCCCAGCCGGGAGGAGGGCGCCGCGCGCTCGCCCGGGCGGCGGGACGGCCCCGGAGGAGGCCCGCATGACAGGGCTCCGCTCCGTCCTGATCGCCAACCGGGGCGAGATCGCCTGCCGGATCATCCGCACCGCGCGGCGCCTCGGCCTGCGCACCGTCGCGGTCTACTCGGAGGCCGACCGCGCCGCCCAGCACGTCGCCCTCGCGGACGAGGCCCATCCGATCGGCCCGGCGCCGGCCGCGGAATCCTATCTCCGGATCGACCGCCTCCTCGACGCGGCGCGGCGGGCGGGGGCGGATTGCATCCATCCGGGCTACGGGTTCCTCTCCGAGCGGCCGGATTTCGCCGAGGCCTGCGCGCAGGCGGGAATCGTCTTCGTCGGCCCGCCGGCCGCGGCGATCCGGGCCATGGGCCTCAAGGACGCCGCCAAGGCGCTGGTGGCCAGGGCCGGGGTGCCGGTGGTGCCCGGCTATCACGGCCCGCGCCAGGAGCCCGACTTCCTCGCCGCGCAGGCCGCCGCGATCGGCTATCCGGTGCTGATCAAGGCGGTGGCGGGCGGCGGCGGCAAGGGCATGCGCCGGGTCGAGGCCCCGGAGGCGTTTTCGGCCGCCCTCGAAGGGGCGCAGCGCGAGGCGCTCGGCGCCTTCGGCGACCCGCGCGTGCTCGTCGAGAAATACGTGCTGAGCCCGCGCCACGTGGAGATCCAGGTCTTCTGCGACGCCCACGGCAACGCCCTGCACCTGTTCGAGCGCGACTGCTCGCTCCAGCGCCGCCACCAGAAGGTGATCGAGGAGGCCCCCGCCCCCGGCATGCCGCCCGAGATGCGCGCCGCGATGGGGCGGGCGGCGGTCGAGGCGGCCCGCGCGGTCGGCTATGTCGGCGCCGGCACCGTCGAGTTCATCGCCGACGGGCGCGAGGGACTGCGGCCGGACGGGTTCTGGTTCATGGAGATGAACACGAGGCTGCAGGTCGAGCATCCGGTGACGGAGGCGATCACCGGGCTCGACCTGGTGGAGTGGCAGTTCCGCGTCGCGGCGGGCGAGCCCCTGCCGCTCGGCCAGGACGACCTCGCCATCGACGGCCACGCGGTCGAGGCGCGGCTCTACGCGGAGGATCCGGCCGGAGGCTTCCTGCCCTCGACCGGGCGGCTGCGCGCCCTCGCCCTGCCCTCCGGCGAGGGCCTGCGCGTCGATGCCGGCGTGCGCGAGGGCGACACCGTCTCGCCCTTCTACGATCCGATGATCGCCAAGGTGATCGCCCACGGGGCGACCCGCGGCGAGGCGCTCGACCGGCTGGCCGCGGCCCTCGACCGCACCCTGGTGGCCGGCCCGAAGACCAACGTCGCCTTCCTGAGGGCGCTCGCCCTCGCCCCGGATTTCCGGGCCGGGCGCTTCGACACGGGCTTCATCGACCGCCACCTCGACGCGCTGACCGGGCGCGGCGCCGGGATCGATCCCGGGGCGATCCGGCAGGGCGTCGCCGCCCTCCTCGCGCGCGAGCGGATCGCGCCCGCTTCCCCGCCCTCCCCCTGGGACCTCGCGGACGGATTCCAGCTCGGCGCCGGCCGGCGCCAGGCCTTCCCGATCCTGGTCGAGGGCGAGGCGCACGAGGTCGTGCTGGCCTGGCCGGAGGGCGGCGGCGCGCTGACCATCGAGGTGGGCGGCGAGGCGCGGGCGCAGGACCGGGCGCACGTCGTCCCGGGCGAGCGCGGCGTGCTCGTGGTGGCGGGCGGGCGGCAGGTGGCGCTCGCCCCGCCCGACCCGTTCGACGTCGATCTCGACCATATCGGCGAGGGCGGCAGCGTGAAGGCGCCGATGCACGGCCGCCTCGTCGCGCTCTTCGTCGCCCCCGGCGACCGGGTCACCCGCGGCCAGCGCCTCGCCATCGTCGAGGCGATGAAGATGGAGCACGCCCTCACCGCCCCGTCCGACGGCGAGGTGACCGAGGTGACGGCGCAGGCCGGCGCCCAGGTCGCCGAGGGCGCGCGCCTCATCGGCATCCGCCCGGACGCCGACGGGGAGACGAATGCCGCCGGCCCGGAGGAACCCGCATGACGCCGCCCCTTCCCGTCTCGACCCATCCGCGCGGCGGCCTCTACTTCGAGGATTTCGAGGTCGGCCGGGTGCTGCACCATCGCCTCACCCGCACGGTGACGCAGATGGACAACATGCTGTTCTCCACCATGACCCTGAACCCGCAGCCGCTCCACATCGACGCGCATTTCTGCGCCACCGAGACCGAGTGGGGCCGCCCGCTGATGAACTCGCTCTTCACCCTCGGGCTGATGATCGGGATCTCGGTCAACGACACCACGCTCGGCACCACGATCGGCAATCTCGGCATGACCGACGTGCGCTTCCCCGCCCCGCTCTTCGAGGGCGACACGATCCGGGTCGAGACCGAGGTGGCGGGCAAGCGCGAATCCCGCTCGCGGCCCGATGCCGGCCTCGTCGAGTTCGTCCACCGGGCCTACAAGCAGGACGGAACCCTGGTGGCCGAGTGCCGCCGCCAGGCCTTCATGCGCCGCCGCCCGGCGGCTTCGGAGGCGGAGACCGCCTGATGCGCTCGCTCCTGTTCGTGCCGGGGGATTCGCCCCGCAAGCTCGACAAGGGCCTGGAATCCGGGGCCGACGCGCTGATCCTCGACCTGGAGGATTCGGTCGCCCTCGACGCCAAGCCGGCGGCCCGGGCGGCGACCGCGGGCTTCCTCGCCCGGGCGCGCGGGCGGGGAGGCCCGCGCCTCTACGTGCGGGTCAACGCCCTCGACACCGGTCTCACCGAAGACGACCTCGCGGCGGTGATGCCGGCGGGGCCGGACGGGATCGTGCTGCCGAAGGCGGCGGGCGGGCCGGACGTGGCGGCGCTCGGGGCGCGGCTCGCCGTCCACGAGGCGCGGGCGGGCCTGCCCGACGGCGCCACCCGCATCCTGCCGATCGCCACCGAGACCGCCCGGGCGGTCTTCGCGCTCGGCAGCCTCGCGGGGTCGAGTCCGCGCCTCGTCGGGGTGACCTGGGGGGCGGAGGACCTCTCCGCCGATCTCGGCGCCGAGACGAACCGCGACGAGACCGGCTGGAGCGGCCCGTTCCGGCTCGCCCGCCACCTCGCGCTGCTCGCCGCCGCCGCCGCGGAGGTCGACGCGATCGACACGATCAACGCCGCCTTCCGCGACCTCGACGGCCTCGCGCGGGAATGCGCCGAGGCGCGCCGGGACGGGTTCGTCGGCAAGATGGCGATCCACCCGGCCCAGGTGCCGGTGATCAACGCCGCCTTCACGCCGAGCCCGGAGGCGATCGCGCGGGCCCGTGCGGTGGTCGCGGCCTTCGCGCAGGCGCCCGGGACCGGCGTGGTCGGGATCGAGGGCCAGATGCTCGACCGGCCGCACCTGCGGCGGGCGGAGCGGCTGCTGGCGCGCCACGGCGGCTTTCCGTGACCGGCGACCTGTGCGAAGGTCTTCCCCGTCTCCGCCATGAACGAATGCGCGCCGTGAACGTAACCGTCCCCATCCCGGACGATCTGGCGAAGCGTCTCGCCTCGAACGGAGAGGATCTGTCCCGGCGAGCGCTCGAGGCCTTCGCCGTCGAGGAGTACCGATCGGGCCGGGTGACCGAGCCGGAATTGCGTCGGCTGCTCGGCTTCGGCACTCGGGCGGCCCTGGATGGCTTCCTCAAGGCTCGTGGGATCTTCACGGAACTCGGTCTCGCCGATCTCGATCGCGATCGGTCGGACCTCGCCAAGCTCGGCTTGTGAGATTTGCGCGTCGTCGCCGATACCGGGCCGCTCAACTATCTCATCCTGATTCGAGAGATCGACATCCTTCCGGCGCTGTTCCGGGTGATCGTCGTTCCGGAGGAGGTTGCCGCCGAACTGGGACACCCGGACGCTCCACCGGCGGTACGCACCCGCATTCAGGAGCCGCCGTCCTGGCTCAGGGTGGAGACCTGTCCGGGGCAGGACGTCCCGCATCTCGCGCGTCTCGACATCGGCGAGCGCGCCGCCGTTCTGCTCGCCTGCGCGACGGGCGCCGACCTGCTCCTGATGGATGACCGCGCCGGCGTGCCTGCGGCGCGGGCGAGCGGGCTCTCCGTCACCGGGACGCTCGGCCTCCTCGATCTCGCGGCGCGCCGCGGGCTCGTCGACCTCGAGCTCGCGCTGCAAAAGCTGCGCGCGACGAGCTTCCGCTGCCGGCCCGCTCTCCTGGACGCGGTGCTGGAGCGTCACCGGAGTGAAACCGGCGAGGGGGCGCCCTGAGCGGGCACCCGGCCTCGTCCCATCGGACGAAGGACCGGCGACGGGCCGGCCGACAGGGAGGACCGCATGTCCGAGCACTACGACGCCCGCGAGACCGAGAGCCCGGCGGCGCGCGACGCCGCGCTCTTCGCCCGCCTGCCGACCGCCCTGGCGGCGGCCCTGAACAGCCCCGCCTACGCGGCCCATCTCGGCGCGATCGACCCGGATTCGGTCACCGACCGCGCCGCCCTCGCCCGCCTGCCGGTCCTGCGCAAGGGCGAGATGCCCGGGATGCAGCGCGGCGCCCCGCCGTTCGGCGGCTTCGTGCCGGCGGCGCCCGGGCGCTTCCCGCGGCTCTTCACCTCGCCGGGCCCGATCTTCGAGCCGCAGCGCGCGGGCGAGGATCCCTGGGGCGGGGCGCGCTGCCTGTTCGCGGCCGGGTTCCGGCCCGGCGATGTGGTGCTCAACACCTTCGGCTACCACCTGACGCCCGGCGGCTTCATCTTCGACACGGCGGCGCGGGCGCTCGGCTGCGCGGTGATCCCGGCCGGTCCCGGCCAGACCGAGCAGCAGCTCGACCTGATCGAGGCCTACCGGCCGGTCGGCTATTGCGGCACGCCGGACTTCCTGCGGATCCTGGTCGAGGCCGGGCGGAGCGCCGGCCGCGACGTCGCGAGCCTGCGGCGCGCCCTCGTCTCGGGCGCGGCCTTCCCCAAGAGCCTGCAGGAGATCGTCGCCGGCTTCGGCATCGACGCCTACCAGGCCTACGCGACGGCCGATGTCGGCTTCATCGCCTACGAGAGCGGCGCCCGCGACGGGCTCGTGGTCAACGAGGACCTGATCCTGGAGATCGTCCGGCCCGGCACGGGCGACCCGGTCCCGGACGGGGAGGTCGGCGAGATCGTCGTCACGGTGCTCGATCCCGACCGGCCGCTGATCCGCTACGCCCTCGGCGACCTCACCGCGTCGCTCGGCGGCGCGAGCGCCTGCGGGCGCACGGCGCCGCGGATCCGCGGCTGGATGGGCCGGGCCGATCAGGCCGCCAAGGTGAAGGGCATGTTCGTGCGGCCAGAGCAGGTGGCGGAGCTGGGCCGGCGCCACCCGGAACTCGGCCGCCTGCGCCTCGTCGTCGCCCGCGCCGACGAGACCGACGCGATGACCCTGCGGGCCGAGTGCGCCGCGCCCGGCCGAGCCCTGGCCGAGGCGGTGGCCGAGACCCTGCGGGCGGTGACGAAGCTGCGCGGCGACGTCGATCTCGTCCCGCCGGGCAGCCTGCCCAACGACGGCAAGGTCATCGCCGACGAGCGCCCGACCGGCTGATCGCGGCGAGCCGGGGCGGCTCGGCGAAGCTCTCGCGCATCCCCGCCCCGCTCACCAGCGACAGGACCATGCCGAGGAAGGTCTCCCGCACGTCGTCCTTGCTCAGGCGCCCGCCCGGCCGGAACCACGTGCAGATGCCCGACAGCAGGGCGAGGATCGCGTAGGCGGTCATCTTCGTGTCGGCGAAGCGGAACTCGCCGGTCTCCCGGCCGAATTCCAGGATCTCGACCAGCTTGGCCTCGTAGTCGCGCCGCATCGCGACGATCGCGGCGTAGTTCTCCGGCTCGAGGCTGCGCAGCTCGGAGTAGCAGATGAAGACCTCCTGCGGCCGCTCGACGTGGTAGGCGACGTGGAACTCGACGAAGCGCGTCAGCCGCGCCACCGCGCTGCCCTCCGGCAGCAGCGCCGCGTCGAGCGCCGCGTGCAGGTCGCGCATGTGGCGGCGGATCAGGTCGAACAGGAATTCCTGCTTGTTCCGGAAATAGTTGTAGAGCGAGCCCTGCTGGATGCCGACCACGCCCGCGAGCTGGCGCAGGCTCATGGCCGCGTAGCCGTGCGTGTAGAGGAGCTGGAGGCCCGCCCTGCGGATCGCCTCCTCGGTCCTCGGCCCCGACGAGCCGGCGATGCGCGCCATCGTGTGCTTCGACCCCCGTCCCACCGGCCCGCCGAGGCGCCGGGTCTCTCCCCGGTGCGGGCGGGCTTCCCCGCCCCTCTTCGACGAACGTCGCGCCACTGTATCACTTGACGCTCAGAAAAAAACAGTCGAACGTATTTCCCAGCTGCATGGCACCGCCCCGCGGGGCGGGGACCTGCACGGCAGAGCCGCCCCGACCATGAGGGCGGCCGCCGGAGCGGAGGGAGGAAGAGCGTGGCGGGAGCCCTTGAGGTTCGCCAGGTCTCGCTGCGTTTCGGCGGCGTGAAGGCCCTGACGGATGTCGGCTTCACGGTCGAACCCGGCGAGCTGTTCTCGATCATCGGCCCGAACGGCGCCGGCAAGACGTCGATGCTGAACTGCATCTCGGGCCGCTACCGGCCGACCGAGGGGCAGGTCCTGTTCGGCGGCAACGACATCACCCGGGCGAGCCCGAACGCCCGGCCGAAGCTCGGCATCGGCCGCACCTTCCAGAACCTCGCCCTCTTCCACCACATGAGCGTGCTCGACAACATCATGGTCGGGCGCCACCACCTCTTGCGCAACAACTTCCTGACCGGCGCGCTCTACTGGATCCCGGGCGTCCGGAGCGAGGAATTGGCGCATCGCCGGCGCGTCGAGGAGATCATCGACTTCCTCGACCTGCAGCCCTACCGCAAGGCGGTGGCCGGCACCCTGTCCTACGGGCTGCGCAAGCGGGTCGAGCTCGCCCGCGCGATGGCGCTCGAACCCAAGCTGATCCTCCTGGACGAGCCGATGGCCGGCATGAACCTCGAGGAGAAGGAGGACATGGCCCGCTACATCGTCGACCTGAACGAGGAATTCGGGATGACGGTCGTGATGATCGAGCACGACATGGGCGTGGTGATGGACATCTCGCACCGGGTGATGGTGCTCGATTTCGGGCGCCGGATCGCGCTCGGGCGCCCGGAGGCGGTGCTGGCCGATCCCCACGTGCGCCGGGCCTATCTGGGCGAGGAGGACGAGGCCGAGACCCCGGCGGCGCCGATCCGGGCGGTGTCGTGATGGCGGCCGTCTCCGCCGCCCGCACGGCCGTCTCCGCCGCCCGCGCGACCGACTACGCCGCCCGCGCGGCCGCGGCCGACACCTTCCCGAAGCTGCTGCGGCTCAACGCGCGCGAGCACCCGCACGACGTGGCCCTGCGCGAGAAGGATCTCGGGCTGTGGCGCCCGATCACCTGGGCGCAGTATCAGGACCGGGTGCGGGCCTTCGCCCTCGGGCTGCGCGACCTCGGCATCGGCGAGGGCGACGTGATCGGCCTCATCGGCGACAACCGGCCCGACTGGGTGGCGGGCGAGATCGCCGCCCACGCGCTCGGCGCCCTCTCGCTCGGCCTCTACCGGGACGCGCTGGAGGACGAGGTTCTCTACCTCCTCGACTATGGCGAGGCCCGGGTGGTCTTCGCCGAGGACGAGGAGCAGGTCGACAAGCTCCTCGCCCTCGCCGACCGCGTCCCGAGCCTGCGCCACATCGTCTACTCGGACCCGCGCGGGATCCGCAAATACGACGACCGCCGGCTGATCTCGGCCGAGGCGCTGGCCCGGCGCGGCGCCGCGCTCGACGCGGCCGAGCCCGGCCTCTACGACAGGCTGGTCGAGGCCGGGGACGGCGAGACGGTGGCGATCCTCTGCACCACCTCGGGCACCACGGCGCGGCCGAAGCTCGCCATGCTGAGCGCCGGGCGGGTGCTGCGCCACTGCGCCAGCTACCTCGCCGCGGATCCCAAGGGGCCGCAGGACGATTACGTCTCGGTGCTGCCGCTCCCCTGGATCATGGAGCAGGTCTACGCCCTCGGTCAGGCCCTCCTGTCGCGGATGAAGGTGAACTTCGTCGAGGAAGCCGACACCCTGATGCACGATTTCCGGGAGATCGCCCCGACCTTCGTGCTCTTCGCGCCCCGGGTCTGGGAGGCGGTCGCCGCGGATGTGCGCGCCCGGATGATGGACGCCTCGCCCCTCAAGCAGTGGCTGTTCGCCCGCGGGATGGAGCGGGGCCTCGCCGCCCTCGACACGGGCGCCCGCTCGCCGCTCGCCGAGCTGATCCTGTTCCGGGCCCTGCGGGACCGGCTCGGCTTCACCCGCCTGCGCTCGGCGGCGACGGGCGGGGCGGCGCTCGGTCCCGACACGTTCCGGTTCTTCCGCGCCCTCGGCGTGCCGCTGCGCCAGCTCTACGGGCAGACCGAGGCGATGGGCGCCTACACGCTCCACCGGGGCGGCACGGTCGACTTCGACACGGTGGGCGTGCCCTTCGACGACGGCATCACGGTGCGGATCGTCGATCCCGACCGCAACGGCATCGGCGAGATCCACGCCAAGCACCCCAACATGTTCCTCGGCTACTACAAGATGCCGGAGGGCACGGGCGACGTCGTCGACGGCTGGATGCACACCGGCGATGCCGGCTACCTCGATGCCAAGGGCGAGCTCGTCGTCATCGACCGGGTCAAGGACCTCGCGGTCAACGCCCGCGGCGAGCGCTTCTCGCCGCAATACCTGGAGAACAAGCTCAAGTTCTCGCCCTACGTGGCCGAGGCGGTGATCCTGGGGGCCGGGCGCGACTACCTCGCGGCTCTGATCTGCATCCGCTTCTCGGTGGTGGCGAAATGGGCGGAGAAGAACCGCGTCGCCTTCACCACCTACAGCGACCTTGCGGCCAAGCCCGAGACCATCGCGCTCCTGCGCGCGGAGGTCGAGCGCGTCAACGCCTCGCTCGCCGAGGCGCAGCGCATCGCCAAGGTCGTGCTCCTCTACAAGGAACTCGACGCCGACGACGGCGAGCTCACCCGCACCCGCAAGGTCCGCCGCGGCGTGATCAACGAGAAATACGCCGACCTCATCGCGGCGATCTACGCGGGCCAGCCGAGCTACCGGGTCGACACGGTGATCCGCTTCCAGGACGGCTCGACCCAGCGCATCCGCACGAATCTGCCGGTCATCGATCTGCGCCCGGCCGCCCCGATCCTCGCCGCCGCCGAGTAGCGCCGATGACTTCGCATCTCCTGCTCCAGCTCGTCCTCAACGGGCTCATCGTGGGCGCGCTCTACGGCGTCGTCGCCATGAGCTTCGTCCTGATCTACAAGGCGAGCCAGGTCGTGAACTTCGCCCAGGGCGAGTTCCTGCTCATCGGCGCCTGGATCTGCTGGTGGCTCCTCACCACCTACCAGCTGCCCTTCTGGGTCGGGATGCTCGTCACCTTCGCGTTCATGCTGGTCTTCGGCATCGCCCTGCAAGTCGTGGTGCTGCGCCCGCTGATCGGCGAGCCGATCATCTCGGTCATCATGGTCACGATCGGGCTCTCGATCTTCTTCCAGGCCCTGTGCAAGTGGCTGTTCGGGGTGTTCGCGCAGCCCTTCCCGCCGATCTTCTCCGCGCAGCAGGTCTCGGTGCTCGGCTTCGAGTTCCAGAGCGCCTACGTGATGAGTCTCGGCATCTCGCTCGCCATGATGGCCGCCTTCGCGTGGTTCTTCCGCTACTCGCGGCACGGGCTGGCCATGCGGGCCACCGCCTTCGACCAGCAGGTGGCGCAGTCCCTCGGCATCCCGGTGCGCAACGTCTTCGCCATGGCCTGGGCGATCTCGGCGGTGGTGTCCTCGGTCGCCGGGGTGGTGGTCGGCATCGTCAACGGCGTCTCCTCGGCCCTCTCGCTCTACGGCATCAAGGTCTTCCCGGCGGTGATCCTGGGCGGCCTCGACTCCGTCGTCGGCGCCGTCATCGGCGGCCTGGTGATCGGGCTCCTGGAGAACCTCGCCCAGTACGTGGACGGCCAGTACCTGCACTGGGGCAACCTCTACGAGATCGTGCCCTTCTACGTGCTGGTGGTGATCCTGATGATCAAACCCTACGGCCTGTTCGGCACCCGCGACATCGAGCGCGTCTGAGGACACGATGGCGACCCAGAGCCTGATCCCGGCCGGCGACTTCCGCGCCAGCTACGCGGCCGACACCACCATCTTTCCGACCGCGGGCAGCCGCTACGCGGTCCTCGCGGGCATCGCGCTCCTGGCCTGCGCGCCCCTCGTCCTCGACCGCTACTGGCTGAGCCTGCTCATCCAGATCGGCTACTTCGCGGTGGCGGCGCTCGGGCTCAACATCCTGGTCGGCTTCACCGGCCAGATCTCGATCGGGCACGCCGCCTTCTTCGGCTTCGGCGCCTTCGCGTCAGCCTGGCTGTCCAACACCTTCTCGGTTCCGGTCTTCTTCGCGATCCCGCTCGCGGGCGTGCTCACCACGGCGGTCGGCCTCGTCTTCGGCCTGCCCGCGGCGCGGCTCAAGGGCCTCTACCTCGCCATCGCGACGCTCGCCGCGCAGTACATCCTGCAGGATTTCTTCGCCCGGGCGAACTGGTTCACCGGGGGCGTGGCGGGCACGCCGGCCGAGGCCTTCTCGATCCTGGGCTTCGCCTTCGACACCGACCAGCGCTACTTCTACGTGGTCCTCGCCTACCTCGTCCTGACCTTCGTGCTCGCCACCAACCTGATGCGCAGCCGCGACGGCCGGGCGCTGGTGGCGGTGCGCGACCACTATCTCTCCGCCGAGATGATGGGGATCAACCTCACCCGCTACCGCACCCTCTCGTTCGGCCTCTCGGCCTTCTTCGCCGGGGTCGGCGGCGGGCTCTACGCCCATTACCTGCAGTTCGTCTCGGTCGAGGGCTTCGGGATCCTGCTCTCGATCCAGTTCCTCGGCATGATCATCATCGGCGGCCTCGGCTCGATCATGGGCACGCTGATGGGCACCGCCTTCATGGTGCTGGTGCCCGAGGCGATGGGCTGGCTCACCGACGCGGTGAAGGGCTCGGCCGTCGACCGGGCGCTCGCGCTCAAGGACAACCTCTCCTTCCTGCGCGAGATGGCGATCGGCCTCGTGATCGTCCTCTTCCTGATCTTCGAGCCGGACGGCCTCGCCCATCGCTGGCGCCAGATCAAGGCCTACTGGAAGCTCTACCCGTTCTCGCACTGACGCCAAGACACCCGAGCATCGTTCGCCGGAGGGGTCACCGGTTCGGCGAATGAGGCGGCAACAAGAAACCAAGCAGAACCACGCCACGCCATTCCGCTTGGCAGGCCGAACGGCCGCAGACCGTGACCGGAGGAAATCCAAGGATGCTTCGCCCCGTCTCCCTCGTCCCCGCGCTCGCCCTCGCCCTCGCGCTGCCGGCCCGCGCCGCCGACGTGCCGATCGGTCACCTCGCCGACCAGAGCGGCGCCACCTCCGACGTCGGCGTGCCCTATGCCCAGGGCGTCGCGGACGCGCTCGCCTGGATCAACCGCAAGGGCGGCGTCGGCGGCCAGAAGCTCGCGGTCGAGTCGGTCGATTACGGCTACCAGGTGCCGCGCGCGGTCGCGCAGTACAAGAAGTGGACGAGCGGGCGCGACAAGGTCGCGGCGATCCAGGGCTGGGGCACCGCCGACACCGAGGCGCTCTCGGCCTTCGTGGCCAAGGACGAGGTGCCCTACATCTCGGGCTCCTACGCCGCGCAGGTGAGCGACCCGACCGGCGCCAGCGGCAAGGCCAAGGCCGCCCCCTACAACTTCTTCTACGGGCCGACCTACTCGGACGCGCTGCGGGCCATGCTGCTCTGGGCGGCCGAGGACTGGAAGGCGAAGGGCAAGCCCGGCAAGCCGAAATACGTCCACATGGGCGGCAACCACCCCTACCCGAACTCGCCCAAGGAGGCGGGCGAGGCGATGGCGCGGGACCTCGGCTTCGAGGTGCTGCCGGCCATCGTCTTCGCGCTGGCGCCCGGCGACTACACCGCCCAGTGCCTGACGGCCAAGAATGCCGGGGCGAACTACGCCTATCTGGGCAATACCGGCGGCTCGAACATCTCGCTGCTCAAGTCCTGCAAGGCGGCGGGCGCCGACATCCAGTTCATGGGCAACGTCTGGGGCATGGACGAGAACGCCGCCAAGGCGGCGGGCGAGGCGGCCGACGGCGTGGTCTTCCCGGTGCGGACCGCCGCGGTGACCGGCGGCAGCGCGCCGGGCCTGAAGACGATCGCCGAGATCTCGAAGGAGTCGGATCCGAACGGCACGGTCTACCGGCCGGTCCACTACCTCTCGGGGGTGTGCGCGGCGCTCTACATGGTCGAGGCGATCGGCTGGGCCAAGGACAACGGCGGCATCGCCGGCCCCAACGTGCGCAAGGGTTTCTACCAGAAGAAGAACTGGGTGCCGGCCGGAATGGAGGGCGTCTGCGTTCCCTCGACCTGGTCCGAGAACGACCATCGCGGGATGATGACGGTGTCGATCTACCGCGCCAGGGTCTCGGGCCCGACCGAGGGCGCCATCGCCGACCTGATGAAGGCCGGCACCGTGAAGCTCGAACCGGTCAAGACGGTGGAGCTGCCGCGCAAGCCGGACTGGTTCGGCTGGTGATACGACATCCGATTGATTGCTTCGCAATGCGGATTTCGGCTTCGCTCAAACGCCGCGCGGGCTCGCGCCGCGCGGGCTCGTCATCCGCCGTCCGGACGTGATCGTCCGGACAGCGGATGACCCCGTCCGGTCCCGCGTGAGGCGCGGGGCCCCCTCGCCGGGGCCCCGCATCGACCGGATCCCGCCCCCTGCCACCGTCGCGGAGCCCCCATGTCCGAGATCATGACCCTGGAGCGCCCCGCCGCGGAGGCGGGTTCCGCGCCGCTCCTCGCCCTGCGCAACGTCGAGGTCGTCTACGACGACGTCATCCTGGTGCTGCGGGGCTTGAGCCTCGACGTGCCTGCGGGCTCGATCACGGCGCTGCTCGGGGCGAACGGCGCCGGCAAGTCGACCACCCTCAAGGCCGTCTCGGGGCTGCTGCGCTCCGAGAACGGCGAGGTCACCCGCGGCGAGATCCTGTTCGGGGGCGAGCGCATCGACGGGATCGAGCCCGACCTGATCGTGCGCCGGGGCATCTTCCAGGTGATGGAGGGCCGCCGGATCATCGCCGACATGACGCCGCTGGAGAACCTGCGGCTCGGCGCCTTCTCGCGCCGCGACCGGTCGGGCATCGCGGACGACCTGGAGCGGGTGCTGACCTACTTCCCCCGCCTGAAGGAGCGCACCGGCGCGGCCGGCTACCTCTCGGGCGGCGAGCAGCAGATGCTGGCGATCGGGCGCGCCCTCATGGCCAAGCCCCGCCTGATCCTGATGGACGAGCCCTCGATGGGCCTGTCGCCCCTCCTGGTGAAGGAGGTCTTCTCGATCATCCGGCAGATCAACCGGGCCCTCGGCGTCACGATCCTGCTCGTGGAGCAGAACGCCCGCGCGGCGCTCGCCGTCGCGGACCGCGGCTACATCATGGAGCAGGGCAAGGTCGTGCTCGACGGCGCCGTCGAGGAGCTGCGCGCCAACGAGGACGTGAAGGAGTTCTACCTCGGCGGGGCCGGTGACCAGCGCAAGACCTTCAAGAACCTGAAGAGCTTCAAGCGCCGCAAGCGCTGGATCTGACGCGTCGAGCGGGACCATTCCGGGCCCTCGCGCGTTGTCGGGGGTCACGGAGGAGCGAGACGCGGATGCCGACCACCACCCACCTGTCGCCCGACGACGTCGAGGCCTGCGCCAGGGCCGGCGAGGAGGCGCTCAACCTCCGCCTCTCGGATCTCGGCCCGGAGGCCCGCGCGGCGTTCTGGCACGCGATCCGGCGCTGCTACGTCCAGAGCCCCTCCCCCGCGCCGAGCCAGGACCTGGCGGGGCTGCCGGACCCCGCGACGCTCCCGCCGGCCCACGTGATCCAGGCCGCCGTCGAACTTCACTAGAGCAGGATCCGGTTACGCCGCGATCGGGGAGCCTGCTCCGGGTCCTTGATCGTGCCGCGTCGGCCGCGACGAGCCGGCGGTCGCCTCGTCGGACGATGCTCTCGCGCCCCGCATCGCCCGCGCCCCATCTTGGCGCTTGCGCGGCGCCCGGTTTCCCGCCTCTGCTTTCCCGCGGGACAACAGGGAGCCGGAACCATGACGCGGCGGCCGAAAGTGGCCTTCATCGGGACGGGCGGGACGCTCTCCTCCGTCGGGCGCGACAGCCTCGACCTCCTCGACTACACCGCGACCGAGCAGCGGCTCGAGGCCGACGCGATCCTCGACGCCGTGCCGGAGGCCCGCGCCGTCGCGGAGGTGATCCCGGTGCGGTTCAGGGCCGTGACCAGCCCGGGCATCGGCTTCGCCGAGTGGCGCGACCTCGTGCGCCTGTGCGAGGATCAGGTCGCCGCGCATCCGGACCTCGCCGGCATCGTCATCGGACACGGCACCGCCACGCTGGAGGAGACCGCCTACGCGCTCTCCCTGACCCTGACGGTGGACGTGCCGGTGGTGGTAGTCGGCTCGCAGCGGCCGATCAGCGGCCTGTCCAGCGACGCGCCCCTCAACCTCGTGAACGCGATCCGCACCGCGGCGTCCCCGCAATCCCGCGGACGGGGCGTGCTGGTCGTGCTCAACGACGAGATCCAGGCCGCCCGCGAGGTGACCAAGACCTCGGTCGCCCGCCTGCAGACCTTCCGCACGGCGGATTTCGGCATCCTCGGCCAGGTCGACGGCCCCTCCGTGACCTATTACCGGCGCGCCGAGCGGCGGCACGCCCCCGGCACCCAATTCGACATCCGCGCGCTCCCCGCCCTGCCCCGGGTCGACATCGCCTACGCCTACGCGGACGCGGACGGGACGGCGGTGCGGGCCTTCGTGGCGGCGGGCGCGAGCGGCCTCGTCTCGGCCGGCCTCGCCCCCGGCATGACGCCTCCCGCCGAGGCGGACGCCCTGGCGGCGGCGGCGAGGGCCGGCGTGCTCGTCGTGCAATCGACCCGCGCCGGCAGCGGCGTCGTGCCCCTCTCCAGCCGCCTGCGGGAGCGCGGCATCCTCAGCGCCGACAACCTCACCCCCCAGAAGGCGCGCATCCTCCTTGCCCTGGCCCTCACGCTGACGCGCGACCCCGGCGCCGTGGCGGAGATCTTCGCGACCTACTGAGCCGGCCGGCCGCGGCCTCGCCGGGCTTTTCCGGCGAGGATCGGTCGATCGACCGTTAATCTTTCGTTATTTGCCATATCTCCGCCACATCTCCCCGTCGTGATTCGTTCCGGGCGACGGGGATCTGATACGGAGAACCCGATGAGCTTGATCGTTCTCGATCCCCTCACGGGAGAACGCGTCTTGATCTGCCGCGAGCGGCCGTCCGGGGCCGTGCCCGGACCGGAGACAGACCGATGCAGCGCTTCTACTTCAATGCCCAGATCGGCGAGACCCTGGTGGCCGACCTCGCCGGTGAGCCCCTGCCCGACGCCGAGCAGGCCTGGCACGCCTCCCGCGCCGTCGCCGCGGCGATGATGCGCGACCTGCGCAACCGCGAGACCCTGCGCGAGGGCAGCCTCGTCGTCACCAACGAGGCCGGCGAGGTGGTGGTCGACCTCCCCTTCGCGGAAGCGGACGAGGCCTTCGCGGCGGCGTGATCCGGGATCCGCTTGATCGCAGGGGATCCCGGATCGCAAGCCCGCGCGGCGCCTGAGCGAAGCCGACATCCGCATGGCGGACGCAAATCCGTCGGATTTCGCGTCGGCCCGGCCGGCCCACTGCGACGCCGCAGCAGGCGCAGCGCGGCCGTCCCGCGCCTCGATCCGTTTGTCTTGAGGTCACTTGACGGCACGCGACGTCGGGCGCGGAAAGTCTCGGATCCCGGCTCCGGGCAGGAGCCGCGGCGCGGACGCGCCTCGCCCCGCGCCCCGATCGGCATCCCCTACGCCGCCGCGAGCGTCCGCTTGGCGGCGCGGCCGATCATCAGGGACATCAGCGCCGCGACGAGGCCCGTGAGGCCCGCCGCCAGAAAGGCCTCGAGGTAGCGGCCCTCGACGGCCCGCGACAGCCCCGCCCCGAAGGCCGCCGTGGCGGCGCCCGCCTGGTGCCCCGCCGCGATCCAGCCGAAGACGATCGGCGCGTCGCGCTCGCCGAACACCTCGTTCGTCAGCCGCACGGTCGGCGGCACCGTCGCGATCCAGTCCAGGCCGTAGAACACCGCGAAGAGCGACAGGCTGTAGAACGAGAAGTCCGTGAAGGGCAGCGCCATCAGCGACAGGCCCCGGACGCCGTAATAGACGAAGAGCAGCTTGCGCGGATCGTAGCGGTCGGTGAGCCAGCCCGAGCCGGTCGTGCCGACCATGTCGAAGATGCCCATCATGGCGAGGAGCCCCGCCGCCCGGACCTCCGGCAGGCCCATATCGGCGCAGAACGAGATCAGGTGCGTGCCCACGAGCCCGTTCGTGGTGAGGCCGCAGATGTAGAAGGTGCCGAACAGCAGCCAGAAATCCGACTGGCGGCTGGCCCGGGCGAGGCCGTCGATCGCGGCGCGGAACGGGTTCGCCCGCCGCGGCGGCTCCACCACCGTCCCGGGCTGCGCCCCGTAGGGCAGGAGCCCGATATCGGCCGGGCGCTCGGGCAGCAGCCAGGCCACGAGCGGGATCAGCGCCGCCACCGCGGCCGCGACGGTGAGCACCACCGGCCGCCAGCCGCCCGCCTCGGCGATCGCCGCCAGGCCGGGCAGGAAGACGAGCGTCCCGGTCGCCGTGCTCGCGGTCAGCAGCCCCATGACGAGGCCGCGCTGGACGACGAACCAGCGGTTGACCACGGTCGCCCCGAGCACGATGGCGACGCAGCCGCTGCCGAGCCCCGAGAGCACGCCCCAGGTCGCGACGAGGTGCCAGGGCTCGGTCATCAACGCCGACAGGGCCGTCGAGCCCGCCATCAGCGCCAGCGCGCACAGCAGCGTGCGGCGGATGCCGAAGCTCTGCATCAGGGCCGCCGCGAAGGGCCCGACCAGCCCGTACAGGAAGATGCCGAGGCCCACCGAGAACGAGACCGTGGCTCGGCTCCAGCCGAAAGCCTGCTCCAGCGGCAGGATCAGCACGCCGGGCGCCGCCCGCAGGCCCGCCGCGGCGAGCAGGGACAGGAAGATCACGCCCACCACCACGAAGGCGTAGTTCCGGCCGAACGGCCGGCGCGAGACCGGGGGAGCGCCCCCCGCGGCAATGGCCTTCGACATGTGGGCGCGGCCCCCGAATCCGTGCTAGCGTGTGACGTACCGGTCAGTAACATCACTGGGCGCAAAGGCAAGAGGCAGCGATGGCAAGCCAGGGTGTCGCGGGCGGCGGCGAGGACGGCGCCCCGGTGCGGGCCGGGGACCGCATCCGGGCGGCGGCCCGCGACCTGTTCTACCGGCGCGGCATCCGGGCGGTCGGGGTCGACGAGATCGTGGCGCGGGCCGGCGTGACCAAGCCCAGCCTCTATCGCGGCTTCGCGTCGAAGGACGCGCTCGCGGTCGCCTGCCTGGAAGACTTCGCGGCGGCCTTCGCGCGGCGCCTCGACACGGCGCTGGCCGCCCATCCGGGGGATGCGCGGGCGGGGTTGATGGCCTTCCTGGCCGACCTCGCCGACCGCACGGCCCGGCCGGATTACCGCGGCTGCGGGCTGTCGAACGCGGTGATCGAGCATCCCGAGCCGGATCATCCGGCGCGGCGGGCGGCGCTGGCGAGCAAGCGGGCGCTCCGCGCGCGGCTGGAGGCGGTCGCCCGCGACCTCGGCGCCCGCCAACCGGACGTCCTGGCGGACGGCCTGCTGCTGCTGATCGAGGGCGCCTTCGCCGCGGGGCAGATCTTCGGGGCGGGCGGCCCGGCCCGCAGCCTGACCCGGACCGCCGACGCGCTGGTCGCGGCGAGCCTCGCGGGCTGAGGCGCGCGCGCCGAAGATCTGCCCCGCGGCGTCCGGGGCGGCCGCCCGTCCGTCGCCTCCTGCGTGCAATCTCCGCCGGTCGCTGTTGGAGCGGCCGCCCGGTTCGGGTAGGACCGGGGCGATTGAGCCGGCGAACCGGCCCGGTAGGAGTGGAGTTGCGGCCATGAGCCTCGCGCGGCGTTTCCTGGTAGCCTCGTCCCTGGTCCGGCTGATCCGGAAGGAGCGTGGCGCGACCCGCGTCACCGAGGGCTACTTCCCGCCCCAGGCGGGTCGCACCTCGTTCGTGCGGGTCGATGGCGGGCAGTGCCACCTCGTCCTGGTGACCAGCGACGGGGCCGGGACCTCGGCGGAGGAGCGGACGGAGGTGCCGCGGGCCCACGGCGACGCGCTCCTCGACGTGTGCGCCGGCAAGGTCGCCTACGACCGCACCGTGGTGGCCCTCGGGACCGGGCGCGACGCCCTGGTCGACCGCTACGTGGCGCCGGGCGGCCTCGATCTCGTCTCGGTCGCCTTCGACGCCCCCGACGAGGCGGCGGGCTTCGCGCCTCCGCCCTGGTTCGGGCCGGAGGTCACGGCGGATCCCGCCTATCTGGGGCCGGGCATCGCGCTGCAGGGCCCCCCGCAGCCGGGGGAAGTTCCGCTCAGCAACGCCGCCCTGGAGGCGGTGCTCGACCTCGTGGAGCACCGCTACGGCTTCGGCCGTTTCGGCGCGGGCCGCCCGGAGGAGGCGAACTCGGTCGCGAATGCCCTGCGCCGGCTGGCGACCCGCCCCGCCCCGGAGGCGGCGCCCGCCCCGCCCGCGCCGGAGGCGCAGGGCGAGCCGGCCGAGGCGCGCATCGACGACGTGATCGAGAGCCTCTCGCAGGCCCTCGGGGCCTCCGTCCCGGGAGAAGGCGGGCGCGACGAGGGGATGCCCCTGGAGCGCTGGACGGTCCGCCCGCGGCGCAACCCGCAGCCGAGCTGAGCGTCCGGCGGAGCGCGACCCGGGTCCCTCCGGGCCGGCGCGCGGGGCGCCGTCCAGGACGGCGGCGCTCCCGTCCGCGGTCCGGGACGGCGTCGCATCGGCCCGCGTCACCGCGGCCATTACCTTCGCCGGACGCGTGAAGCCCGAGACGTCGCGGCGCGCGGATAGACGAGGCTTCTCCCCGGCGACGTTGTGTGATCGATTCCGTCGGCCGATTCACCGATGAGCCCATCCCCGCGTCTTGCCTCCGCCTGCGCGGGGGTGCAGATCCGGGTCAGGTTCCGCCCGGACGGGGCCCGCCCGGGAAGAGGACAGGCCCCGCCGGACCGGTCTCCTTCCTTCGGTCCCGATGCATTCCGGAGGCGGTCGCCCGAGCCGCCCCACATGTCCTGAGGGAGAGAGACCGATGCAGCCCCCCGCCGCTCCCGCCGCCGCAGCCCCGACCTCGTCGCACCAGCCCTGGTACCGCGTGCTCTACATCCAGGTGCTGATCGCGATCGCGCTCGGCGTGCTCCTCGGCTACGTCGCCCCCGACACCGCCAAGTCGATGAAGTGGCTCGGCGACGCTTTCATCGCGCTCATCAAGATGATGATCGCGCCCGTCATCTTCTGCACGATCGTGCACGGCATCGCGTCGATCGGCGACCTCAAGAAGGTCGGCCGCGTCGGCCTCAAGGCGCTGCTCTACTTCGAGGTGGTGTCGACGGTGGCGCTGCTGATCGGGGTGCTGGTGGGCGAGCTGATCCAGCCCGGCGCCGGGTTCGGGGCCGACGCGGCCAAGCTCGACGCGAGCGCGGTGGCGGGCTACGCGAAGAAGGCGGCCGACGACTCCGCCGTCGCCCACCTGATGGCGATCATCCCGAAGAGCTTCTTCGACGCCTTCGCGTCGGGCGACCTGCTGCAGGTGCTGCTGGTGGCGATCCTGACCGGCGTGGTGGTGACCGGGCTCGGCGATCGGGCCAAGGGCGTCACCCACGCGATCGACGTGGCGGGCGAGATCTTCTTCCGCATCATCGGCCTCATCGTGAAGCTCGCGCCGATCGGCGCCTTCGGCGCCATGGCCTTCACCATCGGCCAGTACGGCATCGGCAAGCTCGGCAACCTCGCCGGCCTCGTCGGCACCTTCTACCTGACCAGCCTGCTCTTCGTTCTGGTGGTGCTCGGCCTGATCGCGCGGTTCGCCGGCTTCTCGATCCTGCGCTTCCTCGCCTACATCAAGGACGAATTGCTGATCGTGCTGGGCACCTCGTCGTCCGAGACGGTGCTGCCGCACATGATGCAGAAGATGAGGCGGCTCGGCGCCTCGGACTCGGTCGTCGGCCTGGTCATCCCGACCGGCTATTCCTTCAACCTCGACGGCACCAACATCTACATGACGCTGGCCACGCTGTTCCTGGCGCAGGCGGTCGGCGCGGACCTGAGCTTCGGCCAGTACGCCACTATCATCCTGGTGGCGATGCTGACCTCGAAGGGGGCCTCGGGCGTGACCGGCGCCGGCTTCGTCACCCTGGCGGCGACGCTTGCGGCGATCCCCGGCAACCCGGTCCCGGTCGCCGCCATGGCGCTGATCCTCGGCATCGACAAGTTCATGTCGGAGTGCCGCGCGCTGACCAACCTCGTCGGCAACGGCGTCGCCACCATCGTGGTGAGCCGCTGGGAGGGTGAGCTCGATCCGGTCAAGCTGCGCCAGGTCATGGCCCACCCGGTCGCGATCGGCACCGAGATCTCGGACGAGAAGCCGGTCCCGGTCTCCCCGTGAGCGAGGCTCCGCCGCTCCTGATCGGCCTCGACGTCGGCGGGACCAAGATCGCGGGCGTCGCCCTCGATCCCGCCGGCCGGGTGCGGGCGCAGCGGCGCGTGCCGACGCCGCGGGGCGACTACGAGGCCTCGCTGCGGGCGATGGCCGACCTCGTGGCCGCGCTGGAGGCCGAGGCCGGCGGGCGCGGCAGCGTCGGCCTCGGCATCCCGGGAGCGGTCTCGCCGGCGACGGGCCTGATTAAGAACGCCAACTCGACCTGGCTCAATGGCCGCCCCTTCCTGGCCGACCTGGAGCAGCGGCTCGGCCGGCCGGTGCGGATCGAGAACGACGCCAATTGCCTCGCGGTCTCGGAGGCGGTGGACGGGGCCGGAGCCGGGGCGGAGGTGGTCTGGGGCGTGATCCTCGGCACGGGGGTCGGCTCCGGCATCGCGGTGAACGGCCGGGCGCTCGCCGGCCGCAACCGCATCGCCGGGGAATGGGGCCACAATCCCCTGCCGGCGCCCCGCCCGGACGAATTGCCGGGGCCGCCCTGCTATTGCGGCCGCGCCGGCTGCATCGAGGCCTGGATCTCCGGGCCGGCCCTCGCGGCCGACCACGCGCGGGTGACGGGCGAGGTCCTGACCGGCGAGGCGATCGTCGCGGCGATGCGGGCGGGCGCCCCGCGCGCCGCGGCGAGCTTCGCGCGCTGGCGCGAGCGCCTCGCCCGCGGCCTCGCCTCGGTGATCAACGTGCTCGATCCGGACGTGATCGTGCTCGGGGGCGGGCTCTCCACCGTCGAGGAAGTCTATCCGGGGTTGATCGAGGCGGTGGCGCCGCACGTCGTCTCGGACACGCTCACCACCCCGATCCGCCGCAGCCGCTACGGCGACGCCTCGGGCGTGCGCGGGGCGGCGTGGCTGTGGAAGGATGCCGCCGGCGCGGGAATCTCGGCGCCGTGAGGTCCGGCGCTGCCGGACCGGCCCGCGATCACCGCCCGAACTCCGATCCGTCCCCCCTCACGCCGGCCGCCCGGCGCCGGGCGGCAGGGCCGGATTGTTCCGGCTGCGCAGGCGGAAGGCCAGGACCAGCATGAGCGCCCCGAAGGCGATCGCGTAGCCGGCCATCCAGTAGGTCAGCACCACGAGCGACACGACCGGGTTCACGAGGAGCGCGATCCCGAACAGGACCGAGCACAGGCCGCCGAGCACCAGCCACCAGCGCCCGTGGTCGAGGTTCAGCCGGAACGCCGCCGCGATCATCAGGGCACCGGTCACCAGCGCCCAGGCCGCCGTCAGGTAGACGAAGGCCAGGAGCGCGCTGCCCGGCATCAGGAAGGCCACGATGCCGACCAGGATGTTGAGCAGCCCCTCGGCCAGGAGGAAGCCCCAGCGCTCGTGCCGCTCGGCGGCGCGCACCGCCGCCACGATGCCGGCGATCCCGTCGACCAGCATGTAGGCGGAGAAGAAGACCACCAGGGTCAGCAGCGTCGCGAAGGGCGAGACGAGCGCGACGATCCCGAACAGGATCGCGAAGGCGCCGCGCAGGGCGAGCAGCCACCAGTTTCGGGCGAGCACCGCGCTCATGGCGGCGAGGCGGTCGGGCGGCGTCCCGGCGGTGGGAACGGAAGGTCCGCTGGTCATCTGCAATCTCCGGACGGCGCCGGGGCGCCGGCAAGCTCGGCCGCACCCCCCTGCTGCTGAACGCGAGCGGGCGCGCCGCGTTCCGTCGCGGCGCCCGGGATCAAGACCTGCGCGCATTCGCCCCTGCGGAACCTCGCCGCCGAAAGGCTGATTGTGCTGCCCGAGGCGGGCCCGTGCGACGGCCGCGTATCCGGCCGCACCATGGAAGTCATCCGACATCCGGTTGATTGCTTCGCCATCTCCGATTTCGGCCATGCGGATGCCGGCTTCGCTCAGGCGCCGCGCTCAGGCGCCGCGCGGGCTTGGGATCCGGGAACCGCTTCGAGCAAGCGGATCCCGGATCAGACATGCTGGATGGTCGATCCCGGGCGGAGCGCCGCGGCGGGCAGGACCTCGACGCGTCGGCCGCCGGGCACTGAGGCCGGCCCCGGGCGTTGGGGCCCGAGGAGGCCCCCCCGTGAACCAGTCCGGATCGCGCTTCGTCGTCTACGCCGCCCTCGCGGGCAACCTCGCCATCGCGGCGACCAAGTTCGCGGCCGCGCTCTACACCGGATCGAGCGCGATGGTCACCGAGGCGGTGCATTCCTTCGTCGACACCGGCAACCAGGGGCTGCTGCTCTACGGGATGCGCCGGGCCGCGCGGCCGGCCGACGACAGCCACAATTTCGGGCACGGTCTCGAACTCTACTTCTGGTCCTTCGTGGTCGCCCTGATGATCTTCTCGGCCGGAGGCGCCTTCGCGATCTACGAGGGCATCGAGAAGATCCGCCATCCGGAGCCGATCGACTCGGCCTGGGTCAACGTCGCGGTGATCGCGGCGGCGGCCTTCTTCGAGGGATTGTCGTTCCGCACCGCGTGGCGGGAGATGCGGCAGCGCTTCGCGCGGCTGCCCCTGTGGCGCGCGGTCGCCCGCAGCAAGGATCCGAGCACCTTCGCGGTGGTGCTGGAGGACGGCGCGGCGCTGATCGGCCTCGCCTTCGCGCTGGCGGGCAGCGTCGCGGTGTCCTGGCTCGGCTGGCCGCCGGGCGACGGGGTCGCCTCGGTGGCGATCGGCCTGCTCCTGATCGCGACCGCCTTCGTGCTGTTCCGCGAGACCCGCAGCCTGCTCACCGGCGAGAGCGCCTCGCCGCGGCTGATCGAGCAGGCGACCGCGATCCTGCGCGCCGACCCGCGGGTGATCGGCGTGTCGCGGGTGCGCAGCCTGCATCTCGGGACGACGACGGTGCTCCTCGCCGTCTCCCTCGACCTCGACCGCTCGCTCGGCACGGAGGCGATCCGCCGCGCCGTGCGCGAGCTTCGGGCCGCGATCGGCCGCGCGCTGCCGGGCGTGGAACTGCTCCTCGACCTGCGGGAGGAGGACGGCGCCGAGGAGGCGCGGCAGGCAACGCGGACCGTCGGGGCGGCGTGACGGGGCGGACCCTCGGCCGCGGCGCCGGCCCCGGTCCGGGAGAGGGAAGACCGGGGCGCCGCGACCGACCAGGACGTGGCGGGGGACCTTCCACCCTTCCCTCGCGCCCAGCGATCCCCACTTGGGTCGCGAAGGCCACGCTTGCGCCGAGCGAAGATCGCCCATGGCTCCCGTCATTCCCGCCGCCCGGCCGGACGGCCGCGCGCCCGCCGCGCCGGCGGGCCTGTGGCGCGGCTCCCTCGTGCAGCGGCTGCGGCTCGCCTCCGGCCTCGTGCTCTTCGCCTTCGCGGGGACGCACTTCCTCAACCACGCGCTCGGGCTCGCCGGCCTCGAGGCCATGGTCGGCTTCGCGCGCTGGCGGGTCGCCGTCACCCGCTCGGCCCCCGGGACGGGGATCCTCGCCGCCGCGCTCGTCGTGCATGCCGGCCTCGCCCTCGCCCGCCTCGCCGCCCGCCGCAGCCTGCGCATGCCGGCCTGGGAAGCGGGCCAGGTCGCGCTCGGCCTCGCCATCCCGTTCTTCCTGCTGCCGCACATCGTCGGGACCCGGGTCGCCAACCTGCTCTACGGCCTCGACACCGGCTACCCGGCGGTCATCGCCCGCCTGTGGCCGGACGCGATCCCGCACCAGGCCGCCCTGCTCGCGCTGGTCTGGGGGCATGGCTGCCTCGGGCTTCACCATTGGCTGCGCCTGTCGCCGCGCTACCGGCGCGTCGCCCCGGCGCTGGGCGTGGCGGCGCTGATCCTGCCGCTCGCCGCGGCGGCCGGCATCGCCGTGCAGGGCGAGCTGATGGAGCGCGACCTCGCCGCCGCCGCGCGCTTCGACGCGCCCGATCTCGCGGCCCGCTGGCCGCGCCGGAGCCCGCCCGAGGCGCTGGCGGCGATCGGCGGACCGGTCCGGGCGGGGTTCTACGCCCTCGCCGGCCTCGCCCTCGCGGCCGGAGCCCTGCGCGTCGCGGCGGCGTGGCGGGCGCGGCGGATCACCGTGACGTATCTCGACGGCCCGGCGGTGCGGGCCCTCGACGGCGCCACGCTCCTCGAGGTCAGCCGCGCCAACCGCATCCCGCACGTGGCGGTCTGCGGCGGGCGCGGGCGCTGCTCGACCTGCCGCGTGCTGGTCACCGAGGGCGCCCACCGGCTGGCGCCGCCGAACCCCGACGAGGCCGCGACGCTGGCGGCGATCGGCGCGCCGCCCGGCGTGCGCCTCGCCTGCCAGGCGCGGGTGCGCGGCGACCTCACCGTGATGCGCATCCTGCGCCCGCGCCGCCAGGACCGCGCCGACGCGCTCCTCGGCGACCCCGACCTCGCCGGCGTCGAGCGCGAGGTCGCGATCCTGTTCGTGGACGTGCGCGGCTTCACGCCGCTCGCCGAGCGGAAATTCGCCTTCGACGTCGTCTACATCCTCAACCGCTTCTTCGAGGCGGCCGGGCAGCCGGTCGTGGCGCGGGGCGGCTGGATCGGCGGCTACGCGGGGGACGGGCTGCTCGCGCTCTTCACCCATCCGGAGGGGATCGACGCAGCCTGCCGGGCCGCCTTCGCGGCGGCGGCCGAGATCGACGGGGCGGTGGAGCGGCTGAACGGTCAGATCGCCGCGGAGCTGCCCGCCTCCCTGCGGGTCGCCATGGGGCTGCATGCCGGCCCGCTGGTGCTCGGACGGCTCGGCTACGGGGAGAACCGGCCGATGTCGGCGATCGGACCGGCGGTCAACATCGCGAGCCGCCTCGAAACCCTCGCCAAGGCCGCGGACGTGCAGCTCGCCGCCTCCTGCGACGCCGCCCGCCGGGCGGGCCTCGCCCTCGACGGGCTCAGGATCGAGACCACCGACATCCGCGGCAGCGGACGCCCCCTCGACGTCCTCTACGTGCCGCGGGCTTCCGGGCTGACTGAGCGCTTGCCGGGATGAAAATCCCGCCGGCCGGCGGAACCGACCGGCGCGGGACGAATTATCAACGCAGTGCCGCGCGCCTCAACCGCCCCGCGGCCGACAGGTTCCGCGGGACAGCTTCGTCGGGAGTCTCACGGAACCAGCATCACCTCGGCGGGCAGCGCGTCGCCCGGGCGACGGGTGTCGATGCGCTCCGCCAGGGCCGCGGCCGACTGGAAACGGTCGAGGCGCCGATCGATCATGAGGTCGAGTCGCTCGTAGACTTCGGCCACCGTGAGGCTGCGCGTCGTCTTTCCCCGCCGCTCGAAGAACAGGCTGCGATTGGCCCGGGCGGCGGCGCGGAACAGGCGCGGCGCCGGCTGATCGGGCTTCTCCATGGTGAGTTGCATGAAGCGGCTGGCGCTGGCGGCGCCGAGCAGATGCGCCACGTAGCATTCCGTGCGCTTGAGGTCGCGCCCGAGCCGCTGCTCGATGCGCGCGCGGTCGCGCTTCATCATCTCGCCGGCCATCAGGCTCGCCGCGTAGGGATCCCGGCGCAGGGCCAGGATCCGCCGCCGGGCGGCGGCGTCCGGCACGGTCAGGAGGCCGCCCCGGCGCTCGATGAGGCTCGCCTCCTCGCCGTAGCCGTGCTGCGGGCCGAAGCTGCGCAGCAATTCCAGCCAGGTGCCGGTCAGGAACTGGAACAGCCCCTCCGCCGAGGAGGTCGCCGCCTGGGCCTGCGGCCGGAAACTCGATTCCTTGTCGGCGAGCGCCATCAGGTAGACCGGATCGACGTCCGTCTCCTTGGCGGCGCGCAGGATCGTCTCCACGAGGCTCCGGGGCACGCGCAGCCCGTCGAAGGCGACCGTGTCCTCCTCCCCGGCCTCGGCGGCGAGCCGATCGAGGTCGAGCTGGATCAGCTCCGCGGTGCTCGGGCTCTCCTGCGGCAGGGGCAGGCCGCGCCACTCGCCGGCGGCCATCGGCGGCAGGGCGGAATGGCGCGCCGCCTTCGGGTCGACGCGGTCGTGCGCGGCGGCGGCGGGTGCCAGCGCGTCGCGCGGCAGCCCGGCCGCGAGGGCGAGCCCGACCGTCAGGGCGGTGAGCACCCGCGAGGAGAGCGAGCGTCCGGCGCGGCCAGCGGAGCGCGGCCCGGTCGCCGGGCGCCGCCCGGTCGCCGGGACGGCGCCCCCGGCCCCCGCCATTCTGGCGCTCAGCGGCACCAGCCACCGGATGGCGGCCTCGTCGTCGACCCCAATCTCGGGCACGAGTCGGTGCGCGTCGTCGGCGCGGCGCGCCGGCTCCGGGAAAACCCCCATGTCCTCGCCTTCAGTACCGCCCGGCCACTCGCGCGGCCGCGCCTTGCTTCGTCAGGGCCGGCACGTCTGACGGCCCGAAGTGTCCAGAATGGGACAGCGTGGCGTTAACGCCGGGGGTCATTTTGCGGCGCGGTAAGGTCCTGGCCGGTCACGGATTCGGCCGAAATGCGGCGGGCGGCCCCGCGTGCGCGAGAAAAAAACGCGCAACCCTGTCGGGAACCAAGCATTTCCTCGCGCATTTCCCGGGGCCACGCCGAACGGCATGCGTCGTCACGCCAAGCCCTCGCCGACGTCCTCACACCTCGCCGTTCGCGCGCCTCACCAGAAGGAAGTCCCTGTCCGATGAGCATGCAGACCGGTCGCCGCGTCGGCGTCGCTTTCGTTGGCATGGGTGGGGCCGTCGCCACCACCGCCATCGCCGGCATCGAGATGATCAAGTCCGGGTCGAACCGGCTCGATGGGCTGCCCCTTGCGGGCAAAGCGGTTGCCGGGATGGTCGGCTACAAGGATCTGGTGTTCGGCGGCTGGGACCTGAACGGCGACGACCTCGGCGCCGCGGCGAGCACCCACGGGGTCCTGACCAAGCAGGACCTGGAGAACGGCGCCCAGGTGCTCAACACGATGCGGCCCTGGCCGGCGGTCGGCAGCGCCAAGTTCTGCAAGAACATCGACGGGCAGAACCGCATCGTCGCCAAGGATCACCGCGAGGCGGTGACGGCCATCGCCGAGGACCTCCGGCGCTTCCGCAAGGAGGCGGGCGTGGACGAGGTGGTGGTGGTGAACCTCGCCTCGACCGAGCGCTGGCCCGACCTCACGGCCCCGAGCCTCAACTCGCGGGCGGCGTTCGAGCGCGGCCTCGACGAGAGCGACGAGGCGATCAGCCCCGCCATGCTCTACGCCTACGCGGCGATCAAGAACGGCATCCCCTACGCCAACTTCACCCCGAGCGTCGCGGCCGACGTGCCGGCCCTGATCGACCTCGCCCGCGAGTTGAACGTCCCGGTCGCCGGCAAGGACGGCAAGACCGGGCAGACCATGATGAAGACCGTGCTGGCCCCGGCCCTCAAGGCGCGCGCCCTCCACGTCGACGGCTGGTTCTCCACCAACATCCTCGGCAACCGCGACGGCCTCGCCCTCAACGATCCGTCCTCGTTGCAGTCGAAGCTCAATACCAAGGGCACCGTGCTCGATTCGATCCTCGGCTACCCGGTCGAGGACCACCTCGTCCACATTCACTACTACCGGCCGCGCGGCGACGACAAGGAGGCCTGGGACAACATCGACGTCACCGGCTTTCTCGGCCAGAAGATGCAGATCAAGATCAACTTCCTGTGCAAGGACTCGATCCTGGCGGCGCCGCTGGTGATCGAGATCGCCCGGGTGCTCGACCTCGCCAAGAAGCGCGGCGACGGCGGCGTGCAGGAGCAGCTCTCGCTGTTCTTCAAGGCCCCGATGGTGAGGAACGGCCACGGGCCGGAACACGCTTTCGGCGTGCAGGAGCGGATGCTGGCCGACTGGCTCGGCGTGCACTGAGCATGGCGGCGGGCCCCACCGAGGCCGCGGCGCCGGCGCCGCTGCGCCCGCTCCTGGTCGAACTCAACGACCTCAAGCGGGTGCGCTCGGCCGGCCGCCGCGGCTCGATCGCCGAGCGGCTCTTCGCCCAGAGCTGGGGCGCCCTCTGCGGGGGCGCCGAGGCCGAGGGCGTCGCCCTCCAGGTGACGGCGACGGCGCTCGCCGCCGCCCGCCTCGGCGACCTCGACGCGGTCTTCCTGGCGGCGCTGGGCTTGGCCCCGGGCGAGGCGGGCGAGGTGCTCGGGCGCGCCTTCGACGAGGTCGCGCGCGACCTCGATCCCGCCCTGCGCGACGCGCTGCGGCGCGCCCTCCTGGGCGCGGAGGAGGTGCCGGCCGGGCCGCTGCCGGGCTTCGTCGGGCTCCTCGCCGCGCAGCCGCGCGCGGGCGTGACCTGCCCGGGCCGGCCCCGCATCGTCCTGGAACCGCCGGAGAACCACGCCGAGCACTGCCTGATGGTGGCCATCTACGGCGTGGTGCTCAGCCCCTTCTACGGGGCCGATCCGGCCACGGTGTTCGTGGCGGCCCTGGCCCACCACCTCCACAACGCGCTGATGCCGGATTCCGGCTTCACCGGCGAGGTGCTGCTCGGCCCGCACCTCGACGGGGTGATCGCCCGCAGCAGCGCCCACGCCCTGGAGGAGCTCGAGCCGGGCCTGCGCGCCCGGGTCGAGCGGGCCCGGCGGATCCTGCCGGACGACGGCACCGCGGAGGGCCGCGCCTTCCACGCCGCCGACGTGATCGACCGCGTCCTGCAGATCGCCCAGCACCTGCGGGCCGCCTCGCTCGGCATGGACGACGTGCTGGGCGAGATGGCACTGGTGCATGAGGGCCCGGTGAAGGGCTTCCACGACCGCGTCCTCGCGGCGATGCGGCTGCCGTGATGCGCGCCGACCTGCCGGCCGCCCCGCTGGATCTCCCCCCGCAGGCTCCCATGTCGGTCTCCGATACCCCGCGCATCGGAGCTGCCGCGTGATCCCCTTCGGTCTCCTCTCGCCGCGCACCGGCGAGACGCTCCATCCCGACACGCCCCATTCCCTGCGCGAGGGGCGCAACGGGCCGCGCTGGCCGGTGGTCGACGGCATCCCCTTCCTGCGGACCGGGCGCGACGACCTCGCCCGCGAGGCGCTCGGCCACCTCGACCGCGGCGCGCCGGGCCACGCGCTCGAACTCCTCCTCGCCGACCAGGACGCGTGGTGGACCGGCCCGCGGCCGGACCCGGCCGCGCTGCGCGACCTCGTGCGCGACCTGAAATACGTCACCCTGCGCGAGGCGGTGGCGAGGCTCGGCTGGGGCCGGGTCGGGGATTACTTCGTGCATCGCTGGACGGACCCGACCTTCCTCGCGGGCCTCGCCCTGCTCGAAGCCCATTGGAACGCCCCGGTCTGCGCCTTCGAACTCGCCTGCGGCATCGGCCACTACCTGCGCGAGCTTCAGGGCCGGGGACTTCGCGTCTCCGGCGGCGACGTCGTCTTCGCCAAGCTCTGGGTCGCCCGCCACTGGGTCGTCGGGCAGCGCGCGCAGCTGGTCTGCTTCGATGCCGGCTCGCCGCACTGGCCGGTCGAGGGGGCGCCGGCCGACCTCGTGCTGTGCCAGGACGCCTTCTACTTCCTGGAGCGGAAGGCCGCGATCCTCGGCTGCCTGCGCAGGAATGCGGGCGAGGAGGGCTGGCTCGCCCTCGGCCACATCCACAACAGCGCCCGCGCGGGCTTCTCGGCCGGGCACGCGGTCTCGTCCGCCGAGATCGAGGAGCTGTTTCCGGACGGCCTCGTCTACGACGACGCGGAACTCACCCGCGCCCTGGTCGAGGCCCGCGCCCCCGTCCCGGCCGCCCCCTCCGAACTCGACCATGCCGAGGCGTTCTCGGTCGTCTGCGGGCCGGGCATGCGGCCGGCGCCGCGGGCGCTCGTCGACGGTCTGACCCTGCCGCCCGACGGCACCCGCCTCGTCCTCAATCCCCTCTACGGGCCCGATTCCGCGGGCGGCTACGCCATCGCGTGGCCCTCCGCCCGCTACGAGGCCGAGTACGGTCCCCGCGCGACCTACCCGCCGCGCTCGCCCGGGCCCGAGGCGGTCGAGGCCGGGCCCGCCCTCGCCGAGCGGGCGCGGCGGCGCGAGTTCGTGTCCCTGCCGGAGCGCTGGTGATGGCGAGCGCGCGGCCCGTCGGCTGGGGCATCGTCGGCTACGGCTGGGTCGCCCGCGACTTCATGGCCCCGGCCATCGCCCGGGCCGGCCACCGCCTCGTGGCGGTCTGCGACCTCCACCCGGAATCCCGCGCCGCCGCCGAGCGGGCCGGCGCGCGCAGCCACGCCTCCCTGGACGGCCTCCTCGCGGCGCCCGAGGTCGAGGCCGTCTACGTGGCGACGCCGAACCACCTGCATCGCGGCGCCGTCGAGGCCCTGGCGGGGGCCGGCAAGGCAGTGCTGTGCGAGAAGCCCATGGCCGCGACGCTCGCGGACGCGGAGGCGATGGCGGCCTGCGTCGCCCGCACCGGGATCCTGTACGGGACGGCCTTCGACCAGCGCCACCATCCCGGCCACCGGGTGCTGCGGGAGGCGATCCGGGCCGGCCGGATCGGCACCGTGACGGCCCTGCGCATCGTCTACGCCTGCTGGCTCGACCGGGCCTGGACCTCGCTGCCCGGCCAGGCGAACTGGCGCATCGACCCGGCCCAGGCGGGCGGCGGGGCGCTGATGGACCTCGCGCCCCACGGGCTCGATCTCGCCGAGTTCCTGCTCGGCGAGCCCCTGGTCGAGATCGCGGCCCTGACCCAGGCCCGCGCGCAGGCCTACGCGGTCGATGACGGCGCGCTCCTGATCGGGCGCACGGGCTCGGGCGTCCTGGCGAGCCTGCACGTCGCCTACAATTACCCGGAGGCGCTGCCGCGCCGCCGCCTGGAGGTCTCCGGCACGGCCGGGCTCGTCACCGCCGAGAACACGATGGGCCAGGAGGCCGGCGGCCGGGTGACGCTCACGGACGGCCGGACCGGCGCGCGCACCCCGCTCGCCTTCGACGAGGCGGCCTCGCCCTTCCTGGAGCAGGTGCGCGCCTTCGGCCGGGCCCTGCGCGACCCGTCCGAGCGGGCCGCGTGGTCGGTCGCCCGCGACCTCCACACCATGCGCCTCATCACCCGCGCCTACGCGGCGGCCCCCGCCGCCCCGGACGCGGCCGCCTGACCGCCGAGACGAGAGGGAGCCCCGTGACGAGCGACACGCCCCGCCTGCGACCGAGCCGCCCGCGCCCCACCCGATTCGGCGAGAAGCGCGTGGTCGAGGGCCTGCCGGCCGACCTGCCCGACGCCGCCCGCGCCTACCTGGAGGTGCTGCCGCCGGGCCGCGTCGTCGGCTTCCCCCTCGCCCCCCTCGACCGCACCGGCGTGCCGACCTGGTTCGTCTCGCTCTTCCTCGACGATCCCTTCTTCGTCGGTGCCATGCCGAGCGGCATCGGCTACGGCGCCACCGATGCCGAGGCGATCATCGGCTCGATCGCCGAGATCGCCGAGAACCTGATGCCGAGCGTCGCGCTGATCCCGCGCAAGAAGGAGCGCGGCAGCTACCACGACCTCGCGCGGGTGTTCGGCGCCGGCTCGGTCGCCGACCCGCTCACCCTCGGCCTGCCGGCCGGCAGCCCGGTCGGCCGCGACACGGTGCTCGAATGGACCGAGGTGGTGCGTGCCCGCACCGGCGAGACGGTCCTGATGCCCCTCGACATCGCGGCCACCGACTATTTCGAACTCTCCGAGGACTACGTTCCCTTCACGAACCTGATCACCAACGGACTCGGCGCCGGACCCGACGTGGCCTTCGCCCTCGGCCACGGGCTGCTCGAACTCCTGCAACGCGACGGGAACGGGCTCCTGTTCCGCGCCCTCGACCAGGGCGTGCTGCTCGACCTCGCGGAGGGGGTCGGGCCGGAGACCCGCGCCATGCTCGACCGGCTGGAGGCGCTCGGCATCCGCGCCATGCCGAAATTCGCCACCGACCAGTTCGGCTTCGCCAACGTCTACTGCGTCGGCTACGACCTCGACCCGGCCCGCGCCCCCGCGCCGATCGCGCTCTCGGCCTGCGGCGAGGCCTGCGACCCGGACCGCGAGCGCGCCCTGCGCAAGGCGCTGCTGGAATTCCAGGCCGCGCGGGTGCGCAAGACCTTCGGCCACGGGCCGCTGGCGCTCGCCCGGGGCATCACCCCGCCCGGCTACGTCGACGCCTTCATCGAGACGGCCCTGCCGAGTCTCGACAAGGAGGAGAGCCGCGCCCTCTCCGCCATGCTCCACTGGATCGAGCAACCGGCCGAGACCCTGCGCGGCTTCCTCGCCGACACGGTCTTCTCCGAGCGCGCCCGCAAGCCCTTCGCCGAGCTGCCGACCGCGGCCGCGCCGGACGGCCAGGCCCGCGGGCGGCTCGCCCGCGAGCGCCTGGAGGCGGAGGGCTTCGACGTCCTCTACCTCGATGCATCCCCGCCGGGCGGCGGCGTCGGGGTGGTGAAGGCGATCGTGCCGGGGCTCGAAGTCGAGACCATGAGCTATTACCGGATCGGCGAGCGCAACACCGCCAAGCTGATCGCCCGCGACCACCCGCTGATCCGCTTCGGGCAGGAGAGCGAGACCCTGCGGCCGGTGCGCCTGACGCCCGAGGCCCTGGAGCGCTTCGGCGGCCAGCCGCTCTTCGACGTTGCCCTGGCCGAGCGGATCGTCGGGCCGCTCTACCCCCTCTACCGCGAGCCGGAATCGCACCACGCGCCGTTCCGGCTCGAGCGCCGCGGGAGGGCCGCGTGAGCCTGCGCTTCGCCTACAACACCAACGGCGCCGCCAACCACCGGCTCGACGACGCGCTCGCGCTCATCGCCGAGGCCGGCTACGACGGCGTCGCCCTCACCCTGGACATCCACCACCTCGACCCCTTGGCCGAGGACTGGGCCCGCGAGGCCGAGCGCGTGCGCGGGCGCCTCACCGCCCTGGGCCTCGGCTCGGTGATCGAGACCGGGGCGCGCTTCCTCCTCGACCCCCGCGCCAAGCACGAGCCGACCCTGGTGACCGCCGACCCGCAGGGCCGGGCGCGCCGCGTCGCCTTCCTGCGCCGGGCCATCGACGTCGCGCAGATCCTCGGCTCCGAGGCGGTCTCCTTCTGGGCGGGGGTGCCGAGGCCCGGACTGGCCCCGGGCGAGGCGCGCGACTGGCTGCGCGCCGGGCTGGAGGAGGTCGTCTCCCACGCCCGCGCCCGCTCCGTGGTGGCGGCGCTCGAACCCGAGCCCGGGATGCTGATCGAGACGCTGGACGATTACGCGGCCCTGCGGCTGGAGGGCCTCTCGCTCGCCCTCGACACCGGCCATTGCCTCGTCACCGGCGAGCGCGATCCGGCCGCCGCGGTGCGGGAATTCGCCGGGCAGCTCGGCACCGTGGCGATCGAGGACATGGCGCGCGGCGTCCACGTCCACCTGCCCTTCGGCGAGGGCGACATGGACGTGCCGGGGGTCCTCGACGCGCTCGAGGCGGTGGGGTTCCGGCGCCTGGTCTGCGTGGAGCTGTCGCGGGAGAGCCACCGGGCGGACCGCATGATCCCGGAGGCGCTGGCCTTCCTGAAGACGTGTCGGGGGCGACGGGGATGAGGATCTGCTTCGTCAGCCGGCGCTACTTCCCGGCGATTTCGGGCATGAGCGTGTACGCGCAGAACCTGCTGCGGGAATTGGTCGGGGCCGGCCACGACGTGACGATGGTGAGCCAGTACCGGGGCGACGCCTTCGGCACCCGGGTCTACGGCGGCGGCCCGCCGCCGCCGGTTCCCGGCGTGCGGGTGATCGGCCTCGAACAATGCGGCGAGCAGGACGGGGGCGATTTCGAGCGCGACATCGACGCGATGGTGGCGGCCATCGCGGCCGAGCACCGGCGCGCGCCGTTCGACGTCCTGCACGCGCAGTACGGCTACCCGACCGGCTGGGCGACGCTGCTCGCCTCGCAGGATCTCGGCGTCCCGAACGTGGTCTCGATCCAGGGCGGCGACGGGCACTGGGTCGGCTCCTGCTGCGAGACCCACCGCCTCGCCATGGTGCGGGTGCTCGCCCGCGCCAACGCGCTGCTGATCGGCGGGCGCTCCTTCGTGCGGGAGGTCTGCGACCGGCTCGGGGCCGATCCGGCCCGCTTCACCATCGTGCCGGGCGCCGTCGATACCGAGCGCTTCCGGCCGGTGCCCGGCCGGCAACCGGGCGCGGCCGCGGAGCCGGTGCGGCTCCTCTATCACGGCCGGGTCGACCGCCGGAAAGGCGTCCTCGACTTCCTCGACGCGCTGAGCCTGCTGCGCCTGCGCGGGACGCCCTTCGCGGCCGTGATCTCGGGGATCGGCCCCGACGTCGCGCCCGCCCGCGCGCTCGCGGCCGATCTCGGCTTCGGCGAGGCGCAGGTCCGCTTCACCGGCTACGCGGAGTACGACGCCGTGCCGGCCCTCTACGGGCAGGGCGACGTCTTCGTCTCGCCGACCTACGCGGAGGGCTTCTCCAACACCATCCTGGAGGCGATGGCGGCCGGGCTCGCGGTGGTCTCGACGCACTCGGTCGGGGTCTCGGACTGCCTGCGCGACGGCGAGAACGGCCTCCTGGTCCAGCCGGGCGACGTGACGGCCCTGGCGGAGGCGCTCCACCGGGTGATCACCGACCGGACGCTGCGCGCCCGCCTCGCCGCGGCGGCCCTGGCGGAGTGCCGCCGGGACTATTCCTGGACGGCGGTCGGGCGGCAGATCATGGGGGTCTATGCCGGCCTGCGCGGCCGCGCGCCCGACCCGGTCGACCCGGTGCTGCCGCGGGATCCCGCCTGCCGCTTCCGCGCCGAGCCGCACCTGCTCTGATGCTGCACTGATGCCTCTGGCCCTCGCCCTGTCGCCCCATCTCGACGACGCGGCCTTCTCCTGCGGGGGCACGCTGGCGCGGCTCGCCCGCGCGGGCTGGCAGGTCGTGGTGGCGACGCTGTTCACCGCGAGCGTGGCGCGTCCGACGGGCTTCGCGCTCGCCTGCCAGCTCGACAAGGGGCTCGGCCCGGAGGTGGATTACATGGCCCTGCGGCGGGCCGAGGACGCGGCGGCCTGCGCGTCGCTCGGGGCGCTCGCGCGCCACCTCGCCCTGCCCGAGGCGCCGCACCGCGGCTACGGTTCGGCCGCGGCCCTGTTCGGGGACCTCCTCCCGGAGGACGGGATCGGCCCCGCCCTCGCCGCAGCGCTCGCCAGCCTCTCTGCCGAGACGCCGCCCGATCTGCTCCTCGCGCCGCAGGCGATCGGGGGGCACGTCGATCACGTCCAGCTCGTGCGGGCGCTGCGCGCGGTCGCGCCCGCGGCGCCGGTCCTGTGGTGGCGCGACTTCCCCTACACGGTGCGCCATCCCGACCCGAAGACGCCGTTTTGCCGGGACTTCGCCCTGCTGCCGGACGTCGCGGTGCGGCTCTCGGCCGAGGACGAGGCCCGCAAGGAGGCCGCCTGCGCCGCCTACGCGAGCCAGCTCGGCTTCCAGTTCGGCGGGCGCGAGGGGCTGGCGGCGCGCCTGCGCGCCGAGGCGGGCTGCGAGCGGTTCCGGGCGCAGGGGCGCGTGCCCGCGGGCGTTCCGGTGGAGGACCTGCCGGCGGGACCGTAGTCGCGGAGGAGCGACGCCGGTCGCCCGAGGGCTGCCTGAGATGCGCAGGGCGGATGAGGCGGGTCGTGGCGACCCATTGCGTCCCGTCGCGGTGTCGTTCGCGTGCAGCGCCGACCCGAGTCTCATGGCGGAGCACGCTCCTTCGAGGACGTCCCTACGCCGCCACCGGCGCCCCCGCCGGCGCGCCGGGCGGGCGCAGCGGCAGGGTCGGCAGCCAGGAGGCGCCCTCCTTGACCACGTAGTCCCACAGCGACCGCGCCGCCGGGCTCAGCACCTTGTCGGCGCGGCGCACCACGAACCACTCGCGCCGGATCGGCAGTCCCTCGACGTCGAGGAGGACGAGGCGCCGGCTCGCCACCTCCGCCGCCACCGTGTGGCCGGAGATCAGCGCGATGCCGAAGCCCGCCATCACCGTCTGCTTGATGGTCTCGTTCGAGCCGCTGTCGATGCCGAGGCGCGCCCGCTTGATCATCACGCCGGTCATGAACTCCTCGAACACCGTCCGGGTGCCCGACCCGTACTCGCGCACCAGGAACGGCTCCTCGGCGAGCTCCGCCTTGGTGATGCCGACCCGCCCGGCGAAGCGGTGGCTCGGCGAGGCGATCACCACCAGCGGGTGCGGGCCGAAGGATTCGGCCGAGATCGGGAAATCGCGCGGGGGCCGGCCCATGATCGCGAGATCGACCTTGTAGTCGCGGATCGATTCGAGCGTGGCTCCCCGGTTGCCGACCACGAGGTCGATCTCGACCGAGGGATGCTGGTGCACGAAGCCGCCGATCAGCTGGGGGGCGAAGTACTTCGCCGTCGACACGACCCCGATCGACACCCGCCCGCCGCTGCCGCCCCGCAGGGCCTTCAGGCGTTCCGCGCAGGTCTCCAGCACCGTGTTGATGCTGTCGATCGCCCACAGCATCTCGCGCCCCGCATCGGTCGGCTTCAGCCCGGCGCTGGTGCGGTCGAACAGCAGCAGCCCCGCCTCGTCCTCCAGGGCCTTGATCCGGGCGGTGAGCGCCGCGGGTGTCACGTTCAATTCCTGGGCCGCCCGAGTCATCGTCCCGAGCCGCGCGATGGAGGCAACGGCCTGAAGCTGCTTGAGCGAGAGGTTGCGCATCACGTCCTGCCACGTTCGCGCCATGCTTATTTTTTTTGAAAGCGGTGGCAAGTTTTTTCAGATTTGCCCCCGCGAGCCCGGCCGGCCATAGTTTTCGCGGGGTGACAGGCGAGCGGATCGCCCCGCATTCCGCCGAGGAGGCCGCGGCGTCCGGGGCGGGCTTTCGGGACCGGCCCGGATCCGCGGCGGGGCGCAGGGGACGGAAGGAACAGCGGCATGGGGCTCGGATCTCGCCTCGACGCCTGCCTCGCGCGCGAGGTGGCTGGCGGCGATCGTCCGATCGCGGCCGTGCTGGCGGCGCTGGCGGAGGCGGCGGCCGGGACGGGGCGGCTCCTGCGCGACGGCGGCGCCGATGCCGGCCCGGACGACCTCGACGCCGCGGTGCAGGCCCGCTTCGTCGCCGCCCTGCGGGAGACGCCGACCGCCCTCCTCGCCCTGCCGGAGGCCGAGGCGCCGCTGGCGCTCATGCCCGACGGCGCGATCGCGGTCGCGCTCACGCCCCTCGACGGCCGGGAGAACCTCGCGGGCAACCAGCCCGCCGGAACCCTGTTCTCGCTGCGCCCCGCCGCGGGCGCGCCCTTCCGGGAGCCCGGCCGGATCCAGGTGGCGGCCGGATTCGTCACCTACGGGCCGCGGACCGAACTCGCCGTGACCTGGGGCGCGGGGGCCCGGATCTTCACCCTCGATCCCTCCGGCGCGTTCCGGCTGAGCCGCGAGGCGGTGGCGATCCCGCCGACGAGCACCCTCTACGCCATCGACGCGGCCAATGCCCGGTTCTGGGAGGCGCCGATGCGCGCCTTCGTGGAGGATTGCCTGCGCGGGAGCGAGGGGCCGCGCGGGCAGGATTTCGCCATGGGCTGGTGCGCCTCCCTGGCGGTCGGGGCGCAGCGGGCCCTGTGCCGCGGCGGGGTGCACATCCTGCCCGGCGAGACCCGGCGCGGGCGCGCCAACGGCGCGACCCGGCTCATCCACGAGGCGGCCCCGATCGCACTCGTGATGGAGGCGGCCGGGGGCGCGGCCACGGACGGGCGCGACGCCCGCATCCTCGATCTGCCGACCCTGGACCTGCAGCAGCGCACGCCCCTGGTGTTCGGCTCCGCCGAGGAGGTCGCCTGCGTCGGCAAGTACCATGACGGGCGCCGCCACACCGGCGCCCGCTCGCCCCTGTTCGGCCAGCGCGGCCTGCTGCGCGCGTGACGCGCCGCCCGCCGCGCGGGCCCCTCCCCCTTATGGCCGGTCGCGTTTTGCGGCGCGAGGCGGCATCCATAGAGCGGGGAACCCTTCAGTCTCGACCGGCCGCGCGATGTCCGCCCTCCACCCGATCATCTCCGTGACCGGCTCCTCGGGGGCCGGCACCACCTCGGTGCGCAACACCTTCGAGCAGATCTTCCGGCGCGAGAGCGTCACGGCGGTCTACATCGAGGGCGACGCGTTCCACTCCATGGACCGCGCCACCATGCGCAAGGCCATGGCCGCCGAGCCGACGCTCAGCCATTTCGGCGAGCGGGCGAACCTCCTGGACGAGCTGGAGGGCGTGTTCCGCCTCTATGCCGAGACCGGCGGCGGCCGCACACGCCACTACATCCACGACCGCAACGATTCCGAGCGCTGGGGCGGCGCGCCCGGCACCTTCTCGGCCTGGGAGGAGTTCGAGCCGGATTCCGACCTGCTCTTCTACGAGGGGCTGCACGGGGCGGTGCACAACGAGCGCATCAACATCGCCCAGTACGCCGACCTCAAGATCGGGGTCGTGCCGGTGATCAACCTCGAATGGATCCAGAAGCTCCACCGCGACCGGGCGACCCGCGGCTACTCGACCGAGGCCGTGACCGACGTGATCCTGCGCCGGATGCCCGACTACGTGAACGTCATCTGCCCGCAATTCACCAACACGGACATCAACTTCCAGCGCATCCCGACCGTCGACACCTCGAACCCCTTCATCGCCCGCTGGATCCCGACCGCCGACGAGTCGATGGTCGTCATCCGCTTCCGCGACCCCAAGGGGATCGACTTCCCCTACCTGATCTCGATGATCGCCGGCAGCTTCATGTCGCGGGCGAACTCGGTGGTCATCCCCGGCGGCAAGCTCGACCTCGCCATGCAGCTGATCCTGACGCCGATGATCCTCCAGCTGGTGGAGCGGCGCCGCCGGCTCCTGTGATCCGGGATCCGCTTGATCGAAGCGGATCCCGGATCACGCGCCCGCGCGGCGCCTGAGCGCGGCGCCTGAGCGCGGCGCCTGAGCGAAGCCGACATCCGCATTGCGAAGCCATCAACCGGATGTCGGAACAAGGCCCGGGCGGGCCCGCGCGCCGCGGCCGCCCGGGGCGAACCTTGCCGGCTCCCCAAGGCCCGGTCACCGCGCTATGTACCAAGGTCCCAGGGAAGACCGCGCGGTGCTGAAAGCCCTCATCTTCGACGTCGACGGCACGCTGGCCGAGACCGAACCCGTTCACCGGGAATCCTTCAACCGCGCCTTCGCCCGGTTCGGCCTGCCCTTCACCTGGGACGAGGCCCTCTACACCGACCTCCTCCAGGTCACGGGGGGGCGGGAGCGGCTGCTGCACTATCTCGCCACTTACCGCCCGGCCGGGGTCGAGCGCATCGGCGCCCTGGTGCCGGAGATCTACGACGCCAAGACGCGGGCCTACGTCGCCCTGGTCGCGGAGGGGCGGCTCGCGGCGCGGCCCGGCATCCGCCGGCTCGTCGCCGAGGCGAAGGAAGCGGGGCTGCGCCTCGCCATCGCGACGACGAGCCACGCCGACAACGTCCAGGCCCTGATCGCGTCCCTGTTCCGGGACGGGCCGTTCGACGCCGTGGCGGCGGGCGACGCGGTGGCGCAGAAGAAGCCCTCGCCGGCGATCTACGCCCTCGCCCTGGACCGGCTCGGGCTGGGACCGGAGGAGGCGGTGGCCTTCGAGGATTCGACGAACGGCGTGCGCGCCGCCCTGGCCGCGGGCCTGCCCGTGGTGGCGACCCCGAGCCGGTTCCTGCCGGCCGACGACCTCGGCGCGGCCGGGTCCGTGGTGTCGGATCTCGGCGAGCCGGGCCGCCCGCACCGCCTGCTCGCGGGCGAGCCCTGGCCGGACGGCGTGGTCTCCCTCGACGCCCTGCGCCGCTGGCACGCGCGGCGGGCGGCTGCTTGTCCTGCGGGCAGGATGGCGTAAGAGTTGGGGCAGCCTCGCCGCGGCGCGGGTTTTGGTGCGGGTTCCTGGCGATGTCGGGTGAGTGGTCGAACCGGGAGACGCCGGAGGGGGGACGCGCCGAGCCATCCTACCGGCTCCGGCAGCAGGGGCTCCTCGGGTCGCTCCCCCGGATGCTGCTCCAGAGCCGCGACCTCGGTGTCCTGCTCCGGCGCGCCTGCGAGGCGGCGGCGGAGGGGCTGGGCGCCCCCTTCGCCCACATCCTCGAATACCGCCCGCACGAGCACGACTTCCTGATCCGGGCCGCCGCCGGCTGGCCCGAGGAGACGACCGGGGCGACCTGCCCGGCGGCCGACGAGGCCGCGCCCGCCGCCTACGCCTTCCGCACCGGGGCCGGGATCCTGGCGAACGGCCTGTCCGAGGGCGGCCGCTTCCGGCTGCCCGCGCCCTTCGCCGGGGCGGCGATCCACCACGCGGTCAACGTGCCCATCCCCCTCGGCGAGGAGGGGCGGCGCGCCTACGGGGTGCTCGAAGTCTGCGGCCGGGACGGGCCGGGCTTCGACCGGACCGACCAGGATTTCCTCGCGGGCCTCGCCGGGCTGGTCGGGCTCGCGGTGGAGCGCCACCACGCCGACCTGCGCCTGCGCGACGCCCTCGACCACCAGGCGCTGCTCGCCCGCGAGATGAGCCACCGGGTCAAGAACAGTCTCGGGGTCGTGGCGGGCCTGCTGCGGCTGCAAGCGCGGGACACCCATTCGGACGAGGTGCGCTTCGCCCTGGAGGATGCGGGGGCGCGCATCGCCACCGTGGCGCAGGTGCACGACCATCTCTGGCGCGGCCTGCACGTGGGCACGGTCGAGGTGGCGGGCTTCGTGCGCGAACTCGTCGGCAAGCTGCAGGAGGCGGCGCCGCACCACCCCCTCCACTGCGAGGCCGACCCGCACGTCATCGCCGCCGATCAGGCGATCCCGATCGGGCTGATGGTGAACGAACTCGTCACCAACGCGGTGAAGTACGCCTATCCGGGCGGGACCGGCCCGGTGCGGGTCACCGTGCGGGTGAGCGAGGACATGATGCGGGTCGACGTCGCGGACCAGGGCGTCGGCCTGCCCCCGGGCTTCGACGTGCATGCGCGCCAGCGCAGCCTCGGCCTCAAGATCATCAACAACCTCACCCGCCAGCTCGACGGGCGGCTCTCGGCCGAGCCGAATCACCCGGGTGCCCGCTTCGTGCTGGAGATGCCGCTCGGCTGAGCGGGATTCGGCCGGGAGCGCCGGCCGGCACCCTGGCGGGGCGATGCCGATCTCGCCGACCCGGCCCTACCACTCGTCCTCTCGCCCGGTGCGCCAGCGCGTGCGCAGCGCGTGCCCGTAGCGGTCGTTCAGCGCGGCCAGGTGGCCGGCGCTCTCCAGGGCGCGGGCGCGGTAGCGGCGCGCCAGTTGCCGGAAATCCGGCCCGCCCGCCTCGCCCCCCGCCGTCGCGCACAGATGCGCCAGATGCGCGTACTCGTTCGCGATCCTGTCCTCGATCACGACGCTGCGCCCGATCGCGTCGATCAGCGAGCGTACAATTTCGGCGCTCGGATCATCCCCCATGCAAAACTCCGCGCCGCCACCCAACGACCAATGAATATTTACGTATGCATTGCCATTATATTAAAACGTAATCTATGACATTATCGAATGTTACGGCGGGGAGCGGCTGGCCGGCACGGCATGGCACGGCAAGCGGCCCACCGGGCGGGCGGAGCGTCCCTGCCCGTCCGAGAGGCAGGCTGCCCGCCAATATGTCTATACAAAAGCGGGCGGCGCCGCTACGAAAGTCTGACCACCGGGACAGTGGAGACACCGGATGAGAAGGGCAGCGATCGGGTTCTGTCTCGCCGCGGCGATCGCCGCGCCGGCCTACGCGCAGGAGACCAAGGTCACCATCGGCATCAGCGGCTGGACGGGCTTCGCCCCGCTCACCCTGGCCAAGGAGGCCGGCCTGTTCCGGAAGAACGGCCTCGACGTCACCATCAAGAAGATCCCGCAGGGCAGCCGCCACCTCGCCATCCGCTCGGGCGACGTGCAATGCGCCGCCACCACGGTCGAGACCTGGGTGGCCTGGAACGCGAACGGCGTGCCGACCAAGCAGATCTTCCAGCTCGACAAGTCCTACGGCGCCGACGGCATGGCGGTGCGCGGCGAGATCGGCTCGATCAAGGACCTGAAGGGCAAGACCGTGGCGGCCTCGGTGCCGGGCACCTCGCCCTACTTCGCCCTCGCCTGGATGCTGAAGGCGAACGGCCTGTCCCTCAAGGACGTGAAGGTGGTCAACCTGGAGCCCGGCCCGGCCGCCCAGGCCTTCATCGCCGGCCAGAACGACGCGGCGATGACCTACGAGCCCTATCTCTCCTCGGTGCGGGCGGCGCCCCAGGCGGGCAAGATCATCGCCACCACCCTCGACTACCCGATCGTCATGGACACGTTCGGCTGCACGCCGGACTTCCTCGCCCAGAACCCCAAAGCCGCCAAGGCGCTCGCCGAGAGCTACTTCGAGGCCCTCGACCTGATCGCCAAGGATCCGGCCAAGGCCTACGAGATCATGGGCGCCGACGTGAAGCAGACCGGCGAGGCCTTCGCCGCCTCGGCGAAGTTCCTGCGCTGGCAGGATCGGGAGGCGAACCGGGCCGCCTTCGCCGGCCCGCTCCAGGCGTTCTCCGCCGAGGCGGCCGACCTGCTCCTGGAGGTCGGGATCATCAAGCAGAAACCGGAGATCGACGGCCTGTTCGACGCAAGCTTCGTGAAGTGAGCGCGATGCGTCCGCTGGAGCCGGTCGGTCCGGCCGCGCGCGCGGCGCTCGGGCTCGGCTTCTTCGTGGTCTTCGTGGGCGCCTGGAGCCTCGCGACGCTCGGCGGCTTCGTGCCGGCGACGTTCCTGGCCGACCCGATCGCGATGGTGCGGGACGGCTGGCTGCTGCTGACGCGGTTCGGCTTCCTGTCGGATATCGGCATGACGGTCTGGCGGGTGCTCGGCGGCTTCCTCCTCGCCTCCGCGGTGGCGGTGCCCCTCGGCATCCTGATGGGGGCCTACAAGCCGGTCGAGGCCTTCCTCGAACCCTTCGTCTCCTTCGCCCGCTACCTGCCGGCCTCAGCCTTCGTGCCGCTGCTGATCCTGTGGGCCGGGATCGGCGAGATGCAGAAGCTGCTCGTCATCTTCATCGGCTCGGTGTTCCAGATCGTCCTGATGGTGGCGGTGGCGGTCGGCGCGGTGCGCCGCGACCTGGTCGAGGCGGCCTACACGCTGGGCGCGGGCGATTCCGGCATCATCCGGCGGGTGCTGATCCCCGCGACCGCGCCGGACATCGCCGAAACCCTGCGGCTCGTGCTCGGCTGGGCCTGGACCTACGTGATCGTCGCCGAGCTGATCGGCTCCTCCTCGGGCATCGGCCACATGATCATCGAGAGCCAGGCGCTGCTCGCCACCGGCCAGATCATCTTCGGCATCATCGTCATCGGCCTGATCGGTCTCGCCTCGGACTTCCTGTTCAAGGCGCTGAACCGGCAGCTCTTCCGCTGGAAGCTCGCGTGAGCGCCCCCGCCGCCGTCGCGATCGAGGGCGTGGCGCGGGTCTTCCCGGGCGTCGCCGGGCGTGCGCCCCTGCGCGCCCTCGACCCGACCGACCTCGCCGTGGCGCCCAACGACTTCATCACCCTCCTGGGCCCCTCGGGCTGCGGGAAGTCGACGCTCCTGCGGATCGTGGCCGGGCTCGACCGGCCGACGCGCGGGCGCGTCCTCGTCGGCGGGCGGGAGGTGCGCCGCCCGGGGCCGGACCGCGGCATGGTGTTCCAGTCCTACACGCTGTTTCCCTGGCTGACCGTCGCGGAGAATATCGGCTTCGGCCTGCGCGAGCGGGGCCTGCCCGCCCCCGAGCGGCGCGAGATCGTGGCCTCCTTCCTCGACAAGGTCGGGCTGCGCGGCTTCGAGGCGCATTACCCCAAGCAGCTCTCCGGCGGCATGCAGCAGCGCACCGCCATCGCCCGGGCGCTCGCCAACGATCCGGCGATCCTGCTCCTCGACGAGCCCTTCGGCGCCCTCGACACCCAGACCCGCGGCCTGATGCAGGAATTGCTGCTCGACCTCTGGGAGCGGGAGCGCAAGACGGTGATCTTCGTCACCCACGACATCGAGGAGGCGGTGTTCATGGCCTCGCGGGTCGTGGTCATGACCGCCCGCCCGGGCCGCATCAAGGCCGACGTGCCGGTCGACCTTCCGCATCCGCGCCACTACACGGTGAAGACGAGCCCCGCCTTCTCGGACCTCAAGGCCCGGCTGACGGAGCTCGTCCGCGGCGAGGCGGTGCTCGCCGCGCTGGCGCAGTAGCGATCCGGGAGCCGCGGCCCGCGCCCCGGAACCGGGGAGGTGGGCATGGACGGCATCGTGGTGGTGGGCGCCGGTCAGGGGGGGTTCCAGCTCGGGGCCTCCCTGCGCGAGGGCGGCTATCGCGGCCCGGTGACCCTGATCGGCGACGAGCCGGGGCTGCCCTACGGCCGCCCGCCCCTCTCCAAGGCCTACCTGGCTGGCAAGACCGATGCGGAGGGCCTGCAGCTGCGTCCCCCCGCCTACTACGCCGAGCACGGGATCCGGGTCCGCGCGGGCGAGCGCGTGAGCGCGATCGACCGCTCCGCGCGGCAGGTGCTGCTCGCCTCCGGGGAGGCGGTCGCCTACGAACAGCTCGTGCTCGCCACCGGCGCCCGCAACCGGCCGCTCCCGGTGCCCGGGGCGGAGCTGCCCGGCCTGTTCCAGCTGCGCAGCCTCGCCGAGGCCGACGCGCTGAGGGCGGCGCTCCCCGGGATCGCCCGGGTCGCCGTGGTCGGGGCCGGGTTCATCGGGCTCGAATTCGCGGCAGTCTGCGCCGCGCGGGGCCTGTCCGTCACGGTGATCGAGGGGCTCGACCGGGCGCTGGCCCGGGCGCTGTCGCCCGAGATGGCCGGCGCGGTCGTGGCCGCGCACGAGGCCGCCGGGGTGCGGTTCCGCTTCGGCGCGACCGTCCGGGGCATCGCCGGCGAGACGCGCGCCCGCGGCGTCGTGCTCGGCGACGGGAGCACGGTCGAGGCCGACCTCGTCCTCGTCGGCATCGGCGTCCTGCCCAACCAGGACCTCGCCGAGGCGGCCGGGCTCGCGACCGGCAACGGCATCCACGTCGACGCGATGCTGGCCACCGAGGACCCCGCCGTCTCGGCCATCGGCGATTGCGCGGCCCACCCCTCCCCCCACGCGGACGGCGCGCGGGTGCGCATCGAGTCGGTGCAGAACGCGGTCGACGGGGCGCGCTGCGTCGCCGCGCGCCTCACCGGCCGGCCCGCCGCCTACGCGGCGGTGCCGTGGTTCTGGAGCGACCAGGGCGCGCTGAAGCTGCAGATGGCGGGGCTGAGCCGCCCGGACGACGCGGTCGTGCGGCGCGGCGCGGCCGGGGCGGGCTTCTCGGTCTTCCGCTACCGCGGCGAGCGGCTCACCTGCGTCGAGTCGCTCAACCGCCCGGCCGACCACATGATCGCCCGCCGGCTGATCCAGGCCGGGGTGAGCCCGAGCCCCGACCAGGCGGCCGACCCGGCCTTCGACCTCAAGGCCCTGGCGCTCGCCGCCTGAGCATCAGGCGCCGAAGCGGTCGCCGGTCCGGCGGCAAAGATGATGCGGGAACGCGGATCTCAGCGGGACGCGCGGCGGACCGTTGCGCGGGGGCTCAGGCGCTGCCGTCGTCGTTCTCGGTGGTGAGCTCGCGCGGGTGGATGCCGTCCTGGACCGCGCCGGCGCCGCGCAGCCGCGCGCAGGGCTCGCCATGCGCGCTGAAGGCGACGCCCGCCGCCACCAGCGCGCGGCGCAGCGCGTCGCGCTGGTGGCGGGAGGGCGGGTAACCACCCGACTCGAAGCTGCGGATCACCCCGGCATCGACGTTGGCGCGCAGCGCCAGATCCGTCTCGGACCACCCGAGCAGGTCCCGCGCCTGCCGCACCTGACCGCCCGTCACGTCAATCCCACCGCTCACAGCCATCCCTCTCGCTCGTTGCGACTGCGCCGATTCATAGCAGGCCGCCGCCCCCGCGCCAGCCGGCCGTTCGTTGCGGCATGGTCAAGCTTGTCGTTCCGGCTATTCATCCCAAGTTCCACCCTACAGCCAAGCTTGCTGCAAAATTGCAACAGTCTTCGAAGAGTCTCGATTGGTGGCCGCGCGCGCGAATGCGCAGGGCTCCGGTGGGTTGCATGGCCATGCCGGCCTGACTAGAGTCCCGCCCCAACAGCAAGGCTCGATGGGGCAATGATGATGACGATGCGGATGGCGGCTGCGGCCGGTGCCGTCGCGCTCGTGGCGTTCGCCGCTCAGGTGGCGAGCGCCACCTCGGCGTCGGCGCAGGCGATCCTGGGTTACGGCCAGAAGAACCGCGACAAGTCGGAGCAGAAGCAGTACATCCCGCCCGCCAAGGCGCAGGAGAAGATCTTCCCGCTCGACTCCACCTGGACGGCGGTCAGCCTGAACGGCAAGCCCTTCCCGAGCAGCGAGCGGCCGAGCTTCATCATCGACAAGCAGTACCGCGCCCGCGGCTTCGGCGGCTGCAACACCTTCGCGGCGACGGCCTTCCCGCTGAAGGAGCAGCACCTCGCGGTCGGCCCGCTCGCGATCACCAAGAAAGCCTGCGACAAGGGCCTCGCCGCCACGGAGATGCAGTTCTTCACGGCGTTACGCACCTCGGCGCAGTGGGACCTGGTCGGGTCGCAGCTGGTGATCAAGTCGCAGGCGGGCGAACTGCGCTTCGACCGGGCGCTGTGACGGTCCGCGCCGCGGCGTGAGGAAAGCGGGCGGACCCGTCGCGGTCCGCCTTTCTCGTCGCGAAGGTCGCGAGACCGGGCCGCCCGCCGCCGCCGCGGCGCGCTCCGCCGCGATTCGAGGTCGATACGACGATTGTCCGAGACCCGCGCCTGCTCTAAGGCAGCGTTCGCCCCGCCGAGAAGACCGGCACCGCGCCGCGTTGTGCGGCAGTTTGCGGCGCGGGCGGGCAGTGCGGAGGGAGGAGCGGATGCGCTCGCTGATGAAGGGGATGACGGCGGCAGCGATGCTGCTCGGTGCGGTCGCGGGCGCGGGCGCGCAGGACAAGTCGCCGGTGAAGCTCGGGGCCATCGAGATCCTGACCGGGCCGAACAGCCGCTACGGCGTCGCGATCCAGCGCGGCTTCGACCTCGCGCTCGCGGAGATCAACCGGAACGGCGGCGTGCTCGGCGGGCGGCCGCTCGCCCTCGCCTACGAGGACTCGGCCGGCGCCAAGGAGCAGGCGCTCAACGCCGCCCGCAAGCTGATCGGCCGCGACAAGGTCCCGCTGATCCTCGGACCGACCCTGTCGAACGAGATGTTCGCCGCCGGGCCGGTCGCCAACGAGCGCAAGGTGCCGATCGTCGGCACCTCCACCACGGCCAACGGCATCACGGCGATCGGCCCCTACGTGTTCCGCACCTCGCTGCCCGAGGCCGACGTCATCCCGGTGACGCTGCGGACCGCCAAGGAGAAGTTCGGCGTCAAGCGCGTCGCCGTGATGTACGGCAACGACGACGCCTTCACCAAGTCGGCCTACGACGTGATGAAGGCCGGGCTCGAGAAGCTCGGCATCGAGACCCTGACCACCGAGACCTTCGGGTCGAAGGACACCGACTTCTCGGCCCAGCTCACCAAGATCAAGGGCCTGAACCCGGACGCGATCGTGCTGTCGGCGCTGGTGGAGGCGGCGTCCGGCATCGCGCTCCAGGCCCGGCAGCTCGGCATCGACCCGAAGGTGTTCATCATCGGCGGCAACGGCCTCAACTCGCCCAAGCTCGGCGAGATCGCCGGCGCGGCGGCGGACGGCACCATCGTCGGCAGCCCCTGGTTCGTCGGCAAGAAGGATCCGGCGAACCAGGCCTTCGTGGCCGCCTTCCGCGAGAAGTACAGCGGCGACAGCCCCGACCAGTTCGCGGCCCAGGCCTACGACACCCTGTTCATCGTCGCCAAGGCGATCGACGCGGCCGGGGCGCCGGATTCCGAGAAGATCAAGGACGCGCTCATCAAGGTGAAGCACAGCGGCGTGATGGGGCCGTTCTCCTTCTCGGAGAGCCGGGACCCGGCCGACACGTCGGGCGTCGTGGTCCTCACCATGAAGGGCGGCAAGTTCCAGCTGCTGGAGTGAGCCCGGCCGCGAGCCGGTGAGGCGGGGAGCGGCGCGCTCCCCCGCGCGGGACCCCCGCGCGGGAGGTGGGGCGCGCGGCGCCGCCCGGCCGGCGCGCGGCTCCCCGCGCCCATCCACACGCTCCGCCGCACCCCGATCGCGGGCTCCATTCGAAGGCTCCATGCCGAACGCGTCCCATGCTTGAGCAGCAGCTCGTCAACGGCGTCGTCCTCGGCGCGACCTACGCGCTCTTCGCCGTCGGCTTCACCCTGATGTTCGGCGTGATGGGGGTCATCAACCTCACCTACGGCGTCTACTTCGCCCTCGGGGCCTTCGCGGCCCTGTGGACCACGCAGGGGCTCGGGCTCGGCATCGCCGCTGCCCTGCCGGTCGGCGCCCTGGTGGCGGGCCTCGTCGCGGTGGCGATCGACAGCCTGCTCCTCACGCGCCTGCGCCGGGCCAAGGCCCCCGAACTGGCCTCGCTGATGGTCACGCTCGGGGCGACGCTCTTCCTCTATGCCGGCATGGCCGCCTGGCTCGGCACCGAGATCCGCCGCTTCCCCGCCGCGATCTTCGACGGCGGCGCCTACAGCCTCGGCAGCGTGCGGGTCGGCACGACCCAGCTCCTGATCATCGGCGCGGCCTTCCTGTTCGTCGCCGCCCTGCTGGCGCTGGTGCGCGGCTCGCGCCTCGGCCTCGCCATCCGGGCCGTCGCCGAGAACCCGGAGGCGGCGGCGCTGATGGGCATCAACGGCGGCCTGATGGTGCGGGTGGTCTCGTTCCTGTCGGGGGCGATCGGCGGCGCGGCGGGCGTCCTCGTCGGCCTCAACTTCAACGCCATCCAGCCCTTCATGGGCGAGCACATGATGCTGCGGGGCTTCGCGGTGATCATCGTGGGCGGGCTCGGGGACCTGCGCGGCGCCCTGGTGGCCGGCCTCCTCCTCGGCTTCGCCGAGGTGCTCACCGCCGCCTACATCTCCTCGACCTTCAAGGACCTCACCGCCTTCGCGCTCCTCGTGGCCACGCTGTGGTTCCGGCCGATGGGCCTGTTCGGCCGCGCGGCCGCCAAGCGCGCCTGAGGGAGGCCGCCATGTGGGAGACCCTCGACGATCTCTACTGGACCTACCAGAGCCTGATCCACGGGATCGGGGTGAACGGCATCCTGGCGCTGTCGATCTACGTGGTGCTGGCGGTGGGCCAGCTCTCGCTCGGCCAGGCGGCCTTCATGGGGGTCGGCGCCTACACGGGCGCGCTCCTCACCGTGAAGGCCGGCGTGCCGTTCCCGGTCGCGATGGCGGGCGCCGCCGCGGTGCCGGCGCTGATCGCCCTCGTGGTCGGCGGCCCGACCCTGCGGCTCACCGGCGTCTACCTCGCCATCGCGACGATCGGACTGGGCGAGATCACCCGGATCGTCTTCCTCAACTGGGACTACGCGGGCGGGGCGCTCGGCCTCTCGGGCATCCCCGAGAAGGGCGGGGTCGGGGCGATCTACGGCACGCTCGCGGCGGCGCTCCTCGCCCTCGTGCTGATCGCCCGCTCGCGGATCGGGCGCGCCATGGAGGCGATGCGGGAGGACGAGGCCGCGGCCGGCGTGATGGGCGTGAACCTGCCGCGCTACCGCATGACCGCCCTCGTGGTCTCCTCGGCCCTCGCCGGCCTCGCGGGCTGCCTGTCGGCCCACGTCTCCTCCTTCATCGGCCCCAACGAGTACGGGTTCGAGACCGCGGTGACGATCCTGAGCTACGCGCTCCTGGGCGGGATCGGCTCGCCGGTGGCGCCGGTGCTCGGCGCCGCGATCCTGACGCTCCTGCCCGAGGTGCTGCGCCCGCTCGCCGATTTCCGCCTGATGGTGAACGGCCTCATCATCGTGCTGGCGGTCCTGTTCATGCCGCGGGGCATCCTGCCCTGGCGCATCGCCCGGACGGGGGCCCGATGAGCAGCCCCCCCCTCCTCGCGGTCGAGGGCCTGACCCGCCGCTTCCAGGGCCTCGTCGCGGTGGATTCCGTCGACTTCACGGTCAGCCCGGGCACGGTGCACGGGCTGATCGGCCCGAACGGGGCCGGCAAGACCACCCTGTTCAACCTGCTCTCGGGCGTGCTCGCGCCGAGCGCCGGCCGCATCCAGCTCGACGGCCGGCCCCTCGACGGGCTGCCGCCCTACCGGCGTACGGCGCGCGGCCTCGCCCGCACCTTCCAGAACATCCGCATCTTCTCGGAGATGACGGTGCTGGAGAACGTGATGACCGGCATGCACGCGCGGCTCTCCTCCGGGCTCGGCATCCTGTGGCGCAGCCCCGGCTTCCGGGCCGAGGAGCGCGCCGCCAAGGCCCGCGCCCGCGACCTGCTCGCCTTCGTGGGCCTCGCCGAGGCGGCGGAGCGCCGGGCCGGCAGCCTGCCCTACGGCGACCAGCGCCGGCTCGAGATCGCCCGGGCGCTCGCCTGCGAGCCGCGCCTCGTCCTCCTCGACGAGCCGGCGGCGGGGATGAACCCGGCCGAGACCCACGCGCTCCTCGCCCTGTTGCGCCGCCTGCGCGACGAGCGCGGCCTCACCCTGCTCCTCGTGGAGCACGATATGCCCCTCGTCATGAGCCTGTGCGACCGCCTGACCGTCCTGAATTTCGGCCGCCGCATCGCGGACGGCACCCCGGCGGAGGTGCGCGCCCACCCGGCCGTGATCGAGGCCTATCTGGGCACCAAGGCCGCCGAGGGAGTCGCCCCGTGACGGCGCTGCTCAGCGTCACGGGCCTGACCCTCGGCTACGGCCGGGCGGACGTGATCCACGGCATCGACCTCGCCGTGCCGCGGGGCCGCATCGTCTCGCTGATCGGCTCGAACGGGGCCGGCAAGACCACGATCCTGCGCGGCCTCTCGGGTCTGATGACGCCCCGGGCCGGCGCGATCCGCTGGGGCGAGGACGGCAGCGACCTCGCGGGCGAGCCCGCCCACCGCATCGCCCGGCGCGGCATCGTGCAGGTGCCGGAGGGCCGGCAGGTCTTCGCCAACATGAGCGTGGCCGAGAACCTGCGCCTGGGCGGCTACCACGTCGGCGGCGCCGAGGCGGCGCGGCGGCAGGAGGCGGTGGTGGCCCGCTTCCCCCGCCTCGGGGAGCGGCTGTCGCAGCAGGCGGGCTACCTCTCGGGAGGCGAGCAGCAGATGCTCGCCATGGGCCGCGCCCTGATGGCCGAGCCGAAGCTGCTCCTCCTCGACGAGCCCTCGATGGGTCTGGCGCCGCTGATCGTGGAGGAGATCTTCGCCATCATCGCGGCCCTGCGGGCTGAGGGCCGCACCATCCTGCTCGTGGAGCAGAATGCCGGGGCGGCGCTCGCCATCGCGGACGAGGCCTACGTTCTGGAGACCGGGCGCATCCGCCTGCGCGGCCCCGCGGCGGCGATCGCCCGCGACCCGGCCGTGACCGCGGCCTATCTGGGCCTCTGATCCGCTGTCCGAACGATCACGTCCGGACGGCGCATGACACGCCCGCGCGGCGCGTGAGCGACGCCGGAACCCGCATTGCGAAGCAATTCGTCGGCTGACGGTGCCGGACCGGGCGGCCGACGCGCGTTTCGCCGATCGGGAGAACGGCCCGTTTACGACGATCCCGGCGGCGCCTGCCCGGTTTACGCCCTCTTCACCCGCGGCGTCTGTGATGCGGGGACCAGAAACGGCGATCCGCGACGGCCGCGCGAGCGGCCCACGCGGGCAGGGACGCGGGCATGCAACAGAGTTGGACGCCGGGAGCGGCGGCGCGCGGCGCTCCGCCGCCGCTCCTCAGGCCGCACGGGACCGAGACGAAGCGCTACGCGGCGGCGCCGGCCTTCGACAGGGCCGCCCTGGTGGCGGCCTCCCTCGGGCCGCTCCTCGGCGCGGGGCTCCTCGCCCTGATCGCGCTCACCGCCCGCGCGGCGGTCTGACCTGAGCACCATGGGCCGAGGCGGTCACCGCGTCGGCGGCGAAAAATCGTGCGGACACAATCGGCCAAGCGGAATTGCCGAATCCCGTTCCGCTTAGGCCTCGTCCCGGACGTGGTGTCCGAGGAGGAGCGGTCGCGCCCCCGCCGCGGCCATCGCGGCACCGGCCGGGCCGTCCCGCTGGATGGCGGCCCGCGGGCGTCGCGTCACGGCCCCTTGCCGCGGGCCGGGTGGCGCCGCACCTTGGTCGGTCATGATGCGCCGTCACATCCCGATCGCCGTGGCGACGCTGCTCGCCCTGCTGGCAGCCGGGCTGCTCGCCTACCAGTGGGCGTGGCAGCCGACGACGCTGCGCGTCGCGGTCGGGCCGCCGGGAGGCGAGGACGCGCGGATGATGGGCGCCGTCGCCCAATCCCTCGCCCGCGGCCACGAGGACGTGCGCCTGCGGGTCGTGCCGGCGGGCGGCGTCGCCGAGAGCGCGGCCCTGGCCGAGCGCGAGAAGGCCGACCTCGCGGTGGTGCGCTCGGATGTCGGCATTCCGGCCACGACGCAGACCGTGGCCATCCTGCACCGCGACGCGGCCGTGCTGGTGACCGTCGAGGGCGGTCCCTCCGAGGTGGCCGACCTCAAGGGCCGGCGCGTCGGCGTGGTGCGTCCGCAGGCCGGCAACGCGCAGCTCCTCGCCACCATCCTGGAGCATTACGAGGTGCCGCCGGGCAGCATCGCCACCGTTCCCCTCGCGCATGGCGAGGAGGTCGGGCACGCCCTCCAGGAGGGTCGGATCGACGCGGCGCTCGTGGTCGCCCCCCTCACGGGGCCGACGATGACCGACGCCGTGGCCGGCGTCGCGCGGGCGGGCCTGCACCTGAGCTTCATCCCGGTCGGCGAGGCGGCGGCGATCGCCCGGCGCAGGCCGGCCTTCGAATCGGTCGAGGTCGGCCGCGGCACCTTCGGCGGCACGCCCTCGCGCCCGGCCGAGGCCTTCACGACGCTCGGGGTGAGCCACCGCCTCGTCGCGCAGGCCAAGCTCCCGGACGCCACCGTCTCGGAACTCACCCGCCTCCTCTTCGTCACCCGGCCGGCCATCGTCGGCGAGGTGCCCCTCGCCAACCAGATCGAGGCGCCCGACACCGCCAAGGGCGGCTCGCTGCCCCTGCATCCCGGCGCCGAGGCCTATTACGACGGCGAGATCGAGACCTTCTTCGAGCGCTACGGCGACTGGTTCTACCTGCTCGTCATGGTGCTCTCGATCCTGGGCTCGGTCGGCGCCACCCTGGTGTCGCGGGCGGCGAACCGCTCCCGCGCCCGCGACATGGAGCTGCTGCGCGAACTCCTCGCCATCGTGCGGGCGACCCGGGACATGGAGAACGAGGACGACCTCTTCGCCCTGGAGCACAAGGCCGACGAGATCCTGGCGGCCGCGCTCGCGCGGGCCGGAACCGGCGCGATCGACAATGCCGGGGTGGCGGCCTTCACGCTCGGGCTCGATCAGGCCCGCCGCGCCATCGCCGAGCGGCGGGTGCTGATCCAGAGCGGGCACGTGCATCCGGCCGAGCCGCCGGGGCGGGTCGCGGCCGAGTAGGACGATCGGTCCCTCTTGCCGGGGGACGTCGCGCATTATATTGCGGTGCAACAGCATGTCCCCCGCCCGTCCTGCCGGCTGCCGACCCGCGGCCCGCGTCAGGCCGGGCGATTTTTGCTTCGGACCCCCCATGAAGCTGCGCAACATCGCCATCATCGCCCACGTCGACCACGGGAAGACCACCCTGGTCGACAAGCTCCTGCAGCAATCGGGGGCCTTCCGCGAGAACCAGCGCGTCGAGGAGCGCGTGATGGACTCGAACGACCTCGAGAAGGAGCGGGGCATCACCATCCTGGCCAAGGCGACCTCGGTCGTCTGGAAGGACACCCGGATCAACATCGTCGACACGCCCGGCCACGCCGATTTCGGCGGCGAGGTCGAGCGCATCCTCTCGATGGTCGACGGCGTGATCGTGCTGGTGGACGCGGCCGAGGGGCCGATGCCGCAGACCAAGTTCGTGGTCTCGAAGGCGCTCAAGATCGGCCTGCGCCCGATCGTCGCGATCAACAAGGTCGACCGGCCGGATGCCCGCATCGACGAGGTGGTCAACGAGGTCTTCGACCTGTTCGCGGCGCTCGACGCCACCGACGAGCAGCTCGACTTCCCGATCCTGTACGGCTCGGGCCGCAACGGCTGGATGGCGACTTCCCCCGAGGGGCCGCAGGACGGCATGGGGCCGCTCTTCGACCTCGTCCTCGCCCACGTGCCGGCGCCGCAGGTGGAGGAGGGGCCGTTCCGGATGCTCGGCACCCTGCTCGAGGCCAACCCGTTCCTCGGCCGCATCGTCACCGGGCGGATCGCCTCCGGCAGCGTGAAGCCGAACCAGAGCGTGAAGGTCCTCGACCGCACCGGCAAGGTGGTGGAGACGGGCCGGATCTCGAAGATCCTCGCCTTCCGCGGCCTGGAGCGCCAGCCGATCGAGGTCGGCGAGGCGGGCGACATCGTGTCGATCGCGGGCCTCACCAAGGGCACGGTGTCGGACACGTTCTGCGACCCGGCGAACGAGACCCCGATCCAGGCCCAGCCGATCGACCCGCCGACCGTGACCATGTCCTTCATCGTCAACGACTCGCCGCTCGCCGGCACCGAGGGCGACAAGGTCACGAGCCGCATGATCCGCGACCGCCTGTTCAAGGAGGCGGAGGGCAACATCACGCTCAAGATCGAGGAGGCGGCCGACAAGGACTCGTTCCACGTCTCGGGGCGCGGCGAGCTGCAGCTCTCGATCCTGATCGAGACGATGCGGCGCGAAGGGTTCGAGCTCGCGGTGTCGCGGCCGCGCGTCGTCTTCGAGCGCGACGAGGCCGACAACCTCCTGGAGCCGATCGAGGAGGTGGTGATCGACGTCGACGAGGAGCATTCGGGCGTCGTCGTGCAGAAGATGTCCGAGCGCAAGGGCGACATGCTGGAGATGCGCCCCTCCGGCGGCAACCGGCTGCGCCTCGTCTTCCACGCCCCGACCCGCGGCCTGATCGGCTACCAGAGCGAGCTGCTGACCGACACCCGCGGCACCGCGATCATGAACCGCCTGTTCAAGGCCTACGAGCCCTTCAAGGGCGAGATCCCGGGCCGGCGCAACGGCGTGCTGATCTCCAACGACCAGGGCGAGGCGGTGGCGTACGCGCTCTGGAACCTGGAGGATCGCGGCCCGATGATGATCGAGCCGGGCTGGAAAGTGTACCAGGGCATGATCGTGGGTGAGCACAACCGCGAGAACGATCTCGAGGTGAACGTGCTCAAGGGCAAGAAGCTGACCAACATCCGCACCACCTCGAAGGACGAGGCGGTGCGCCTGACGCCGCCGATCCGCATGACCCTCGAGCGCTCGCTGGCCTGGATCCAGGACGACGAACTCGTCGAGGTGACCCCGAAATCGATCCGGCTGCGCAAGGCCGTGCTCGATCCCAACGACCGCAAGCGGGCCGAGCGCTCCAAGGAGGCGCTGAGCGCCTGAGGTCTGTTCGGGATCCGTTTGATCGAAGCGGATCCCGTGTCAGAACCCGAGCAGGGTGGCGAACCCCTCCACCGGCTCGCGCTCCGGCAGCAGCCGGTTCTCCGGCGCCTCCGGGTCGGCGTAGCCGAGCGCCATGCCGCAGACCACGCTCTCGTCGGGCGTGAGCGGCAGGTGGCGGCGGATCACCGCGTGGTAGGGCGCGAAGGCGGCCTGCGGGCAGGTGTCGAGGCCGCGCGCCCGGGCGGCGATCATCAGCGTCTGCAGGAAGCCGCCGTAATCGAGCCAGCTGCCGACCGCGAGGCGCCGGTCGATGGTGAAGACCAGCCCCACCGGCGCGTCGAAGAAGCGGAAGTTGCGGGCGTGCTGCGCCCGCATCCGCTCCGAATCGCCCTTCGGGATGGCGAGCAGCGCGTAGAGCCCGAGACCCACCGCGCGCCGCCGGCCGCGATAGGGCTCGAAAAACTCCTCCGGGTAGTAGCGATGGGCCGGCTCGCCCACGTCCCCGGCGAGGTAGGCCGCCACCAGCGCCTCGCAGAGCGCCTCCCGCACGCCACCCGTCACGGCGTAGGCCCGCCAGGGCTGCATGTTGCTGCCGCTCGGGGCCCGCGCGGCGAGGTCGAGCAGGGCGCGCACCGTGCCGGCCGGCACCGGATCCGGCCGGAAGGCCCGCACCGCCCGCCGCGAGCGGATCGCCTCCGCCACCGAATCGCCCATGAGGCGCCACACCCCCCGGATCGGCGCGCGCAACCGGCCCGCGCCACAAAGACGCGCCGGGGGCGCCATTTCCATGCGAGCCACCTCCGATTCGGTCTGTCAATCCGTAACGGATCGTGAGAGAGTAGCCATGTCGTCGCCACGCCGGGCAGATCCGCCTTGCGGTACGGTCTGAGTTGCGTCAGGACTGTGGCGGACGTCTTGGTCACCGCAACCGGGAATGGAGTCGTGTCACGATACCGTCTGAGAGATGCAGCGGCGCGTGGCACGGAATGGGGTCGGCGGGTTACGTTTTTGGCGAGCTTCTAAATGGGACGTGGTCGTGATTTTAGGGAGCCGCGTCGTCGCGGCTTCGATGATGGTGCGCCTGAGCCGCGGTGGCCGGATCAGGTTCCGTCAGGGGGATACGGTGGCGGTGGCTATGGCGGCGGCTTCGGCGGCGGTGGGTTCGACCGCGGTCCGGCCCGCAGCAGCATTCCCTCCGGGCCGGAGCGTGACGCGACGGTCAAGTGGTTCAACAAGGAGAAGGGCTTCGGCTTCGTCGAACTGGGTGACGGTTCGGGCGATGCCTTCCTCCACATCCGCGCCGTCGAGGCGGCCGGCCATGCGGATCTGCTGCCCGGCACGCGCCTGACCGTCCAGACGGCTCAGGGGCAGAAGGGCCCGCAGGTCACCAACATCACCAGCGTCGACACCAGCACGGCCGAGGCCCCGGCGGCCCGCGGGCCGCGTCCGCCCCGCGCGGGCGGCTTCGGCGGCGGCGGTGGCGGCTACGGCGCTGGCGGCGGTGGCGGCGGCGGTGGCGGGCGCTTCGCGAGCGGCCCCTCCACCGAGATGAGCGGCACCGTGAAGTGGTACGACCCGGCCAAGGGCTTCGGCTTCGTGTCGGTGAAGGACGGCGGCAAGGACGTCTTCGTTCACCGCTCGGCGCTCGCCCGCGCCGGCCTCGACTCCCTGGCCGAGGGCCAGCAGGTGACGATGGGCGTGGTCGAGGGCCAGAAGGGCCGCGAGGCGCAGAGCATCACCGTCGCGGAGTGATCCGTCACGGAGCGATCGCATCGACGAAGCGGCGGTTCCTCGGAGCCGCCGCTTCGTGCGTTCTGGGCCTGGTCGCGGGCGCGGCGCGGGCCGAAGATTTCACGGGATTCTACGCGGGCGTGACGGTCGGCGTCGCGCGCGGGCGCGAGCCCGGCGCCGCGCGGGAGCGATCCGGCCCCCTCCCCTCGCGGGACGGCGCCGTTGCCGCGGCCGACGGCGCCTCGGCCCTGCCGCCCAGCGCGGCCCGGGCGGCCGCCCGCCTCAGGGCTTCTGCTTCTTCTGGAGCGCGTCCTTGACCTGCATCATCTGGTCGAAGAACGCGGTCGGGGTCGTGCCGAAGAAGGAAAGCGCGCCGGCGAAGGCCCAGTAACCGGCCAGCACGATCAGGGGCACGAGGATCCAGGCCAGGATCTCCTCGCCGATGATGCGCCGGCGGCGGCGCTGGCGGCGCTTCTCGCGGCGGCTGAGCTTCGGCGGCGGCGCGACCGTCGTCGCCGGCGCGAGGGGACCCTCGTTGAGGTCGCCGGTCATGCGTGAACTCTCGTCCCTGGTCCGGCCCCGGCGAGCGGGGCCGCGAGCCTCTCCTGAAACGGAACGTCCCGGCGAGGCACCTCACCGGGACGACCATGGCGCCACACGCTCATAGACGATCCGCCGGCCGCGGGCGAGCCCGCCCGGCCGGCGGGCCGCGCCTCAGGCCCGCACCAGCGGCACCTTCGGAACGGTGCGGACGCCGCCGCTGCCGCCGGAGCCGCCATTGTCCTTCGGCTTCTTGGGCGCCGCCCGCGGCCGCGGGCGCTTCTTCTTGGCCGCGATGGTGACGTCCTTCTCGGGCTTGGGCGTCACCGGCCCGGCCGGGAAGTCGAAGCAGAGCGACGGCTTCTCGCCCTCCGGCCGCTTCACGATCACCCGCACCGCGCCGCCATCCTTGAGCTTGCCGAACAGCACCTCGTCGGCGAGCGGGGTCTTGATGGTGGCCTGGATCAGGCGGGCCATCGGGCGGGCGCCCATGGTCTCGTCGTAGCCGTGCTCGACGAGCCACTCGCGGGCCTCGTCCGAGAGCTCGATCGTGACGTTGCGGTCGGCGAGCTGCGCCTCCAGCTGGAGGACGAACTTGTCCACCACCTTCGAGACCACCTCCTTGGGCAGGTGGCCGAAGGACACGATCGCGTCGAGCCGGTTGCGGAATTCCGGCGCGAACAGGCGGTTGATCGCCTCGTGGTCGTCCCCGGTCCGCTTGCTCTGCGTGAAGCCGAAGGCCGCCCGGGCGAGGTCGGCGGCGCCCGCATTCGACGTCATGATGATGATGACGTTGCGGAAATCCACCTGCTTGCCATTGTGGTCGGTGAGCTTCCCGTGATCCATGACCTGCAGCAGGATGTTGAACAGGTCCGGATGCGCCTTCTCGATCTCGTCGAGCAGGAGGACGCAGTGCGGATGCTGGTCGACCCCGTCGGTGAGCAGGCCGCCCTGGTCGAAGCCGACATAGCCGGGAGGCGCGCCGATCAGCCGCGAGACCGTGTGGCGCTCCATGTATTCCGACATGTCGAAGCGCAGCATCTCGACCCCGAGGGCGGAGGCGAGCTGCTTGGCCACCTCGGTCTTGCCGACGCCGGTCGGACCGGCGAACAGGTAGGAGCCGATCGGCTTGTCGGGGTCGCGCAGGCCGGCGCGGGCGAGCTTGATCGAGGCGGTGAGCGCCTCGATGGCGTTGTCCTGGCCGTAGACGACGCGCTTGAGGCTGTCGGTCAGGTTCGCCAGCACCACCGCGTCGTCCTTCGACACGGTCTTCGGGGGGATGCGCGCCATCGTGGCGATGGTGGCCTCCACCTCCTTCACGCCGATCGTGCGCTTGCGGCGCCCCTCCGGCACCAGCATCTGCGAGGCGCCGGTCTCGTCGATCACGTCGATCGCCTTGTCGGGCAGCTTGCGGTCGCTGATGTAGCGGGCCGACAGCTCCACCGCGGCCTTCACGGCGTCGGTCGTGTACTTGAGCTTGTGGAATTCCTCGAAGTAGGGCCGCAGACCCTTGAGGATCTCGATCGCGTCCGGGATCGAGGGCTCGTTCACGTCGATCTTCTGGAAGCGGCGAACCAGGGCCCGGTCCTTCTCGAAGTACTGGCGGTACTCCTTGTAGGTGGTCGAGCCGATGCAGCGCAGGGTGCCCGAGGCGAGGGCCGGCTTGAGCAGGTTCGAGGCATCCATCGCGCCGCCCGAGGTCGCACCGGCGCCGATCACCGTGTGGATCTCGTCGATGAACATGATGGCGTTCGGATGCGCCTCGATCTCCTTCATCACCTGCTTGAGGCGCTCCTCGAAGTCGCCCCGGTAGCGGGTGCCGGCGAGCAGCGTGCCCATGTCGAGGGAGAAGACGGTGGCGTCGGCGAGAACCTCCGGCACCTCGTGCTGGATGATCTTGCGCGCCAGCCCCTCGGCGATCGCCGTCTTGCCGACGCCGGGATCGCCCACCAGGAGCGGGTTGTTCTTCTGCCGGCGGCAGAGCACCTGGATCGTGCGCTGGACCTCGGTTTCGCGGCCGATCAGCGGGTCGATCTTGCCCTCGCGCGCCTTCTTGTTGAGGTTCACGCAATAGGCGTCGAGGGCGTCGCCCTTCTTCTTCGGGCCGCGCTCCTCCTCGGGGCCGCTCGGCCGCTCGGAGGCGCCCTCCTCGTCGGCGCCGCGCACGGGCTTGGATTCCGACAGGCCCGGCCGCTTGGCGATGCCGTGGCTGATGTAGTTGACCGCGTCGTAGCGGGTCATGTCCTGCTCTTGCAGGAAGTAGGCGGCGTGGCTCTCGCGCTCGGCGAAGATCGCCACCAGCACGTTGGCCCCGGTCACCTCCTCCCGGCCGGAGGACTGGACGTGGATCACCGCGCGCTGGATGACCCGCTGGAACCCGGCGGTGGGCTTGGCATCCTGGCGGCCGTCGCCCGTCAGGTTGGCGAGTTCGGTGTCGATATACTCGACGAGATTGCGCTTCAGAACGTCGACGTCGACGTTGCAGGCCCGCATGACCGCGGCCGCGTCCTGGTCGTCCACGAGAGCCAGCAGGAGATGTTCGAGCGTGGCGTATTCGTGGCGGCGCTCGCCAGCGAGCGCCAGGGCGCGGTGAAGGGCTTGTTCAAGGCTGCGTGAGAAGCTGGGCAAAGCGGGCCTCTGAGCTGGTGCCTATTTCTTTTCCATGACGCATTGGAGAGGATGTTGGTGTTTGCGGGCAAAGTCCATCACCTGCGTCACCTTGGTCTCCGCCACCTCGTACGTGAAAACGCCGCACTCACCGACGCCGTTCTGGTGCACGTGCAGCATGATCCGGGTCGCGTCCTCGCGCGACTTGTTGAAGAAGCGCTCCACCACGTGGACGACGAACTCCATGGGCGTGTAGTCGTCGTTGAGGAGGAGAACGCGGTAGAGGTTCGGCCGTTTCGTGACCGGCCGCGTGCGGGTGATGACGGCCGTCCCGGAACGGCCGTCGCCGCCCTGCCCCGCCCCGCCGTTTCCCGGTGTCCGCGGCGTGGCCGCGACGATCGGCCCTGCGGCGCTCCCGGCCGCAGCCGACCCTGTGGTGACGACGATGTCCTGCCGCGGGACTTGAGACATAGGGACCGTTCGACCTCACCCTTCCGGTCGCGCCGGGGATCGGGCGATGATCCTCGGACGCTGCAGACCGGCATCAACGTAGCACGCCCCGTGCCGGATCCGAGCCTAATCTATAGGCCGAGGACCGGGCGCGCCAGACGGCTGCGCCCTCTTGTCATGGTTGAGGCTTGCGCGGGGCCGTTGCCCAACGCGAGAACGGCGCGGACCGGGCGGTCCGCGCCGTTCTGCGATGCGCCTGGGAGCGGGCCTGGCGGCCCGAGTGGGCCGGGAGGCCCGAGCGCGGGCCGCGGGGCCCGCCGCGGCCGCCCTACGCGGCGGCCGGAACCTTGGCGGCCAGGGTCTCGTAGGGCTTCAGCATCTCCTTGGCGAGGCTGCCGTACAGCTCGGCGATCTTGGTCGACTGAGCCAGGAAGCGCTCGTAGGAGCTCTTCAGGTACTCGGTCTGGATCTCGATGGCCTTGTCGAGCGAGCGCACGCCGGCGAGCTTCTCGACGGTGGCGGAGGTCTGCTCGAAGGACTGCTTGGCGTAGTCCGCCACCTCGACGGCGATCGCCTGGCTGCCCTTCGACAGGGTGCCGAAGCTGCGCAGGAAGGTGTCGACGGCTTCCTTGCCGAATTTCTGGGCGGTGTCGAACTGCTGGCTCATCACGGTCTACGGCGCACTCGGCGCCGCCCCTCGGGGCGCGGTTGCAGGAGGTCGGAGCGGAGGCGCCCGCGCGTCTGGCCTGCCGCGGGCCGGAATATGTGCACTGCACAACCGGCCGTCAAGCGTTTCTTGTGCACCGCACAATACACGCCACCGTGGCCATTAACCCGGGCGTAACTGCGCCCGCCTAGCCTGATTGACAGTGATGCCGCGGCGACGGGGGCGTCGAGTCTCCGCGGGCGAGGGGCGGTCCGTCAGGGCCGGCCGCGCCGGAGCCTCCGTCGCGGCGAGGCGTAGGATGAGTTCGTGATGCGTGGCGTTCGCGGCACCTCTGGTCGTTCCCTTCCCGCCCTGATCGCCGCCGCGGCCGTCCTGACCGCCATGACGCATCCGGCGGATGCCCGCCGACGCGGGCATCATCACGGCGGCGGCGGGGGCTACAACCCGCCCTTCGCCGCGATGGTGGTGGACGTGAAGAGCGGCCGCGTGCTCCACGCGGTGAACGAGGACGCCCTGCGCCACCCCGCCTCGATCACCAAGGTGATGACGCTCTACCTGCTGTTCGAGCAGCTGGAGCGGGGCAAGATGTCCCTCGACACGCCCCTCGAGATCTCGGCGAACGCCGCCCGGCAGGCGCCCTCGAAGCTCGGCCTGCGCCCCGGATCGACCATCACGGTCGAGGAGGCGATCAAGGCGCTGGTCACGAAATCGGCCAACGACGTCGCCTGCGCGATCGGCGAGAACATCGCGGGCTCCGAGGGCGCCTTCGCCGAGATGATGACCCGCAAGGCGCACGCCCTCGGCATGTCGCGGACCCACTACGCCAATGCCTCGGGCCTGCCCGACAGCGACCAGATCACGACGGCGCGGGACCTCACGGTCCTGGCGCGGGCGATCCAGGACCGCTTCCCGCGCTATTACCGCTACTTCCAGACCCGCTCCTTCGCCTTCCGCGGCCGGGTCATCGGCAACCACAACCACCTGCTCGGCCGCGTCGAGGGGGTCGACGGCATCAAGACCGGCTACACGCGGGATTCCGGCTTCAACCTGATGACCTCGGCCCGGCTCGCCGACCGCCACATCGTGGCAGTGGTGCTCGGCGGCAAGTCGGTGGCGAGCCGCGACGCGATCATGACCCGCCTCGTCCAGGGCAACCTGCCGAAGGCCTATGCGGGGGCGCGCACGACCCCGCCGGTGACCGAACTCGCCGAGCGCTCGCGACCGGCCGTGGTGGCGGAGCGCTCGGCCACGACCCGCACCCTCGTCGCGGCGGCGGACGACGACGACGAGGGCGTGGAGACGACGAATTCCACCACCCGCGCCGGCCCCTCCCCGAGACGTCCCCGGCCTCCCGCGACACCGCGACCCCGTCCGGGGGCAAGTGGCGGGCGGGCCAGGGCCTCCCCTCCTCCGCCCAGGCCTACGCGCCCGCCTCCGACCCCGCCTTCCCGGCCCCGGGCGGCAAGTACGCGGCGCGCCTGCCCTCGGCCGAGCCCGGCGAGGCGCGGGCACCGGCGCCGCCCGCCCGCGGCGAGGCGCAGGCCGCCAAGCCCGCCGCCAAGCCCGTCTCGGTGACGCCCTGGGTGATCCAGCTCGGCGCCATGGACGACGAGGGCAAGGCGAAGTCGATGCTGTCCGAGGCCCGCCAGCGCAGCGGCGGAGTGCTCGCCAAGGCCGCGCCCTTCACCGAGCGGGTGACCCACGGCGGCACCACCCTGTTCCGCGCCCGCTTCTCCGGCTTCAGCGAGGCCGAGAGCGCCCAGGACGCCTGCCGCGCGCTGAAGCGCAACGGCTTCACCTGCTTCGCGACCCGCAGCTGAGGCTGCGAGGGCCGCGGCCCGGCGGCCGCGAGGGGCGCCGGGCGTGCCGTCTCGCGGGCCGGACGCGGCCCGCAACAACCGCGGGCCGCGATCCGCCCGTCACGCGGGCCGCGGCCCGCCCGTTCCGTCGACACGCGCGTGGAGTATCAGCGATGTCGGTTGAGAAGCCGGTCCTTGGCCGCGTTGACGCGCGCCGCGAGGTAGTCCGACCCGCCCTGGTCCGGGTGCAGCCGCTTCATGAGGGTCCGGTGCGCGCGCCGCACCTCCTCGGCGGACGCCCCGGGCTGAAGCCCCAGGATCTGATAAGCCTCATCCTCCGCCATCGGCCCTGGCTGCGCCGCTCCGCCCGGCCGCGGGTCCGCGTCGCGCTCAGCGTCTTCACGCCATCCGGCAAACCGGCGATCCAGATACGCCTCTAGGAGCTTCTCGCCCTCCGGGTCGCCCGCGCGGGCGGCGGCGAGGAGGCTGCGCAGGTCCGGCAGGCCGAGCGTGTCGAGGTCCCGCCCGGCGAGGGGCCCGGTCAGCACCCGGCCGCGCAGGGCGCCGGTGTCGTGGTCGAGTTCCATCTCGACCGTGGCCGAGCGCACCCGGGACGCGGTGCCGGCCGCGCGCGGCGCCGCCGCCCCGCCGAGGCCGAACGGGAGGGCTGGCATCTGCCGCC